>PSLB01000167.1:0-4201 GCA_040289385.1 Armatimonadota bacterium
GCCCTTGTGGCTGCCGTCGCCGGGACAGGCAACTGCGTCAGACCGGCGCCCCCGCCTGGGCGGGTGTCGGGAACAGTTTTCTATATTCTCGGCAACGGAAGTGAGCAGGGCGAGGGCATCCTCGCCCTTATTCACACCAGACTTTTTCGAAGACCCATCCAGCTCCCACGCTCAGAGTTAAGCCGTATCCTAAAAGCCCTTGAACGGTGGCCCAAGGGAAGTGCCCCTGCAGGGTTTGTTCCGTTCCCGCTATGAGCATCAACACCATCGGCAGCAGAAGTGGGAAGGTCACCACTGCTAGCAGGGCGCCCTGTGAAGCCGTGCCCGCAACCAACGCGCCACACAGCGTGAGCACCGTCACCAGCCCAACGCCTCCAAGGAGCCACAAGACCACCCCCCCCACCCAATTCTCGCCCCCTGGCGTCACCATCAACAGATAAAGCGGGAGGATGACCGCACTCAGTCCCCCATACAGCGTCATGTGGAAAAGCCACTTGCCCCAGAACACGCAGGTGGGGCGCGCCCCCACGCGCAGAAGGTCTGCTGTGCCGGTCTCCTCCTCGTTGATAAAGCCGCGCGCCAAGGCGGGAAACATCCCAAACAGAACCGCCAGCCAAAACAGACCCGCTTGCATCCGTGCAGAGAGGTTCACCCCTAACCCCGCGAAACTGATCGCCACCACTGTGACGACACCCATAAGCAAAGAGGCGATTAGCCCCTGCCGAAGACGCCACTCTTGTAAGACATCCTTGCGCCAGATGGCCAGCGTTTCACGCCCCCATCTCGAGAACGAGGTCGCCCCAGCGCGCATGTTCAGGGCGATTGGTGGCGAACAGAGCCAGTCCGAAGGTTCGTTGCTCATGCAAAGTGCGCTCCAACAAATCGATTCCACGCGGGTCCATGCCTGCATCGGGTTCATCCAACAGCAAGACAGGAGGGCGTCCCCAAGTCGCTAAGGCGAGCCGCAGTCGTTGACGCATGCCCGTCGAGAAGGTGCGCACGCGGTCGTGGGCGCGTTCTGCCAGCTCGTAGCGTGCCAGCCACTCCATCAGTAGCGGTTGCGTCGGCATGCCCCCGCGCACCGTAGCCCACCAGTGGAGATGCTCGTAGGCGGTCAGCTCGCGATAGAGCGCGCCATCGGTGGCACACCAGCCTAACCAGTCTGTGCAGGGTGTAAGCGTTTGGGTCGCATAACCGAGCCGAACCTGCCCTTCAGTGGGCGCCATTAGCCCCGCAATCAGACGCAGGAGGGTGCTCTTGCCCGAGCCGTTGCTTCCCCGCACCGTCAGCAGAGTGCCTTGCATCACCCTTACACTTAGCCCGCGAAACACCCAGCGCGTTCCAAAGCGCTTGCCCAGCGACGCGCACTCCAAGACCCAGCCCACACGCCGAGTATACCTCACCGCCGACGCACTAGCAGGATGTAGGTCAGCAGCACTCCCAGCGACAGCGTGCCCCAAGCGAACTTCATCCAGTTAGGAAACGCATAGAACGAGAAAAATGCCTCCACCAGCCCTGCGATTAGAATCAGCACGACCGAGCCTGCCACCAGATAGAACACATCCTGCCCCACACGCCGAACCGCCTCGATACGACTGAAGTCACCAGGCATAATTACGGCGCGCCCGACCAACAGCCCCGCTCCAGCACAGAAAAAGATAGCACCTAACTCTGGGACACCATGGGGATAGATGGATACCAAAAAGAGCCCCAGCTTGCCCACACGCGCCAGCTCCGCCGCGAAGACCCCCAAAATCATTCCATTTGTCCAGAGCAGGTAGACCGTCGGGATGCCCGCAAAGATGCCCAGCCCAAACGACAGCAGAGCCACCCTCGAGTTGTTCATAAAATAGAACATCGACATGCCGGGGGCGTGGCTCAGGTCGCCAGGGGTATACTGCTTGCCCCTCTTCCACTGCTCCAATACTTCCTGGAACCCGCCCTGCACCAGCCGTCCGCTCCACACAGGGTCGTGCGCCACCAGCAGGAAGGCGGTGAGGCTTGCGGTCAGCGTGATGGCAATCGCCAGCATAATTGACCGCCACTGGCGTCTTACCGATTCGGGGAAGCCGTAGTAAAGGGAGCGGAGTCCGTCCCACACCTTGCCTCGTCGCGATCGGTAGAGAACGCCGTGTGCTTGTGCCAGGAGGCTGTTGAGATAGTCTTGCACGACAGGGTCTGCGCCCTGCTGGCGTGCGTAGGCGAGGTCTGCGGCAACCTGTCGGTAGAGCCGTCCTAACTCGTTAAGCTCGTCGAGGTTCAGCAGACGTGCTCCTGCCCAGCGGACGGTCTGTACCATCTGTTCGAACCGTTCCCAGCGTGGTTTGCGTCGTTCGACGAACTGGCGCACATTCATCGCCAAAGATTGTACCTGCTAAGCTATGTTTGCTGGGCAGTGCAACGCCGCTTTGGGTATACTGCATACGCAATAGAGGATGCGTAAGAAGATTTTTCGGGTAAGCCTTTTAGGGGCTGGTACGGTCGGCGGCGGGGTCTGGAGCTTGCTTCAGGAGAACGCCGACATTCTTTATGCACAGACGGGTTGTACCTTCGAAGTACGCCATGTGTTGGTGCGTTCGGTCACCAAGCTTCGCCCCGTGTCTATTCCTGCGGAGTTGCTGACGACCGACGCCCAACAGGCGACATTAGCGCCTGAAGTGGATATTGTGGTGGAACTGCTCGGTGGTTTGGAGCCTGCACGCTCGCTGATTCAGCAGGCGTTGGAGGCGGGCAAGCATGTGATTACCGCCAATAAGATGGTGATGGCGATTGCGGGCGATGCATTGGTTCGGTTCGCCTACCAGCGCAAGGTTCGCCTGCTTTATGAAGCGAGCGTCGCTGGAAGCTTGCCCATTCTGACCATCCTAAGGGGCGCTCTGGCAGGCAACAGCATCACTCGCGCCGTGGGGATTGTCAACAGCACCACGAACTTCATCCTGCGAGAGATGGAGCACGGGCTAGAGCAGGGCGTGCCTGCCGAAGAGTCGTACCAACACGCGCTTCAAAAGGCTCAAGCGTTGGGCTATGCAGAAGCCGACCCCACCAGCGATGTGAAAGGGTACGATGCCCAGTATAAGATGGCGATTTTGGCACGGCTGGCGTTCCTGCAGGATGTGCCCGTGGAGGCGGTTTATCGGGAAGGTATCACCGAGCTGAACGGGCGCGACCTGATCTGGGCGAAGCGCTTGGGCTACTGCATCAAACTGTTGGGCACAGCCGAGCGTCTGCCCGATGGACGCCTGAATGTGCGCGTGCATCCGACGCTTGTCGCTGCGGACAATCCGCTCTGTGCTGTTCGGGGCGCCTTCAGCGGCATTTGGCTTCAAGGCAACGGCTTTGAGGATATGCTCCTGCACGGCATGGCAGCTGGCGCGCGCCCCACTGCCAGCGCCGTGATCGGCGACCTTATCGAGGTGGCACGCCATCCCAAGCCCATTCCGATTCCTGACCCCTCGCTCCGACCAGGCGAAACCGCCCCAATAGAGACCCTTTCCTTTCGTTACTTCTTGCGCGCGTGTGGTAGTGAGTCCGAGATAGAGACGCTCCGCAGGGGTCTGGGCGAGCTAGGGGTTTCCCCGCAACACATTGAGCCTGTGGAATCGCAGCAGGAGCTGGTGGCGCTGACCCCACCAATACAGGAGGCACTGTTTCAGGCGCATCTGGCTCGATTGCGTGCGGAGGTCTCCCGCTCGCTACAGGCGATTCGGATACTGGAGTAGGCTCTACGCCACCCCTCGCACCGATTCGAGGCTCGGTTTGCCCCAGTAGGCCAGTTTTTCGTACCCAGTCGTTCCACCCATGAGCTCCACCAGTTTCTTGCAGATCGCCAGCCCCAGTCCTGTGCCCCCGTACTTGCGGGTGGCGCTCCCATCCGCTTGTCGGAAGGGGTCAAAGATGGCCTCTTTCTTGTCTTGGGGGATGTCGATGCCGGTATCCTGAACCTCGAAGCGCAGGCTAAGGGTGTCTGCGTCAGCAGAGAGCAGTTTGATGCGCGCAACCACCTCGCCCTGAGAGGATCATAATCTCTTCCCCTGCTCTTTTTTGCTCGGTGATGTCGCGTCCCACCGACTGAAGTTCCACGATGTTGCCTTGCTCATCAAATAGGGCGCGATCGGTCCATTCCATCCATTCAACTACCCCACGGCTAAAGTAGGGGCACGGCATGCCGTGCCCCTACAGGGCCGGTTGACAACGGCCCGCC
>PSLB01000168.1:0-4134 GCA_040289385.1 Armatimonadota bacterium
GTCAACCGGGCCCCATCAAGCCCAAGCACTGAAGCGCTCGCTCACCAACGAGGCGGCGATCGCAAGGTTGGGCGTTCTCTGCCTCAACGCTCCCAACAGAGGGTACCCAAAACGGCGCTTCAGGCTGGGGGGCACGATGAGGCAGGTGGAGAGCGTCGCGAAGCCCACCCACCCATCTTGTACCTAAAGGCAAATCCTCGCGGATAATCCAGATGCGTCATATTATCCCCAACCCCAGAATCGGGTCTGGTGCCAGAGCGATTCTGCAAGGTGCAAGGCACTTCACCGATAATCGTTATTATTATGGACGAGGAGCGCACCGAGCAAGCGACGCCGCGCCGTCGGCAAGAGGCCCGCAAAAAAGGGCAGGTGGCGCGCTCGATGGAGGTCAATAGCGCCGTCTTGTTCCTCGCTTTCGTACTGGTTCTGCCCACCCTACTGGAACGTGGCGGTTGGCGCTTTCTGCAGGCGTTTCAGCAGGGGCTGGGGCAAGCAGGAGCCATGCGGGGCTCCTACGATCTCCTGCTTGGTGGTTTGGGATTGCTCGTGCCGCTTCTTGCTGTCTTTCTGGGAGTGAGCCTGATCAGCAATGTGCTTCAGGTGGGGTTTGAGGTGAGCACCCAGCCACTCAAGCCCGACCTGAACCGAATCGACCCCATTAAGGGGTTTCAACGTCTGTTTTCGCGTCGGGCTTTGGTGGAGCTCCTGAAGGCACTGCTCAAGTTCGTGGCGATTGCTTATGTGGCTTGGCGCACCATTCAGGCACAGATGCGAGCCCTCATCGAGGCGTCGCGCCTGCCCCTGCCCGATGCGCTCGCTCCGATGAGCCAAACCCTATACCAGTTGGGGCTACGCGTGGGCATTTTGTGGTTGGTGCTGGCGTTACTGGATTATCTCTATCAACGGTACGAGTTTGAGAAGAGCATCCGCATGTCGCGATATGAGGTTAAGGAAGAGTATAGACAGACGGAGGGCGACCCACACACCCGCATGCGTCAGCGTCAGCGGATGCAAGAGATGGCACGCCGACGCATGCTTCAGGATGTGCGCAAGGCGGATGTGGTGGTCACAAACCCTGTGACCTATGCCGTTGCCTTGCGCTACGACCGCACCCCGATGCGTGCTCCGCGCGTGGTAGCAAAAGGCAAGGGCTGGTTGGCACAGCGCATCCGTGAGGAAGCCCTGCGCTGGCATGTGCCCATCGTGCCGAACCCGCTGCTGGCAAGAAGCCTCTATGCGGAGGTGGAGGTCGGACGCGAAATCCCCACAACCCTCTATCAAGCGGTTGCCGAAGTGCTGGCGTATGTCTACCGCCTCCGACGCGGCAGACGGTAGGCTCTATAACCCAATTGGGGTATACTATTAGGGTATGGGCAGGAGACTGTTGTGGGTCATCGGCATCGTGTGGGCTGGAGTATCTGCTGGGGCCCAGTCGGTGCCCGTTTCGTTGCGGTTTCACGATGCGGTGTCGGGGCGTGCTTTACCCGTAGAGGTGCATCTAACGGGTGCAAAACCCAGCACTTATCGGGCGGGCGCCGACGGACGCCTTAACCTGATGCTTCCAGAAGGCGACTATACCCTCTATGCCGTTGTGGACGGCTATCAGCCTGTTGGACTGCCGTTGCGCGTCGCGGAGCCGATGCTCCCCATCCACTTCTACCTGGATCCTATCAAGCCCCCAGTGGAGGGTCAGACCGCTTTCCTGTGGAGCCAACGCAAGGCGGGCATGATGACCCTCATTGGCTGGATCACCGATGAGGGGAGCGGACAGCCGTTGGAGGGTGTGCGCGTCGCGGTGGTCGAAACGCCGGCCCAGACCCTGACCGATGCACGTGGGTTTTTCCATATTCAGTTCCCCATAGGGGAGCAGGCGTATGTCACCTTACTTCTGGAGAAGGCAGGCTACCGCACACGCCGATTGGAGCAGATTCTGGTGTGGAGCGGCGGCGACTGGATCTATCGCCTCACAATGGAGCCCGGAAGCGGTGTGGAAGCAAGCGATATGCGTTCCCCTCGCCATCGCGAACAGACGCCCACCGAGCCTTGCAATGAATGCGGACCAGTGGCAACCCCCGACCCGATGAATCCAGAGGGTTTCGTACCGCTGGCACCTGCTCCGATTGTGCTGCCCAAATATATCCGAGTCGGGCGTAACTGCACCACGCGCACCAACTGCCAACGCGTGGAGGTCTACTCTCTGGAGACCTACTGCAAGGGGGTCATCACTAGCGAGTGGTATGCGTGTTGGGGCAATGTTCCGGGGGGAATGGAGTCGCTCAAGGCTGGCGCCGTTGCGGTACGGAGCTACGGGGTATCGTTCGTTTACGCGCCCGCCACCAGCACCTACGACATTTGCGACAGCACTGCGTGTCAGGTGTTTACAGGCAATCAGACCAGCAACGGCAACGCTGCTGTAGAGGCCACCACACGCTTTGTGTTATTGACGGCTACGGGTACCATCGCACGCGCCGAATATTCCGCCGAGAACAACAACGCAGGCTGTGGCGATGGCTATTCGGGTACTGGCGGGAGCTGGCCGTGTATCGAAGATCCTGTTTGTAGTGGCTTTGCGCTCAACGGTCATGGGCGCGGGATGTGTCAGTGGGGCTCGGCACGCTGGGCAACAGGGCGACGGCTCTCCAGCACGCAAGCATGCACCACCGCTGCCCCTTGGCACGGCTACGGAACCAAAAACTGGCAACAAATCCTAACCCACTACTACGGACCTGCAGGCTATCGATTAGTGCAGGGCGGAGTAGCCACCATCACTAACCTAACCGCTTCTCCAAACCCTGCGGGCACAGGCGCACAAGGCACATTGACCTATACTCTCATTGCCACCCATGACTTCTGGGTCATTCTGGGAGCTTCCATCCGCACAGGGAGCTGGATAAGCGACCCTCCACGCGATTGGAAGGTGAGCCTCCCAGAAGGCAATAGCAGGCTCGTCCGATACTTCCAAATCCCGCCTGATGCGGTGCCGGGCACCTATGACGTGTGGGCGGCCCTCTGGTACGACCGCGACAACAGCAATACCATCAACCCGGGCGACTTTGTAGTGGATGATAAGCAGTTCTCTGGCATCTGGCAGATACGGCGCGCCACCACGCTTACGGTCCCAGCGCAGTCTGGTCGGCGTGGTGCCTCTCTCACTCTCCAAGCCACCCTGCGCCAAACGCTCGACAACGCCCCCCTAAGCGGACAATCGCTTACCTTCAAAATCGGCACGACCCCCATCGGCTCAGCCACAACCAACGCCATGGGTGTCGCCACCCTCCCCTATACCATTCCACTCACGATGGGGCTGGGCAGTCAGACCTTGCGCGTAGAATACGCAGGAGACTCTACCTACCACGCCAGTGTTGGAACCAATCTGCTAACCGTCCAGCCCGTGCGCATTCAGGGCACTGTGGCGCTGGAAGGGATCGGTAATCCTGCTGGGAGACAGGTGCAAATGACCGTCACGCAAGGCAGTACGCAAGAACGCTTCACGCTGACGCTGGGTTCAGGTGGGGCGTATCAGGTGGAGACTACGCTCGCTGGCTCCGCAACGCTGACTCTAAGCGCACCGATTGGAAGCTGGCTCTGTCAGCGCGCCGCAGTGTTCCTCAGCAATGAGGTTACACAAAACTTCACTCTCCGGTCGGGCGACATTACCCGCGATGGGGTCATCGACGATGCCGACCTCTTGCGCCTGCTGTCCGCTTTTGGACAAAGGGGCACGAACCTTCCCGAAGACCTGAACAGCGACGGCGTGGTAGACCATGCCGATCTACTGATGATTCTCTTCAACTTCGGGTTGAGTTGCTAAGCTAAAGTTAGGTTTGGTATAATCTCTCTGTTGTCTCTGCCGAAGGAAGAACGCGCGTTCGTGGGTACCGTGGAACTACGGCGCCCCCTACGAAGGAGAGAGCGCAAACGGTGTTCACATTCTAGCGAGGGGAAGCACCCATTTGCCCTTTGCCTCCCCTCGTACGCCCGTCGACCTGTTCGAAGAGCGTGCTCGCAACGAAGCGCCCGCCCCCGCGCGCATGATGGGCGACGAGTCGGGCGAGATGGTTATGGCTTAGGACGTCAACTACCCCACGGCTAAAGCCGGGGGCTTGCCCTCGCCCGGCAAGCCGGGCAGGGCTT
>PSLB01000169.1:0-4037 GCA_040289385.1 Armatimonadota bacterium
CTATAGCCTGCCGATGGAGTTGCGCTGGTGTCGGGGGAGGCAGATACGGCGGTGTCGCTCGCGTGGGAAGGGGTGGTGATAAGCGGAGGGGTTCCCCCCACGAATGGTGATATCTCCTTGTACACTGTCCAGCCTAACTCACTTCGCCTTTGGTGATGCGCATGAACACATCCTCTAAGTCCAACGACTCCTCGCGGAAGGTGGCGATTCGGTAGCCATCACGGATGAGCGCACTCAACAGATCAGCCTGCTCCTCCAATCCGCCTGCGAAGTGGACGTGTAGGCTCCCGTTGTGGAACTCAACCCCCTGCACATGGGGTTCCCGTTCAATGCGTTGGGCTAAAGGTTCCAGTTCACCTAACGGGCGAATCTCTAAAACACGGTTCGCTTGGAGTTGTTTGACGATGTCGTCCACAGCGCCCCACACCAACAGTTCGCCTTTCTCGATAATCCCAATTTTGTTGCAGAAGTCCGCCAGCTCGGGCAAGATATGGGAGGAGACCAGCACGATTTTGCCCATCGCCCCCAGCTCACGAATAAGCTCCTTGATTTCGATGCGGGCGCGCGGGTCCAGACCTGACGCTGGCTCATCCAATAGAAGCAGAATCGGATCGTGCACCAGACTTTTGGCAAGGCACAGGCGCTGTTGCATTCCGCGCGAGAGAGTCTCGACATAGGCATCCTTTTTGACCGTCAGGTCGGTCAGCGCCAGCACATTATCGATGATTGTCTCCCGCTGGGATTTGGGGATGCGGTAGGCGGCAGCGAAGAACTCCAGATACTCGCGCACGGTGATGCCCTCGTACAAGCCAAAGAAGTCGGGCATGTATCCCAGCAGGGGGCGTACCGCTTCGGGGTTCTGGACAATGTCGATATTGTTGAGCATCGCGGTGCCAGAGGTCGGCTCCAACAGAGTCGCCAGCATCTTGATAGTGGTGGTTTTGCCGGCTCCGTTCGGACCAATAAAGCCAAACACATCGCCCGGCATAAGCTGGAACGCGATGCCTTTAACCGCCACCAGGTCACCATACTCTTTGCGTAGGTTTCTGACATCCAGCATGCGTCTTCCCTCCTCATTTGCGCCAGTGCTTTCTAATTCCGTTATAGGTCAAGCCCCAAAAACCTGCAGACAATAACAGATAGACCAGACTCTGTACCCAACCCCACCCGACGGCACGCATCGCCAGCGCTGTCTGCTCCCAGTTCCCAGAATAATCCCACCGCCAGTGGGGCATCATCCAGTACAACTCGTGAAGCGTGTAGAACGGATTGAACCACACCACGAACTGACCGTTGAAGAAAGCCATCACCCAAAACAGAATGCGCTCGGAGAAGGAGCGAAAATCGCTTTGAAGGGCGACGGTTAGCGTGCCTTCCCGATCGGAATTGGCGTTGAAGATGGCGGCCAAGAAAGGAAGCAAGAGCAGAATGAATATCTGCAATCCATACAACAGCGACGCACTGAGCACCGTGCTACGCCAACGGAACGAAATCCATACCCCCGCCGTGATAAGCAGTGTGCCCCAACTGAACACGCAAAGCAGAGCCAGAAGGATCTGATATAGAAACAGGCGAGTCGGAATTTGATCGAGGGCCTTCGCCGAATCGATAACCAGCAGAAACGGGAGTAGACCGACAAACAGAATGCCCAACCGTACCATTCCTGTCAGCCACTTCCCCAAGAGAATCTGCTTCGCAGAGAGGCGCGTCAACGCCAGAAACTCCCATGTCGCCTTCTCATACTCTGTGGAGAACAGATTGTAGCTGAACAGAGGGGTCAATAGGCAGACAAGGAACAACACGAAGTTGACCACAGTTCTGGTCTCGGGTAAACTTCGTAGCATTATTGTGAGCGCTGTGGCGTACAGCAACATAATCACAAAGGCAATCGTGTAAAAGAGCACGCGCTGTTGCTGATACCGATGGCGTGTCCAGCCAATCAAGTGGTACCACAGGAGCGGGTTGCTCTCCCTCATTCGACAACCTCCGCTGGGATGGTAACCCAGAGCGTGTTGCGTGCCGTGCGCCGAGTTTGGTCGCGCATGTCAGGTGCCAACACAGGCTCCGATGCCTCTGCAGTCAAGTAGATGACGGGCGTCTTAGACACTTGCCGAAACCAAGCGTACTGAGTCTGCACAAAGACCCCCTCTAAAGAGAACGGATCGGGGATTGAGTGTGCTGGAGGCTCGGGAACGCGCACGCGTTGACGGACTGTTCGGCTGGCACCGGGTGCCAAGTCGCCCACAAGGAGAGCCTCGTCGCCCAATCGGAGTACCGCCTGCTTCAGGGGGAAGCGGAGCCGATTGCGAATGCGCCCTTCTACAAGCCAATTTCTCTTATCATGCTTGAGGCGGATTTGCGCCTCGATATGCCCGCCCAGATCGACATAGCGCGTGTAGCGGAACCACTGGAAGCTAAGGTTGCGCACACGGTAGTCTTGCACCATCTTCGGGTCACCTTCCAAAGTGCTGAGCACACTGACCAGTTCGGCACTCCGAAAGGTGCGTTCAGGCGTTCCTTGCTCCACCAGTTCCGCCCGATCGAAGCGCAGGTCGTAGAGTCCCGCTCGCGGGAAGAAGAGCAAGGCGCTATTCACCGAGTAGGCTTCGGATGCACCTGCCGACACAATCAGCACCGACTGGATGTCTGCAGAAAGGGGCTTGCGATAAAGGTCGCTCGTGAAACGCGCCAGAACTCCTACAAACACAAGCGCAATCAAAGGCGTGGTAACCCAAGCCCAGTCTAACGCACGAAATCGTTTCAGCACCCAGTAGTTAATCGGCACCACCAAGAGGAAGTAGAGTGCCAGTACCAGAAAGACAATCGCTAAATCGGGAACCTTGAGCTGGATATCGCTACTGAATTGCCCACTATTCCAGCGCCCCATCGAGTTCGGGTCTTCCCCAGACTGAGCACGGAAGATTGCGTTGATGGTGTGGCTGGGTGCGCGAGAGGGAAGCTGATACAGCAGGGCTTTCCAGAACTGGTTGATGCCTTCGTAGGAGCGGAGCGGTTCTTCGGTGGGATGGAACGCAAGGAAGACCACTGCGCCCAATCCATAAGGGCGCAGGGCAATGAGGGGGAGATTGCCTTGCTTGAGCAGGACGGTGCCAGCAACTGGGCGGGCATGCACCACCGAAACGGGTTGGCGGAGCGGTTTCGCTTGCGCAAACGCCCCCAAAGCAGGGAGATCTGGCAACTGGGTCAGTTGTTGCACTTCGACGGGCAGGAGGGGACGCATGGAGGGGCTTTGCAGATAGAGCGCCCCTGCACCTCCAGGAGCAATCAAGACACCCCCTAGGGCGACCCATTGGCGCAAGGCGTTCCACTGTTCGGCATTCAGTCGCTCCGCACCCGAATGGAGGATGACAATGCTGACCCCACTCAGCGCAATTGCACTTTCGGGAAACCGCTCTGGCGGGCAGTAGGTGGGCAGGTATTTGCCTTCTTGCCTCCAGCGGCTCACTTGCCGATTCCCGATCTGGGTCAGGTTCTGCAAACCGCCCAGAATGTCGCCGACATTAACGACCAGCGTATCGGAATCCCCCAGCACCTCCACATTCTGGCGTTCCGAAACGCGGTATCCGCCGCCTGTGAAGGTGACCTCCACACTCCCAGCATAGCTTTGCATCACTGGAGTTGTGACGACCAGCTTGCGTGAGCCAGCAGGGAGTTCCAGCGGGTATCGGTATTCGCGGAGGGTGCCCCACTCCCCCACTCGCACCACCAACACACCTCGAAGCGGGCGCGTGTGAGAGCGCACCTCCACCGCCATCGGGAACGCCCCGTTCGGTGTGGTTCGAATCCCGAATAAGGGGATCACCTTCAGCTCTACAGGGGGCTGTTGTGCATGGCTCCCTGTAGTGCTTCCCAACCCAACAAGTAGCGCCAACCACCACCCTCGCATAACTACTCAATTCCACCCAGATAACCCGTTCCCTACCAGATTGGATGCGGTGGTTCGTCTACGCAGGTTTCACCACTCCTTCCGCCGCCCGGAAGCCCCCGCCTTCAGGCGTGGGGAGGAAGGGCGGCTT
>PSLB01000006.1:0-38365 GCA_040289385.1 Armatimonadota bacterium
CGCTTGTACGCCTCTGCAACCTTGCTGATGGCGCGGACAGTAGGGGCACGGCATGCCGTGCCCCTACAGATTGTGGAACTTCGGCTATGGCGTTGCAGGCCGCGTTGAAGCGCTCCATCGTCTCCAGGAGGGCCGTGTGTTGCTCCTCGGTCGGCATGAGCTTCACCATCAGCGTTAGGTTCATGCCCCTATTATACCCCAGACAGCTCAATGGGTGCAATGGAAGGATGGAAGCCATCCTTCCTCCCCGCGCCTGAAGGCGGGGCTTCCGGGCGGCAGGCTGGTGACGTTCTCCCCTCCATCAATTGAGGGGCATCCTTATTCCGGATGCACGCAGGGCTTTATCCATGCGCTCCGGTTCGTGGACTGTATGCCACCCCAGACGGAATGACACGACCACGGGCCGCGCCACACGGCCACTACTCCCCTCCAAGGTACGGGTTAACGGGAGATACCTGTTCATCCCATGATGATACCCCCCCTTTCTCTAAACTGCGCTTAGAGTTTCTCGATCGGCTAACAGGTTGCGAATATCTGTCACGAAGGTTTCGATAAGCGAGCCCGGCGGATACACGCCCTTGACGCCCATCTGCTTGAGGGCTTCCGCATCGTCGTGGGGAATGGTTCCCCCAGCAACGACATAGATGTCTTCAGCACCTTGCTCTTTGAGAAGGTTCAGCACGCGAGGCACCAGTGTCATGTGAGCCCCAGAAAGGATGCTGATGGCAATCATGTCGGCATCCTCTTGGAGGGCAATTTGCACGACCTCTTCAGGGGAGCGACGCAAGCCCGTGTAAATGACTTCGAAGCCAGCATCACGCAACGCGCGAGCAACCACCTTCGCGCCTCGATCATGTCCATCCAGACCCACTTTAGCAACCACGATACGCGGAATCTTCTTCATCGACGATTCGCCTCGTAAATCGATTGTACCCGATTAACTACGAAACCACACACAATTCCTACGAGTACGCTGACCAGCACATCCAGGGGGTAGTGAACCCCACGATAGATGCGCGAGAGTCCGATTAACCCCGCCAATCCCCAAGCCACATACCCTACCCAGCGATAGGGCGTGCCGCGCACTCGCCCCCACAACCAGCATGCCAGCGCAAACGAAGTGGCTGTGTGCCCCGACGGAAACGAGTTGTAAAAGAGACGCTCGTCGGGGGCGACCAACGCATCAGGCAGATTAGATGGGCGCATGCGTGGGAAAAGATGCTTCAGAATCTGCACGACCAGCCCGCTCAGCAGAATCGTCACACTGCCAGCCAGAAAGAGGTGTTTCCACCGATAGGAACTGACCTTGCCCCGACGCGTCCACGCAGGCGTTAGGGTCCATACCAATAGAAGCAACGCCTGTACCCACCCCAACCCCAAACTGGTTATGAGCCACATCACCCGATCTAACAAAGGATGGCTCAAACCGTGATTGATCAAGTAGAACGCCTGACGATCCCACTCGTACCAGAGATCCATATCCCTATGGGGTGCCAGGCTCTATTGCCCGTGCACTGCCATCCGCAAACAGGGCATTGTTGTGCTCGGAATCCACACGGTGGCGCGGGGGATCGGGTAAGCTGGTGAGCGGGTCGGTGGCGTTGCGTGCAAGGTTGACCGAATCATAAATAAGCGGCACACGCACCTGCTCAGGCGACAATTCGTCCCGAACCGCACGCGAGAATCTGGTGTTAAACGCATAGCCGAAGCCCTCTTGCACGCTGGGGCAGCGCAACTGACGGTTGGGTTCGGTGAGGTAGGGACGGATGGCGTTCATCCATGTGGAGGCGGGGGGAAGCTGGTCGCGATGATCCTGTGAATAGAGCGCGCACGCCACCCCAAGCTGTTTGAGGTTAGAGATACAGCCCGCATTGCGCACCCGCTCTCGTGCATGGGCGAACACAGGAAACATAATAGCCGCGACCGGGCAGGCAAAAATAATACAAAAGCTCAGCCCCGCTATGCCGATAACCACGAACAAAACCGTCTTCCGTGTCCGAGCCTCAGAAGGCTGTTGCATTGGAGTGCCCCTCTATGGGTAGGCACCAAATATCAGAACGCTGTTGTGCCCACCGAACCCGAACGAGTTGGACATCACATAGCGCACCTTTGCAGGGCGTGCGGTATTGGGCACATAGTCGAGGTCGCACTCTGGGTCGGGATGTTCGTAGTTGTGGGTTGGGGGGAGCATCTGGTTTTGGATTGCGAGGATGCAGGCACACGCCTCGACCGCCCCTGCAGCGCCCAGAAGGTGTCCCGTGACCGACTTCGTGGAGCTAACTGCCAGTTGGTAGGCATGCTCGCCGAAGACACGCTTGATAGCGAGGGTCTCTTTGGCATCGTTGTAGCGTGTGGAGGTGCCGTGCGCGTTGATGTAGTCGATATCGGTGGGCTGGAGCCCGGCATCACGGAGCGCGTTCTGTATGGCGCGTCGGGCGCCGTCGCCTTCAGGGTCCGGCTGGGTGATATGGTAGGCATCAGCGGACATTCCGTATCCGAGCAGTTCGGCGTAGATCCGAGCTCCACGCGCCTGCGCATGCTCCAGCGACTCCAAAATCAGCACGCCACATCCTTCGCCCATCACGAACCCATCGCGCTCGGCGTCGAAGGGACGACTGGCATGTTCGGGGTCGTCGTTGCGCGTAGACATCGCGCGTGCTGCGCAGAAGGCGCCAATCCCCACAGGCACAATCGCCGCCTCCGAACCGCCAGCAATCATAACCTCGGCATCGCCGTAGGCGATTGCACGCATCGCCTGCCCGATTGAATCGGCGCCAGTAGAACACGCCGTCACCACACACAGGTTTGGACCCTTAACCCCGAAATGGATGGAGACCATGCCCGACGCCATATCCGCGATCATCATAGCACTCAGAAAGGGGCTCAGGCGGTCGGGACCCTGTTGCACCAGCACGCGCATCTGGCTGTCCATGTAGTCCACGCCGCCGATACCCGACCCGATTAGCACCCCGATCCGTTCAGCATTTTCGGGGGTGAGGGTCAGTTGGGCATCTTCGAGCGCCATATGGGTCGCAGCGATAGCGAACTGGATGAAGCGTGCGGCGCGTCGGGCGTCCTTTTTCTCCATGAACTGGGTAGGGTCGAACTCTTTGACCTCGGCGGCGATGCGTGTGGCGTACCCGCTGGCATCAAAGTGGGTAATGGGACCGATCACCCGCTTTCCTTCGATTAAGCCGCTCCAGAACGGTTCGATACCGAGCCCAAGCGGGGTGACAAGCCCCATCCCAGTAACCACGATGCGTCGGTGCATGGGACTACTCTGCTTCAACCGCCAGCTTCTCGCTTAGCAGGCGCACGGCGTCGCCCACTGTGCGCACTTGCTCGGCTTCCTCTTCGGGGATGGAGACATCGAACTCCTGCTCGAAAGCCATCACCAGCTCCACGAGGTCCAGCGAGTCGGCGTTCAGGTCGTCGATGAAATGGGCGTCCAGCGTGATCTCCTCAGGGCGCTTGTCCAGTTGATCAATGATTACCTTGCGTACTCGCTCAAAGATCTCTTGTTGTGTCATCTGCATTTTACCTCCTCTGATTTGGGTGTGTTAGATTCCGGTAGTCAGGCCACCGTCGATGCAAAGCACCTGCCCCGTAATATACGAGGCGAGTTCTGTGCATAAAAAGAGTACCCCATAGGCAACCTCTTGAGGGGTTCCCAGTCTGGCTAAAGGGATTTTTTGCAAAGCGTAGGTGCGAACCTGCTCTGGGAGCGATTCGGTCATGTCGGTTTCGATAAAGCCGGGCGCAATCGCATTACAGGTGATATTGCGGCTACCCATTTCCAGAGCGACCGATCGGGTGAAGGCGATGAGCCCCGCTTTGGCGGCGGCGTAGTTGGCTTGCCCTGTGTTGCCAGTAAGCCCCACAACGGAGGTGATGTTCACAATCCGTCCCCAGCGCTGTTTCATCATCGGCTTGAGCGCCGCACGCGTGAACAGGAACGCCCCCTTCAAGTTAACCTGAAGCACGGCATCCCAATCTTCTTCCTTCATGCGCAACAGCAGGGTATCGCGCGTAATCCCTGCGTTATTTACCAGAATGTCGAGCCGACCCCACTGGCGCACCACTGCCTCGACGGCTTGGTCTGCGCTGGCAGACTGCGCAACATCATCGGCGAGTGGGAACGCAGTGCCGCCTGCTTGTTCGATTGCCTGAGCGGTTTCGTAGGCATTGGCTTCGGTGCGGCTCAATACCCCCACCTTTGCCCCTGCCTGCGCAAGGGTAAGCGCAACCGCGCGTCCTATTCCACGTCCTGCACCTGTCACCAACGCCACGCGTTGCTCTAAGGAAAGGTTCATGCTCCGCCTCGCAGTGCCTCTACGGTCTCGTCCAGAGTTTTAGAGTCTACCACACGCAAGATGCGCACACCTGGCACGATGCGTTTGATTAAACCCGAAAGCACATCGCCGACGCCGACCTCGATGAAGGTATCCACTCCGAGCGCATGCATCGCCTCCACGCTCTGTTGCCACTTGACAGGGTTGGCAATTTGTCTACCCATCACCCTACGGATCTCTTCGGGGTCTGTGATTAAGCGTACCTCGATGGTCGAGAAGAATGGGATTTGAGGCGGGTTGAAGTGAGCCTCTTTGTAGGCTTCGCTTATCAGTTCAGCCGCCGCTTGCATGATAGGCGAGTGGAAAGCTCCCGCTACCGCGAGGGGGATCAGGCGGCGTGCGCCCAACTCGCGAGCGTATTCTCCTGCTTTCTGCACCGCCTGCACCGTACCCGAAATCACGACCTGCCCAGGAGAGTTATAATTGGCAGGCACGACGACTTCGCCGGTGTCGGATTGGGCGCGGGCGCAAGCGATCTCTACCTGCTCAGCATCCAGCCCAATAATCGCCGCCATCGTGCCGTGCACGCGACTCGCAATCTCATGCATCGCCTTCGCGCGGGCTTCGACCCAGTGGTAGGCTTCCTCTAATGTCCAAATGCCCGACGCCACCAGTGCAGGGTATTCGCCGACGCTGTGCCCTGCCACGAAATCAGGCTGGAAGTCGGGAACCGCCTCACGCAAGGCTTCCCAAGCCGCATCGCACACGGTCAGCAGAGTCGGTTGGGCGTTTTCGGTGCGCATGAGGGTCTGCTCATCTGCCTCAAAACAAAGCTCGGTGAAAGACCGACCCGAAAGCTCGGTCGCAATCTCAAATACGCGGCGCGCTGCAGGGCTACGCATATAAAGCTCCTTGCCCATCCCTGGGCGCTGCACGCCTTGACCCGGAAAGACAACCGCAATCGCCATAAACAGGGGGATTATACCTTATTTTTTCGTGCTACTGCGACTAAGCTCACGCCCCATGGCAGGCTCACACGACGGATAAGCCGTGCCTCCAGCGACTGCAACGCTGTGAGCCACCGATTCAGCCACGGCGCCACGGGCACCAGCGTCGCCGTAGGGGGCGCAGAGTGCCAACGATCCCACCATCGAACCAGCGCAATCGGCAAAAACAGAAACATCACCGAATAGGAGAGTTTGCACACCGTGAACCCTGCACTCTGCAAGCGCTCGCGCAGATGGCATGCGGTATACCGCCGATAGTGATGGAGCGCCACATCATGCTTGCTCCAGAGCCACCTATAGGCGGGTACGGTCGTTATCAGCCATCCGTCGGGTTCCAGCACGCGCCATAACTCCGCTAACGCATGCGCCTCATCGGGAAGATGCTCCAGCACATCCAGCGCCACTATGAGGCGAAACGATTCGTTGACGAAAGGCAGGGCTTCCAGTCTGGCTCGAATAAGGGGGAAATCCCCACGCTGACGGGCATAATGCAGAGCAGACGCCTCGATATCGACCCCCACCGCAGGTGCGGTTCGGCTCAGCTCAGACAGCATCGCGCCTGTCCCACACCCCGCATCGAGAACCCATCCGGTGCCTAAGTCTACGAACGCCCCGATCAGCTCGCCCACCAGTCTCCGCCGCCCGACGAACCACCAGTAGTGGTTCTCGTAGGCATACATGCGCGCATATTCCTCAGCCTGCATCGCTCGCCCAACGCTCCGCTGCAAGCACGGTGTTCTGCAAGAGCATGGCCACCGTCATCGGACCGACCCCGCCTGGTACAGGCGTGATTGCCGAGGCGACCTGGGCAGCCGATTCGAAGTGGACATCGCCCACATCCCCTGCGCGCCCTGCCACGCGGTTATAACCTGCATCGATGACCACCGCACCGGGTTGGAGCATCGCTCCGATGAGATATTCGGGCTTGCCCAACGCCGCAACCACAATATCTGCTTGACGTGTATGGTGTTCCAGAGAACGCGTGCGCGAATGGCAGATCGTCACCGTTGCGTTGCGGTTCAGGAGCATAAACGCCATCGGCTTGCCCAATATCACACTGCGCCCCACCACCACCGCATGCTTGCCCTCAATGGCGATCCCGTATGCATCCAAGAGCGCAATAATGCCCAATGGCGTACACGCCCCAAACGCTTGCTCCCCTGTCACTAAGGCGCCCAGCGAGTGCGGTGTAATACCGTCTACATCTTTGCGTGGATCCAGCCGTCGAAGCAGGGCAGACTCGTCTAACGTGGCAGGCAGAGGATGCTGAATCAGAATTCCGTGAATCTGAGGGTCGGCATTCCACGCATCCAGTTGCGCCTCCAGCTCTGCCTGAGAGATGCTGGCTGGATAGTGGCGTACGATGGAGCGGATCCCTACCGATTCACACGCCCGCGCTTTGGTTCGAACATAGGTATGGGAAGCAGGATCCTCACCTACCAGCATCACCGCAAGACACGGCACAACCCCACAGGCATGCAGGTGAAGAACCCGTTGTTTGAGCGTCGTGCGTATCTGCTGAGCTAAGGCTTTTCCGTTTAGCAAGAGTGCCTCTGTGTTCGGCACGCGCTCGCGGGGTAGCGGTTCGATCATCGGCTTAGTATTATACCTTTCGACGAGAGCAGGATAAAAAAAAAACGCCCCCACAGCGCAAAGGCAACCTCGAAAGGGGGCAGACTGCGTTAAATTTGGCTTAAATCACCCCCTTTTTGACCCCTTTTCGAGAAGGAAAGTGGCAGGAAATTTCAGGGCTTGGCGAGAACAGGTAAAATTAGTAGGAAATCAACTGGGGCGCTTGAATTTGGGTAAGGGGAGTGTGCCACGACGCCGTACAGAGATTCCCGACAGGAGGCGAAATCGTTCGGATACCGATTCACGGAGGGCTTATGGTAGAGCGACGTTGGAGCACAAATCAGGTGGAACAGGTTCTGCGGGAACTGCGCGGCGTGTGCGGGGCGCGAGTCGTAGCAGATGAAGCAGGGCTGATTCAAGAGGTTCACCTGCTGGTAGAAGGGGATCGGAACCCGAAGCAGGTAGTGCGCGATGTCGAATCGGCGCTGATGGCGCACTTTGGGATCCACGTCGACCATCGCAAGGTCAGTGTGGCTCAGAAAAGCACTTCGGCGCGTGGCAGTGCGAAGCGCCTGCGCTGGGTGGATGTGCAGATCAGCCAAGAGGGCACGCGCGCCATCGTCACGGTCTACTTGGAACGGGACGGGCAGGTGTATCGCGGAAGTGCCACCGGTGTGCGCGCCAGCACGCAACTGCCCCGACTGGTCGCTTTAGCGACCCTGCGTGCCGTCGAAGCCGCGCATGGACTACAAGAACGATTCGGGCTGGAAGAGATCGTCACCAACGGCACTTTAGGAGGGTACCCGTTTGTTGCGGTGCTGGTCAGTGCCGTGCGCGATCAGGGCGAAGATTTACTGCTGGGCAGTGCGCTCGTGCGCCATGACCTCCACCGAGCGGTCGGCTTAGCCACCCTCGATGCGGTCAATCGGCGCATGATGGCGTTTCCCAGCGACCACGAGCCGCCCCAGGAGGCGGCTGTGGCGATGGACGGACTGCCGCAGAGCAGTTCGTGAACTCGATTTGCGGGGACATCTCCGGGCAGAGTGTCTCCCCCTGGGCAAGGTGAGCGCGAAGCGGAGCGAGCAACCGAGCGGCTGACCACTCAAACTTTGTGTAGGAGGGACAGCAAATGAAACGGTGGCTCATTCTCATGGCAGCAGTAGTAGCGATAATGTCTGTTGCCAGCGCGAAGCGCGTCTACTATCCACATCGATGGGATGATCCCGTCGAGCAAGAGCATGTCGTTGCTCCGATGCTGTAATCGGCGTTGGGTAGCAGGAGGTGCGCTCACCCTGCCCCACCCTAAATATCATGCAGAAGCGGAGATTTTGGTTTTGGACCGGAGGGCTCTCGCTCCCCGCAGGAACGATCCTGTTGCTGGCGGTGGAGCCCTTTGCAAATGCCCCCAATACGGGCACTCTTATTTGGCTCGCCCTGATTGCTCTGGTGGCGGAGCTGTTTCTGGTACGCTACCCGCTTTGGCATGGCTACACCGACAAGGGGATCTGGATGAGCGTGAGCACTCCTATTGTGATTGCGGTGCTTGTGCTGTCCGGGTGGCAAGCGGGGGTCTGGCTGGATGCCCTGATTACGCTTACCGCAGGGCTAACTAACGCCTTCTTCCGAGCGTTTAACCTACGCTGGGTATTGCTGAATACCGTACAGAGCATTCTCTGTGCCTTCGGTGCAGGCATGGCGGCTGAGGGAGCCAGTTCGTTTGTGTCGCCCCACACGCCAAGCCACTTGGTGGGTGCCACGCTCTCCGCCCTGATGGTGTACCACCTGATGAATAGCCTACTGGTATCCGCTAACATAGCTTTGTTTGAGGGGATTCGCTGGAAGTGGGTGGTGCGCCAGGATCTGCACGAATTCCCGCGCGAGGTGGCGGTGATGCTTCCTCTCTCGCTGATTGTGGGGCTGATGGTCGCTACCTTCGAAGGGAGCGGGCTTATCATGGTGTTAGCGCCCTATCTGGCGCTGCGCCAAGCCTTTATGCTGTGGACGTGCCAGCACGACCTCTACCACCAGACGATTCGAAGTTTAGGCTTTCTGGTTCAGAAAGCCCATCCTTACACGGGTGGGCATCTTCAGCGGGTCGCACAGTGGGCGCGCAAGGTGGCACAAAGGCTGGGGCTTCCCCCAGAGCGCTGTGAACTAGTCTACGAAGCGGCGCTCCTGCACGATCTGGGCAAAACGGTACTGGATGAGCGTATTCTGAACAAGCCAGGCAAACTGACCTCTTCCGAATGGAGCCAAATCAAGCGTCATCCCCAGCTGGGGGCGGAAATCCTTGCAGACACCCCACTCCTCTCTACCGTGACCCCATGGATTGCCTACCATCACGAACGCCCCGATGGTAAAGGATACCCCTACGGGCTGAAGGGCGACCAAATTCCGCTGGAAGCACGAATTATCGCAGTGGTCGATGCGTTCGATGCCATGATAGGGGGGGAGACCCCCAGCCAGCAGCGGCTTTATCGGCAGGCACTGACGCTGGAAGAGGCATTAGCCGAACTGCACCGCGGGGCAGGCACGCAGTTCGATTCGCAGGTCGTCTCGGTTTTCGACTCGGTGGTTAGGGAATGGCAACGCTTGAGACAATCGGAGAAACGATGAACAGCTTCTGGCTTGCACTGGCAATAGTGTTAGTATCTACAGGGGCGTTAGGCTACTACGCTTTTGTGGTTCTGCCTGCCCAGATTCATCAATGGCGTTGCCAGAGCCTACGCGCGTTCGCCCGCGCAGTGGAACTGCGCACCCATGGGCGGTTCGGCAGTGCGGATGTCTTAGCCCCTCTGGCTCGAAAGGTCGCTCTTCGGATGGGGCTCTCGCTTCCGGATCGACGCCGACTGGAACTGGCGATCTACCTCCGCGACATCGGGATGGTGGGTATTCCCTACGCCGTGCTGAATAAGCAGACTGCGCTCACCCCCATCGAACAGATCACCTTAGATCGCCATGCGGAGCTGAGTGCCTCCATCGCAGAACAGATTCCGGAGCTCTGGCAGGTCGCACCGCTGGTTCGCCTGCACCATGTGGTCTATTCGGAGCATCCAGAGGCGCCTCTACCCGCCCACATTCTTTCAGCGTTAGACGACCTCCTGACCCTTTCCCTTCATGGTCATGAGCATGTGATAGCGCGGCTGCGCCATGGAGCGGGCACGCGCTACCATCCTCAAGTGGTCGAAGCGATCGAGGCGGTCTGTCGCAATTGCCCACTCCATGAAGCTGTGCCCCTACACCGTTCCGCTGCGCTCTGGCTGTAGATGGAGATGCTGGAAGGTCTGGCGTGCCTCTTCGTATAGCTCAGGCGGAACCAGTTTCAAGCGACTGACCGCTTCTGCCAGCGGGACAGGCACAATCTCCTGCCCGCGTAAAGCAGTTAACACACCGAACTGGCGCTCGCTGGCCAGCTCTGCGGCTTTGAGCCCTTGCGAACGGGGCTACGGGTATATTATATCCGAATCTACAGCCTGTTTCCTGCATCCTCTCCTCTTAGCAACAGTTTACTGGATTACCGCCTGATCTTTGCCCCGGCTTTGTGGAATAATCCCCAGTGAGGGAGTGAAACCAATTGAGAGGCGTAGGCGAGCTGTTTGTCCAAGAAGGCTTAATCACAGAGGCACAACTTCAAGAGGCGCTCCAAAAGCAGCAGGAGGGTATTCCCCTCTCGCTGGACCACCTGCTGGTGCAGATGGGCTACATCGGTGAGAAGGATCGCGTGCGCGTCATGGGACTACTCTGGGGCGCGCCCTTCCTCGACCTCAACGAAACCTCCCCAGACCCCACCCTTGCCGAACTGGTTCCCGTCGACTTAGCCAAGCGCTATCGCGCAGTGCCTGTCCAACGCGAAAACGGCAAGCTGGTGATTGCGATGGTGGATCCCCTCGATATCTTCGCCATCGACGAGCTGGCAAACCACACTCAACTCGATATCGAGGTGGGCATCGCTACCGAAGAGGATCTCCAAAACGCCATCCGCAAGCTCTACAAAGACAAGGCGAACCAGGTTGTCCACGAGACGGTGCGCGAGCTGCTGGCAGACTTAGGTGGAAGTGACCTAAGCATTCACTCTAACACTGAAGAGGAGCTCTCTGCGGAAGACCTACGCGACCTTGCCGACGACGCGCCCGTCGTAAAACTCGCCAATACGATTATCGCCCAAGCGATTGCTGACGGCGCCAGCGACATCCATATCGAACCCGCACGCGACTGCATCAAAGTGCGCTACCGAATCGATGGCGTGATGATCGACTCGATCGTACTGCCCAAAAAGGTGCAAGCCCCGCTTACCTCACGCTTCAAAGTACTGGCAGACATGGACATCGCCGAAAAGCGTCAACCTCAGGACAGTCGAATCAGCGCCACCATCGACGGGCGCGAGTATGACTTTCGCGTCTCCACCCTCCCGTGCGTCCACGGCGAAAAAATTGTGATGCGCGTGTTAGACAAGGGGAGTATCCGTGTCGGGCTGGATAAGCTGGGATTCCTGCCCGACACGCTGGAGACGCTGGAGAAGGTTATCAGCCGCTCATACGGAATCATTTTGGTAACGGGTCCCACAGGCTCAGGCAAATCCACCACGCTCTACTCGATCCTCTCGCGCCTCAATACAGGGCTGGTGAACATCATCACCGCAGAAGACCCTGTAGAGTACGAACTGCCCGGTATCAATCAGGTTCAGGTGAACCCAAAAGCAGGGCTGACCTTCGCAAGTGCCTTGCGTTCGATGCTGCGCCAAGACCCCGATATTATCATGTTAGGGGAGATGCGTGATCGCGAGACCGCTACCATCGCTATCGAGGCGGCGCTGACAGGTCACCTCGTGCTGTCTACCTTGCACACCAACGATGCTTCCAGTGCCCCACCCCGCCTCATCGAGATGGGCGTGGAGCCTTTCATGATCGCCTCTTCGCTAATTGCGGTGTTAGCGCAGCGGCTTGTGCGCACGCTCTGCCCACGCTGTAAAGAGCCCTATCGCCCCAGCGAACACGAGTTCCTACGCTACGGCTTCCCCCCACCGCCCAATCTCGACGGACTCGAAATCTATCGCGCCGTCGGTTGCCCCGCCTGTAAAAACACAGGCTACAAAGGGCGCACAGGCGTTCACGAACTGCTCGTGGTTAGCGATCCTATTCGCGACCTGATCCTCCAGCACGCCCCCGCCTACACTATCCAGAAGACCGCCCAAGAACACGGACTGCGCCTGCTCAAAGAGGACGCCCTCGCCAAAGTGCTTTTAGGACGCACCAGCATCGAAGAGATTGTCCGCGTCATCTACAGCGGATAAGGAGGTACCAAAATGACCCAACAAGCTCAGCTGATTGTGCATAAAGTCAAGGAGCTGGCGGTGCTACCGCAGGTTGTGCACCAGATTATCCATCTGACCAATAATCCGAACGCAAGCGCGCGCGATCTGGAACGGCTCATCGGGCTGGATCAGGGGATGTCGGTGCGGGTGCTGAACACGGTCAACTCCTCCTACTACGGCATGCCCCGCAAAATCGGCTCTATCAAAGACGCTGTCATCCTGCTGGGGTTCAAATCGGTGCGCCACATCGCCATGACCGCCAGCATGTTCGACCTGTTTGTAGGCAAGACAGATCGCCAAAACCTCAGGCGGGGGAAGTGGTGGCGCCATGCCATCGACACCGCCCTCTGCTGTCGGCTCATCGCTTCGCAGGTCGCTGACCTCTCCCCTGATGAGGCGTACACTTTGGGGCTTCTCCACGATGTGGGCAAGCCCCTGTTAGACCGATACAGTGACCAGCCCTACGAAGCGGTGGAAGAGCTCGTGGCACAGGGCGTCTCCGAACTGGAAGCGGAGCGAACAGTCTACCAAACCGACCATGCAGAGATTGGCGAAGGGGTCTGTCTGCACTGGGGCTTCCCCGAAAAATTAGCCTACGCTATCGGTGAACACCACGCCGACGAACCCCAAGGACTGATGGACGCACGAATGACCGCTTTGGTCGCGTTGGGCAACGCCCTCGCCCACTGGTTGCGAAGCCCCGACCACTCCGAATCGGAGTTTCTCTTTATGCTCCCCACCTGGATTTTTGAGACGCTCCATCTGCAGCCGAGCCAGCTCAGTACCTTACGCATGGCTTGCGAATCCGAGATGAAAAGCTCCCCGCTGATGGCGTTAGCACGCTAAGCCTGCACGCTCCCAATCAGCGTCGCCAGGTTCTCGACCGCATGAGCCATAGCATAGGCACGCAGACCCTCCACCACTTCGGAGACCACCTTCGGCTGAAGATAGTGTGCGGTGCCAATCTGCACCGCCGAAGCCCCCACCAGCAGAAACTCCAGCGCATCTTCCCAAGTCGCAATCCCGCCGACCCCTATTAGGGGCACATGGGGCATCGCCCGATGAATACGCCATACATGATAGAGCGCAATCGGCTTGATCGCAGGTCCCGACAAGCCCCCCACCCCGGCGCTTAGACGGAACCGCCGTGTGCGCACATCCACCGCCAAGCCCCATGGACTGTTGGTCAAGCAGAGCCCCTCAGCTCCTGCAGCGACAGCCGCCTCAGCAATCGGCACCAAATCGCCTGCGTTCGGCGAGAGTTTCGCAATAAGAGGCAGATCCGTCTCAGAGCGCACTGCGGAGATCAATTGCGCCACGCGCTCCGAATCCAGCCCAAACTCGGCACGGCCATACTCGGCATCCGGACAGGAGAGATTGATCTCAATGCCTGCAATCCCCTCGGCGCGCGCCAGTTTCCGTGCCACCGCCTGATATTCTGCGATGGTCTCGCCCCCGATGCTCGCAATAATCGGCACCGCAAACAAGCGCAGACGCGGCAAAATCTCGATAACAAAAGATTCCACCCCCTCATTCGGCAAGCCGATGGCATGCACCATTCCTGCAGGTGTCTCCGCAACACGGGGCGGCGGATTGCCAGAACGGGGGGTTAAGGTCAGCGTCTTAACCACCATCGCCCCGGCTTGCGACAGGTCGGTCACTGGCGTGTATTCCCGCCCATAGCCCACAGCGCCCCCTGCAGTCATCACGGGGTTCGCTAACACGAGACGCCCCAAACGCACCTGCAGGTTGCTCACTCCCACAACACCTCCTCTGCACGAAACACAGGTCCCTCCACACACACTCTACGATACCAGACTCCTCCATCGGGCAGAGCCACAGGCACTGCACAGCCCCAGCACGCGCCTACGCCACAGGGCATCGGCGCATCAAGGGAGATTTGGCACGGCACACCGTGCGCTCTGCAGATTTCGCTCACCACGCGCAACATCGCATTCGGACCGCAGGCATACACGGCGCTCTCCGTCGGCTCCGAGAGCGTCTTCAGCAGCAGGTCTGTCACCAGCCCCGCATGCGCGTGTGAGCCATCTTCGGTGGAAACCAATACTTCGGCGCCCAACGCTCGAAACTCATCCAGCCCCACCAGCAGGTCATGCGTGCGAGCCCCCATCAGAATAAGCAATCGCTCTGCTGAGCACAAAGTCGGCATCAGACGCGTGGCAAAAAAGCTCAAGGGAGGAACCCCCACTCCGCCTGCCACCAGGATGTGGCGCGCGACTCCCTCCACCCGTTGAAACCAGTTGCCTAACGGGCCCAACACCGAAACGGCTGTACCGACCGGCTTCATCGAGAGCAGTTCGGTGAAAGCGCCTTGCACCGCATAAAAGATGCTGAAGACGCCCTTATCGGGATTAGCACGCCAGATGCTGTAGGGTCGGCGCCAGAACGGCGCATAGAGGTTCATCGGGCGCACCATCACGAACTGTCCAGGCTGTGCCGTCTCCGCAATAGGCGGTGCGTGCAAGATCAACTCGTACTGGTGCGGCGCGCGCAGACGATGCTCCACTACCGTTGCCAAAAGCTCCCACATCAGCGGTAAGTGTACCCACTGGAACTCTTCAGCAAAGCGAGAGGTCGGGGGCAGGCATCCAATCCAATCCAAACAGGTGCCCAAAGTGCACCTGAACCGCCGCCTTGACCGGTTCCATTGGCACGTGCTGTCCCAACAGTTGCGCCATCGAGGTCACCCCCTTATCAACAATCCCACACGGCACAATCAACCGAAACAGGCTCAGGTCGTTGTTGACATTGAGGGCAAAGCCATGCATGCTGACCCAGCGTGCGACACGAATGCCAATGGCGGCAATTTTGTCGTCGCCCACCCAAACACCAGTGTAGCGTGGGTGGCACCCCGCCTCGATACCGAAGGTCTGGAGGCTTTGGATCAGGGCTCCCTCTATCTGGCGCAAAAATCGGTGGAGATCACGCCCGTGTGCCTGCACATCGAAGATGGGATAGCCCACCAGCTGCCCCGGATTATGACAGGTTACATCGCCTCCGCGATCGGTGAGGCAGATCTCTATCCCGCGTTCGGCATATTCGTTCAGGCTCAGGCACAAATTCTCGGGGTGGAACCCCTTGCCCAGCGTAATCACTGGCGGATGCTCCACCAAAATTAAGGTGTCGGGAATAGCGTCTGCCTGACGTTTGGCGTGGAGCGCCTGCTGAAGGCGCCACGCCTCCGCATAAGGCATCAACCCCAGATCGAGTACCCAACCGCGACGCATCGCTCTATTGTGAGCGCGCCAGCTGAATCGCCTGATCGATCACAGACTGAACCACTGCGATAGGAAAGATGCTCCCCAAAGCACCGCTGTCGAAGCCAAGATCATTCTCGTCGGGATTTACCACGGTCGGACGGATGGTCGTCACCACGCCCACAGCCACACCTTCCGCGTTGCATACAGGCAAGCCCAGCTCGTCCGTGCTTCTATCGGTGAGGTAGGCACGACGCGGCTTGTCAACCTCCGCAACGACGACCACCTTCATCAGGTAGGGGGTGAAGTCGTAGCCTTTGGGCATGCGCGTGATACAAAACAGTTCCGAACCGATCTCCAGGGGGCTGTCCTTAAACACAATCGGTTTCACGGTACGCCCCTGCAGATTTTCGATTTTGAGGAACGCCAGCCCCAGCTGCGAGTCGGTCGCCACCAGTTTCGCCTCGTACTCTTGGCTCTCTCGCTCGAAGATAATCTTGAAGCTCTGAGGCGATATCTTCATATCCACCTTGTCAGCATCTTCGGGGTCTAAATCGAGCAACTGTTTCAGACTCTCGCTGGTCAGCAAGGTGCTGGACATCATAATAATTCCATCTTCCGAGATCACGGCACCGCGCTGACTGAACTTGATCTCTTCAGACGAGCTACCCTCTTTGGATTTAACATCGAGCTTGACGACGGCACGCACGGTTACGATGCTCGGCGCTACCTGTTGCACCAGCGACTTGAAGCGATTGGAGGGTGTCTGCGCCCCCGCCAACGCCAACAGACTGACGAGCATCAGCGCGCCCCAGCTCCATCGGGCTTTCATTGCGCACCTCCTTCAGACTTGCGTGTGAGGGCTTTCTCTAAGATGGGTTTGAGGTCGGCATAGGAAAGCAGATAGGTGCCGAAAAGTGAGCTGGTACGTCCCCCGAACATACTGCCCGATTCGTCCTCTTGGGGGCTGGGATCCACAATGGGAATCAGCACGCCCACCGCCTCTCCCTCGGGCGTAAAGAGGAGTGTGCCAGGTTCCAGCCCGAAGTTAGCGGTGGTGGCTGTAATAAAGGCGCGTCGGGGCTTTGTGATTGTGCCCGTCAGTAGGACGCGCTCGTAATACGGAGCGTAATCGAAGCTCTTGCCTTTGCGTCGTAGTGACCACAGCTCATCACCGACGCTGGGGAGCGTGTCGCGAAAGCGTACTGGAAGCAGCGCGCGCTCCGCGCGCTCTTTAAGCTTGATAAAGCCCAACCCCAGCTGCGAATCGGTGGCAAGCAACTCTGCTTCATACTGCTTCGAGTCGCCGGCAAAGGTCACCTTAAAGCTCTGGGGCGAGAGATTCATCTGGACCCCCTCCCGCTCCCCAAAAAGCTGTTTGAGCCATTCGCTGGAGAACGGTATCGAGGGCACCAAAATCACCCCGTCTTCGGTCAGCACAGTGCCTGTCAGGGTCTGTTTCTGCTCGCCACTACTGCTGTCGTCGCCTGCATGGATCTCGTAGCGAACCACCACCTCCACAGCGACGATGCTCGGAGCGACTTTCTCCAGAAACCGTTGCTGGGGTGTCGGATTGGTTGCTTGAGCCAGCGCTTGGCTCACGAGGATCATGCTCATCCATCCGATAAGCCATCTATTCCGCATAAAGGAGCCTCCTAATGGGTAATCTCTTTCCAGTCGGGTTCGATAAAAGCGAAGCTGGTGTCGCGCCCGCGCAGGACGAACACCACCAGCACGGGTGGTTGTTGCGCAAGCATCTCCTGCATGACCTGCTGGAAGTCGCTGACCTGACGGATAGGCTGTCCGTTGATCGCAAGGATAACATCGCCTACCCGTAGGCCGCCCAGTTGCGCCCAGCTCCCCTTGGCGACATCGGTGACGATGACCCCTTGTTGATCCTCTTTCCAGCGGTTGCGCATGCGGTCGATTGGGGTGATGTCGCGCACGGCGAACTCCAGTTCCCGTTGGCGCGTGATCTTGGCGGATTCGGCTGAAGCAGGGCTGGGCTCCATTTTGACAGCGACATCGAGGCGTTCACCGTTGCGAATCACGGTGAGCGTGGCGTTCTCGCCGATGGTCAGTTGTTCGACTCGGCGTTCCAGATCGCGCGCATCCTGCACGCGTGAGGCTTCCAACGGCTCGCCATTCAACGCCACAATGATGTCGCCCACCTGAATTCCAGACTTGCTGGCTTCCGTGTAGGGCAAGACTTCGGTGACGCGGAATCCCTTCAGCTCGGGCTGTCCCAACGATTCGGCGACTTGGTGCGTGATCACCTGCGTGCGTACTCCCAACCATGCGCGCGGCAGCTCCATGCTGGGGCTGAGGTCGCTCGGAGGCTTATTCCGCACCGCGCTGATCAAAACCTCCTCTCGGCGTTGCACGGTGATGGGGATCAGCTCTCGGTCTTTGAAAGCGTCTATCGCCTCGGCGAGCTCCTTGAGAGTGCGTGTGGGCTTGTCGCCGACCTTAAGGATAGCGTCGCCGACATTAACTTTTGGCTCTGCGCTATCCATCGGATAGCCCGGTCGGATGCTCGTAATCTGGACGGCGTTGCGCGGGAGCCGTTGCGCACGCGCCATTGCAGGGGTAATCTCGCGTGCCGTGAACCCTAGCGAGCGAAACTCATCCTCCTCCCCGTAGAACGGCTCCAGAGGGTCTACCTGAAGCCGTAGCGTTTGGTGTGTACCTTGCCGTTCGATCTCCACCGCAACGGTTTTGCCTATCGGTAAATCGGCAATCAGTTGATAAATTAGGGGGATCTCCTCCGCAAAGCGCGCGTTGGTCGGCTTGCCATCGATAGACAGCACGATGTCGCCAGGCTTCAAGCCCGCACGCTCCGCAGAGGATTCAGGCAGAATGGAACCCACCAGCACGCCCGTTGTGCGCTTGAGCTTGTCCACTGGCATCGCTTGGAAGCCCAACCATCCTCGCTCCACCGTGCCTTTTGTCAGCACCTGCGCCAGCACGCGCTTGGCAATCCGCGACGGGATCGCAAACCCAAGTCCCGAACCGCCCAGCTGATTGATGCCCACCACCTCGCCCTTAAGGTTGACCAGCGGTCCCCCAGAGTTGCCGGGCAAAATGAGCGCATCGTGCTGAATCCAGCGGGTCAACGTTCCGGAGCGGTCGCCTTGTTCGAACTCAGCCCCCTCGATCTCGGAGTTGACGGGGTTCACAAACACGCGTCGGGGGTTCGAAACGATGCCCAGCGTGACGGAAGAAGATAGCAACAGCGGATTGCCCATCGCCAACACATAATCGCCCGTCTTGAGGGCGTCGGAGTCGCCTAAAGTTGCATACGGAAAGGTTCGTGGCGAGGCGTTATCGGGTAGCCGTATCTTCAGCACGCTCAGGTCGGTCAGGGGATCGTTATACAGCACGCGCGCCTCGAACCGCTCGCCCGTACTCAGCGTGCAAAACAGCCGTACCACATCCTTCGCCACATGGTAGTTCGTCAGCACGACACCGTCGGGCGAGACGATCACGCCGCTGCCCCCACTAATCGCATATTGGGCGCGCCCCCCTTCAAAGTAGCGAGAGACCACCAGGATATTGACCAGTGCGGGGAACACCTTATCGCGAGCCTGTTCAATATCACGACGCAGGGCGTCCACGCGATTGCGCGACTGCGCCAAGACAGGAACCACCGAACACAGCAGTAAAAAAACAACAAACAGGTTTCGCCACATGGAGCTATCCTCAAGCGCAATTATACCTGCGGACGGCAGAGCCTTCCCCCATGCACCTATAAGGCATACAACGCGCCGAACTTGCGCTCGAAGTAGTGCAGGAGCGGCTCCGCACTCACCGATTGCCCTGAAATGCGCTCAACAAGCTCTTTCCCTGTGTAGCGTTTACCGTGTCGGTGAACCTTCTCGCGTAGCCACGCCAGCAGCGGGGCAAACTCGCCCTTGCGGTACATCGCTGACAGGTCGCCCAGATCGCGCTCGGCGGATTCATACAGCATCGCTCCGTACAGGTTTCCCAGCGTATAGGCGGGGAAGTAGCCAATCATCCCACCCGACCAGTGGACATCTTGAAGCACACCTTCCGCGTCGCTGGGTGGGATGAAGCCCATGTAGGCGCGAAATCGCTCGTTCCACGCATCGGGCAGGTCAACCACCTCCAGCTCGCCACGCATCAGCGCCAACTCCAGCTCAAAGCGCAGCAGAATATGCAGATTGTAGGTCACCTCGTCAGCCTCTACCCGTATGGTGGACGGTCGCACAGCATTAATCGCGAACACAAACTCATCCAGCCCCACATCGCGCAAGGCGTTAAAGTGCTGCTGGGCGATCGGGAAGAAATATTTCCAAAAGGCATGGCTTCGCCCCACGAAGTTCTCCCACATGCGCGATTGCGACTCGTGAACCCCTAACGAAGTGGCTTCGCCCAGCGGAGTGCCGAAATGTTCTTCAGGGAGCCCCAGCTCGTATAGGGCATGCCCCAGCTCGTGAATCGTTCCGAACAGCGACGGGCTCAAAAAGTCCTCATAGTAGCGTGTGGTGATGCGCACATCGCCAGGCGAGAGCCGTGAAGCGAACGGGTGAACCGTGGGGTCTAACCGCCCCGACTGCCAATCGAAGCCGATGCGCTCCGCAATCAGTCGGCAGAACTGTTCCTGCGCAGAACGAGGATAATGGCGGCGCAGAATGCGCGTATCGGGCTGGTGCGGCGCACTGCGGATCCGCTCCACCAGTTGGGGAGTCCATTCCCGAAGCGGTGCGAAAAGGCGTTCCACCTCCTCGGCGCTCATTCCTTGTTCATACTCGTCCAATAGGGCGTCGTAAGGCTCTTTTTCGTAGCCAATCCGTTCAGCGATCTCACGCACCAGCGCAACGATCTTCTCCAAATGGGGCTTGAAGTGGCTGAAATCGGACTTTTCGCGCGCCTGCTCCCACGCCTTCTCGGCGATTGCGGTCGTATGGGTGAACTCGGTTACCAGCTCGGTCGGAAGCTTCGTCATGCGGTCATACTGACGACGCCACTGGCGAATGTTGACGGCTGTATCGCTTTCCACATCCGCTACCAGTTCGCTCTGCTCGACGATGCGGAGCCATTCGTCGACACGCGGGTCAGTTGCACGCTCATGCACGAGCCGCGACAGGAGAGCGAACTGACTCGCACGGTAGGGAGTCGCTTTGGGGGGCATCATCACACGCTGATCCCAGCCCAACACGCCCATCATAGAACCCAGAAGACGGATCTCCTTCGACCATGCCAATAACTGCTCGTAGACCTTATTTGCCTCCATGGGTTGCCTCCATAGGTTTTTTAGTTTTTAGTAACTCATGTGTTCGGGTGTGGTGCATCGCACCTGACCGGTTGCAGAATTGAATTGATAGGGTTGCCCAGACACGGGGCAGATCAGCATCGATTGGGGAAGCCCCAGCCCATTGAGGTTAGGAGGAGGGGTCGCTTCGGTGGTCATGCGAATCTGGATTGCCTGACGAATCTGGCTGAGGTTGTTACGACATTCCACGCTATGTGCAGATTGTTTGACCTCGCTCACTCGGCTTACTGGTGGGGCAGACCCACTTGAACACGATGGGCTACCGCCCGTGCCGTAGTAGAGCCAGACCAAAAGCAGTCCTGCCAGAATCGCCATAGAAACCAGCACACCGATAAGTCGCATAGATCTCTCCTAATCGGGATTACGCCTGTTCGCAATTATACTTCGTGGCGCTCTTGGAGTTTGCCCTGCTTGTAGAGTTCCCAAACACGGAAGACGCTATTTTTGTGGGGACGGATTTTGCAGTGCTCGTCCTCGTTGCGCTGCTCGTCGCAGTAGCCGAGAGGCACACACTTGGGAACCAACAATCTCCCAAAATACGGGTCGGCTTGAATCACCTCTTTGCGAATGAGTTTGAACATCTGGCGGATCTCCCACTGGGCTAAGGTACAGAGCCTCAGACCCGCCATGTGGATCAGTTGACGCAGATTGACCGTCATAATCAGGTTGGTTGCAACTGCATGGGGAAACACGAATCGGGCATCCTCTGCAGGAATCCCCATTTCTAAGAAGCGGTGGTAGCTTGCTTCCGACTCATCGCACAGGCGTTCGAACTCTTGAAGTGCATCGCTATTTTTAGCGATAGATGGCGGGGTGACATACGGTGGCTCTTTGTATTTCACATAGCGCTGGCTTTGCTGGTCAAAAGCAACCCCGATACGGTGGCGCACCAGCTGATGCGATAGTGCCCGGCTCACCCCCGATATCGCAAAAGTGAAGTTGATGTGCTCGATAGTGCTGTGGTGTCCCGATTCGACCACATGTTCGATTAAGCGCATCACTCGCTCCAGGGGCACCTTATCTGAAGCGAATTCGTTCCAGATTTCCTGTGGGGTTTTCTCGCTGTAGCAGGTGCGCGCCGCAAGGTAAACCAGCCCCCGATAGTAGCGTCGGATGACCTCTGCCTCTGGGAATACGAGCGTCACCTCCATCACACCGCGTTTTGCCATCGTTGTCTCCTAAGTAGACGATTCGCCGTGACGTCCTCCCCTCAATCAATTGAGGGGCATCCTTGTTCAGGGTGCACGCAGGGCTTTATCCCTGCGCTTCGGTTCGTGGACCGTATGCCAATCCAGGTGGAGTGACACGACCACGGGCCGCACCACACGGCCCCTACTCCCCTCCAAGGTACGGGTTAACGGGAGATACCTGTTCATACCATAATGATACCCCATGCGCGAGGGGTCCGTGTATCTCCTCAATCGATTGAGGGGGATTACTGCCCCCTCGCGCTCCCCCACTTTCTCTAAGGGCAGACATGCCTGCTACCGAATAGCTTGCTATACCGATGGTACCTTCTACCTTAGAGTAGTGACCTCCTCCCCCCTCTAAAGAGGGGGCTTCCCCCTTCACCGACGAGGCTTATGCGGACGTAGGGATTGCTCCCCACCGTCCGCACAGCGGCTTCCATCTCCAGCGGCGTCACTTCGGGCCGGTCCAACCCTTTGCGACAACCTTTCCGTCATGGCACATGACGACCATCACGCTTCCGTCGCCCAAGTGCCAGGCAAGGTCCTGGGCCTGGAGCTTGCCGGCCTGACCGACGCCAAGATCGACGGAGGCTTCCGTCTTGCTGGTGGGCTCGCCAAACTTGGCGACCAGATCATCGCATCGGTTGCCGGTCTGGATCTCGTCGTAGTCTGTTTTGGTGATCTTTGTTGTTTTTGTTTCTAGGGGTTTACACTCGACCAGGACCAGGGTCGCTGTCACTATCAAGCTGAGTACTCGCATGTTTCTACCTCCTTAACGTCAATGTCGTACGTTGCTATTATAATCGAGGTGGAGTGGACCTGTCTTCCAAAGAGCCCTTTGGAAACCTTGATGCGTTCGGCCTTGGTCATTCCTACAGACATTATACGCTCCCCTCATAATCAAGCCACGCTGGTCAGGCGCTACCGTACCTTGGTGCGTAGCCTGGGGTGGGGGGCCTGTATCCCCCCATTGAAAATGGAGGGCATTATAGCCCCCAGACCCCCCCTTTTCTGTAAAAGCACTATGCCGACGGTAATCGCAATGTTCCTTGGCTGTTTCAAGGCAAAGACCTCTGAGCTAATAAAGACCTCTGAGCTAATAGTGTACCTGAGCGTGCGGGACGATGCGTCTCAGCTCGCTAAGGAATGTTTCATTCACACAGACACGGTAAGGCGTCTCGATGCGCTGGATTTGCTGCCCTGTGGGCACGCAGAACCGCACGGTACCCTCGCCCGGAAACTGCTGAAGCAAGGCGCGCAGCTGGTGGAGCGCCTCCACACGACAGCGATCCAGCACGATCTCGACCGTCGGAGCAGAGTCGGCTTGCTGAGGGTCGGGAACTAAGTCGAAGGCTTCCGCCCGAAATTCCACGCCATTCTCCGAGTCGCCGTTGCCATTCTTGCCACGAAAGTCGCGCGAGTGCACTTTGCCACGAATCAACGCCACCCGGTCCTTCTGAATCACTTCACGGTACTGTTCATAGGTTTGGGGAAAGACCGTGACCTGCATCGAACCGGTCATATCCTCGACAACGAGCGATGCCATTCGCGAGCCTTTGTTTTTCGTGGTGATGACTCGGACACTGCTTAGGATTCCGCCTATTGTGAGGGTGGTGCCGGGCTCCGCTTCTAAGGCACGGGAGATGGGCGTCGCATGGGCCCGTAGGTGACGCGCGTAGGGGCGTACAGGATGGTCGGAGAGGTAGACGCCCAGAAGTTCGCGTTCCATAGCCAGCTTTTCGGGGGTGGTCAGGTCGGCGACTGTAGGGAGCAGGGGCTTCATCACAGTCGGCTCAGCCTCGGTGCTTCCCCCGTCGAAGAGGGAGCTCTGCCCTGCGGATCGGGCACGCGCTACCGATTGGGCGTATTGCAGAATCGGATCCAGCGCGTGGAGCAATTGGGCGCGATTGGGGTGGAGGCTTTCAAACGCCCCCGCCTGAATCAACGCCTCCAGAGTCGAGCGGTTTACACTGCCCGTATCGACGAGGCGTGCCATGAAATCGAAGATATCCTCGAATTCGCCGTTAGTGGCGCGCTCTTGGAGGATGGCTTCGACTGCGGCTTCGCCTACACCCTTGATTGCGCCCAACCCGAAGCGGATGGCATGGCGATACTGTGCAGGACTCGAGCGATTCGGGCGCGCACGCCCCCCTGAAGGTTTCCTGACACCGTCTATCGGTTCCAGCACGAAGCCCATCCCGCTTTTATTGATGTCAGGGGGAAGTACGGCGATGCCCAGTGTGTGGCACTCGTCGATAAAGTTCGAGATCTTGTCGGTTTTATCTTTGTAGACCGCCATCAGCGCTGCCATATACTCTACAGGGTAGTTGGCTTTGAGATAAGCGGTTTGATAAGCCACATGGGCGTAGCAGACGGCGTGAGCTTTGTTGAAGGCGTACCCCGCAAAGGGTTCGATAAGGTCGAACAGGCGGTTCGCGTCCTCCTCACTGATTCCGCGCTGTTGTGCCCCTTCGACAAACTCCTCGCGCTGTCTTTTCATCTCATCGGCTTTCTTTTTCCCCATCGCTCGGCGTAGCACATCTGCCTTGCCCAACGAGAAGCCCGCTAACGCCTGTACAATCTTCAGCACCTGATCCTGATAGACGATGACCCCATAGGTCTCCTTGAGAATCGGTTCTAACAGGGGATGGGGATAGACAATCGGTTCGCGCCCATGCTTTCGGTCGATGTAGGTGGGGAGATGTTCCATCGGTCCGGGGCGATAAAGGGCGACCATTGCCGCCAATTCGCGCACATTCTGGGGCTTGAGCTGTTGGATGTAGCGTCGCATGCCCGAGCTTTCTAACTGGAACACGCCTGTCGTCTCGCCGCGCCCCAGCATTTCATAGGTTTTGGCATCATCGAGGGGGAGACGACGCACATCGAGATGTTCGCCTGTGGTTTGCCGAATGTTCTCCACCGTCTGCGCGAGCACCGACAGGTTAGAAAGCCCCAGAAAGTCCATCTTGAGCAGACCGATCTTCTCTAAGTTGCCCATATGGTACTGTGTTACAGGCTCTCCGTCGGCAGCGCGTGCCAAAGGCACATGCTCCATCAGCGGATCTTTGGAGATCACCACGCCCGCTGCGTGGACACTTGCGTTGCGTGTGATGCCTTCCAACTTGCGTGCGGTATCTACCAATCGACGCACTTGGGGGTCACTCTCATATTGCTGGCGAAGTTCGGGGACTGTCTCCAGCGCACGGCTAAGGGTCATGCCGGGGGCAGTTGGAACCATCTTTGCGAGCTTGTCGACAAGGGCGGGTGGGTAGTTGAGGGCGCGTCCCACATCGCGTAGCGCTGCCTTCGCCGCAAGCGTGCCAAAAGTGATAATCTGGGCAACCCGATCGGAGCCGTACTTCTGACGCACATACCGAATCACCAAATCGCGGCGGGCGTCCTCAAAGTCCATGTCAATGTCGGGCATCTGGATGCGTTCCGGATTAAGGAACCGCTCGAAGGTGAGGTCGTACTCGATGGGGTCGATGTCGGTAATCCCGATGCAATAGGAAACAAAGCTCCCAGCAGCGGAGCCCCGCACCCCGAAGTAGATTCCCTGTTCCCGTGCAAACTGAGCAAAGTCGCGCACAATCAGAAAGTAGGGCGCAAACCCCGTCTGGTCGATGACCGAAAGTTCGTACTCCAAACGCTGGATATGGGTCTCATTGTAGTGTGGAACCAGCTTGGGCAGTGCCTCAGAGGCTAAGTCGCGCAGGTGGTTAATAGCGGTTTTGTTCGGCGGAAGGTCGGGGATAGGCAGTTGCACGCGCCCAAACTCCAGATTCAAGTTGCACCGATCCGCAACCACCCGCGTATTGGCTATCGCCTCAGGATAGTCGCGAAACAACAGTGCCATCTCCTCTGGCGACTTGATGTAGAACTCTTGTGTCTCAAACTTGAGTCGCTTAGGGTCGCCAATATGGGTGTTGGTCTGCACACACAGCAACACATCGTGGATCTGGGCATCCTCACGGGTCAGATAGTGTGCGTCGTTGGTCGCCAACAACGGAAGCCGAAACTCTTGGGCTAATCGCAGGAGCCCCTCGTTAACTGTCCGCTGTGCCGAGATTCCGTGGTCTTGCACCTCGATATAAAAGTTCTCGTGCCCAAAGATTTCGATATATTCCTGCGTGAGCTGGCGTGCGAGTGCGTAATCGCCCTTGAGCAGGGCTTGCGGAATCTCGCCTGCTAAACATGAGGAGGTGGCAATCAGCCCCTGCGCGTGGGCACGCAGGAGAGGCTTATCCACACGCGGTTTGTAATAGAATCCCTCCAGATGTGCGAGGGTGCTCAGTCGAAGCAGGTTGCGGTAACCCGTCTCGTCCTTAGCCAGAACCAGAAGGTGGTAGCTGTTTTGATCCTGTTTGGTACGCTGGTGGATCGAGCGGGGTGCCACATAGAGCTCGCATCCGATAATCGGCTTGATCCCTGCGCTTTGGCACGCCGAGTAGAAATCGATCGCCCCATACAGAACCCCGTGGTCGGAGAGGGCAACGGCAGGCATCTCATATTGAGCGACCGTTCGCACCAGTTCGGGAATTCGGATGGCGCCGTCCAGAAGACTATATTCCGTGTGTAGATGCAGATGCACAAAGCCAGCCTCCATGCAAGACCTCCCTATTGTAAATCTGGGGTTCGCCGTGGGGTGGGGAGTTCCTGCCAGATCGCGAGGCAGTTTGGAGGGTCATTCGAGCGACCACTCGCCTGCCTGCTTCGCGAAGTGTGCCATCAATACCTCAAGAAGCAGACGCACCGCGACCAGCGCGCTGGTGCCTGTGGGATCCAAAGCAGGAGCCATTTCCACCAAGTCGACCCCGACGAGGGTGTTGTGCTCTATTGCTTGCCGCAGGAGCGATACGGTTTCGTGAAAGCTCAAGCCATCGGGTTCAGGACTGCCAGTGGCGGGGAACAACGCTGGGTCGATGACATCCACATCCAGCGAGAGGTAGAGGGGCTTGCCTTGGGGCAGTGGGGGGGTGTCGCTTTGGCGGAGATCGTCGCGAAACATGAGCGTATGCCCGCGCGCTTGAGCGGAACGGATCGCTTCGGGGTCAAACCGCACGCCCCGTAGTCCAATGGTGGTGATATGCACCAGATTGGGGAGTGTCTCCACCGCTCTGCGGAACGGACTGGAGTTGGAGTAGCGTGTGCCGTTGCGAGTGTCTGTGAAGTCTAAGTGGGCATCGAGTTGAACCACATGCAGGTCCGGCACATCATTGAAGGCGCGCAGGAGCGGGAAACTGACGCTATGATCGCCTCCAACGAAGAGGGGGAGCGCCACACGCCGACGCAGTTCGCGCGCGGACTCGGTGATTCGTTCGAAAGCCAGCTCGGTTTCGAGAGTGGGGACATCCACATCGCCTGCGTCGACGAGGGTGAGCCCCCGCAAGCGATATCCCAGTTGCGGGTGATAGTAGCCTTCTGGGGTCAGCGCGTAGCGCAGACTAGCGTTCCGAACTGCTTGCGGAGCGAATCGTGCGCCCGGACGGTAGCCCACCGCCACATCCCACGGCACGCCCAAAAAGCCCACCTGCGCTTGCCACGACTCGCTCAGCGAGCGATGGGGGGCACGCAAGAAGGTGGCGACCCCAACAAACGGCAACATGCTCTACTCCACTGTGACGCTCTTGGCAAGGTTGCGCGGCTGGTCGATTTCGCAGCCCCGCAGGCGCGCCATGTGATACGCAAAAAGCTGAAGCACAGGAATGGCCACCATTGGGGAGAGCTCCTCCATTGGCGGGCATGGCACCTGCACGGTGTAGTCCGCCTCCTTCGGAAGGAGCGTATCGTCCTCTGTGGTGATAAGGAACACCGTTCCCTGGCGTGCTTTAATCTCCTTGAGGTTGCCCAGCAGTTTCTCGCGCGTGCGCGCCTGCGACGCAATGAAGACCGCTACCACACCCGGTTCCACCAACGCCAGCGGTCCGTGTTTCATTTCGCCTGCAGGGGGCTCCTGTGTCGGGATGTAGGCGATCTCTTTCAGCTTCAGTGCGCCTTCCATCGCCACATAGGCATCTATGCCCCGCCCCAGATAGAACGCCAGTGGCGTGCGATAGAGCTCCGACGCGATGGCACGCACCTCAGGCTCACGCTCCAAACTGCGGGCAATCAACGAGGGCAACTGCATCAATCCCTGGGTGCTCTCCGAATAGATCGCCATCGGTAAAGTGCCATTAATCGCCGCAAGGTACAACCCTAACAGATAGAGAACCGCTACCTGAGTGCTGTAGGCTTTGGTAGAAGCCACGGAGATCTCGGGTCCCGCTTGCGTGTAGATGACGTGGTCGCATTCGCGCGCAATACTACTGCCCACCACATTCACGATTCCCAGTGTGGTGTAGCCCGCCTCCCGACACAAACGCAACGCCGCAATGGTATCGGCGGTCTCGCCCGACTGACTGATGAAGATGGCCAAAGTATTCGGCTGGAGAATCGGGTCGCCATAACGAAACTCAGAAGAGTAGTAGACCTCTACGGGACGCCGTAGCCAGCGCTCCAGCACATGCTTGCCGATCAGCCCTGCATGGTAGGCTGTCCCACACGCCACGATCAGGATCCGACGGAACTTCTGCCAGTCTTCCACCTCCAGCTTCAGCTCTGGGAACTGGATTCCGCCGTTAGGCTTGAGGCGTCCCCGCAGGGTATCGCGCACCGCTTCGGGCTGTTCCAGAATCTCCTTGATCATAAAGTGTTCGTGCCCGCCTCTCTCAGCGGCTTCAGCAGACCAAGTGATTTCGATAGGGGGGCGTTCAACGGGGGTGCCGTCGAGTCGCATCAGGTGCACCGAATCGCGGGTCACCAAGCCCAGATCGCCGTTCTCCAGCAAGATGACCCGCCGAGTGTAGGGCAACAGGGCAGGAATGTCGGAGGCGATAAAGTTTTCCCTGTCCCCCAGCCCAATCACTAAGGGCGAGTCGTTGCGTGCCACCACCACGCGATCGGGGTAGTCCGCAAACATCACGGCGATGGCGAAAGAGCCTTTCACAGGAAGCAAGGCGCGACGCACCGCCTCCTGCGGGGTCTCGCAGAGGGATACCTGCTCCTCAATCAGGTGCGCCAATACTTCCGTATCGGTCTCGGAACTGAACCGATGCCCGCGTGTCAGAAGCTCTTGGCGGAGCTCCAGATAGTTCTCGATAATTCCGTTATGTACGACGGCGACCCTGCCCTGCTCGTCGGTATGGGGATGGGCGTTCGGATCGTTGGGGATGCCATGCGTAGCCCAGCGTGTATGGGAGACCGCCAATCCGTACGCCTCCACTCCGTTCAGCAGTTCGCTGAGGTGCTGGATCTTGCCTGCCCGCTTCATCACCTCCAGCTGGCGCCCGCTCCAAAAGGCTATCCCCGCCGAGTCGTAGCCCCGATACTCCAACCGCTTGAGCGTGTCTAACGCGACCTCTATCGCTTGTCTTGGACCGATATAGCCTGTAATTCCGCACATGGGTGGTTCGCCTCGTTAAGTTATTTTGGCTCCGTCGTATAGGATACCTTATAGCGTTGACCCTCAGGAGACGAACCCGAAACCCAGCCCGTGATGTCCGCCCCTCCATCAATGGAGGGGCATCCTTGTTCCGGATGCACGCAGGGCTTTCTCCATGCGCTCCGGTTCGGCGACGCCGTTCCACCCCAGACGGAATGACACGACCACGGGCCGCACCACACGGCCACTCCTCCCCTTCAAGGTACGGGCTAACGGGAGATACCTGCATGATGATCCCCCATGCGCGAGGGGGTCCGTGTATCCCCTCAATCGATTGAGGGGGATTACTGCCTCCCCGCGCTCCCCCACTTTCTCTAACAGGAGACCTCTAGGTTTTGTCGAATTTCGGTCCTCAGTGCATGTCGACGGCGTAGATTACAACCCTCAGATCGAGTCCCTGATTGCCCAGATTCGGGCGAAAGGGGTTCACGACGAGCGCGTGCTGAGCGCAATTCGTCGAGTCCCGCGCCACTTGATGGTGCCTCCAGAGTACCGCGCACAAGCCTATATCGACCATGCGCTCCCCATAGGCGAGGGACAAACGATCTCCCAGCCGTCGTTGGTCGCCCAGATGACCGCACTGCTGGCTTTGTGTGGAACCGAGCGCGTGCTGGAAATTGGTACAGGTTCAGGCTATCAAGCAGGGATCTTGAGCCTACTCTGCCGACAGTTGGTGACGGTAGAGCGCTTCCCCAAACTGGCATTGCTGGCATACCAACTCTTGACCCAGTTAGATCTCCCTCCGATTGTGTGGGTCATGGGCGATGGCACGCGCGGGTTCCCACCCTATGCCCCTTACGATCGCATTATCGTGACCGCGGGGGCGCCCGCCAAGCCCCCTGAACCTTTGCTCCAGCAGCTTTCGCCCAAAGGCGGACGGCTCCTCATCCCGCTGGGCACGCGCCAATATCAGGTTTTAACTCTGTTTGTTCGGCAAGGCAGGCACTACACCCCTCACACTTTCGGCGAGTGCGTGTTTGTGCCCCTTGTAGGCGAGTACGGATGGCGACCCGAAGAGCTTTAGCCCCACCGAATGCGATAGACCGTGCGATGGATGGCGCGCGCTTGAGCGACCATCTCCGGGTAGGGCGTGTCAGTAATCGTTATAAAGCCGATGTTGTCGTTCTCGCCGTCGAACCGGCGTCCCGTCAGCGGCTGGTCGATATACTGGAACCCGTGGCATCCCACGAAGTAAGGATGTTCCACAACGGAGCGCACATAGTCGGCATAAATCTGCGCCCGCTGACGCTGGTTCTCAGCAGGAACCAGCCCCAACATGCCCCGATCCAGCGCCCCGAAATGAAACTCCCCGATGAGGATAGGACGGTCATACGCCTCAAGAAACTGCCAGCGTGTCTTGTCGATTTTGGGCACATAGAGTTTAAAACTCAGCCCATCGCCGACCTCGGCAGCGGCCTCCACCGCTTCGGGAGTGCACCACGCAAATCGGCAACCGAGATAGAGAGGGTTGACATCCCCTCCCCGAATGGGGTATACTGAGGGCGCTTTGCGACCGAGGTCGCAGGGCACGAGCAAATCACTCCAAGGAGGGAATCTATGGGTAACAAAGTGCGTATAGGGCTAAATGCCCTACTCGTGAGCCTGACAGTCGCAGCCTCGGCGCAGCAGACAATAAACTATACCGTTTGTCCGGGTGAATCGCTTTACACCATTGCCCACAAACACGGGTTGCGTCTCCCCGAACTCCTCAAAGTCAATCAATTACGCAATCCCCATGCGCTTCGTCCCGGACAGGCTCTCAAGATCCCTATAAAGGGAACGCAGGCACGGTCTACTTCCCAAAAACAAAGCGTCTCCGCCCCCAAAACGGGTTGGGCAGAGATCAATACAGACCGCGTGAACATTCGCCAACAAGCAAGCACGAACTCACCCCACATCGCGATTGTAGCTCGCTGGACGAAAGTGAGAGTGCTGACCCAACGCGGCGAATGGAGCCAGGTGCAGTTACCCAGCAAGCGCACCGGCTGGGTGATGTCGACCTTTCTGTCGCCGACGCAACCGCCGAAATCCGCTACCACACGCTCGAAGCCTACCCCTACTGCATCCAAGACCGCCGCAACGAATCGGCGTGAACCCTCGCGCCGAGAGCAGTTGGCAGAGGTTTCGAGCGATCGAACCCGGCGTATGCTCCAGCGAGCGATGGCGTACCTGGGCTCCCCCTACCGACGGGGTGGAAGCTCGGCGCGCGGATTCGACTGCTCTGGCTTCACCAGCTACATCTATCGACATGCCGGTGTGAACCTGCCCCATCAGTCCGCTTCGCAGGCGCAGGTGGGTCAACCTGTTCCCCGCGACCAGCTCCAGCCAGGCGATCTGGTGTTCTTCCGAACACAGGGCAGATGGGTCTCGCATGTCGGGATCTACATCGGCAACGGGAAGTTTATTCACGCCTCCAGTGCGCGCGGGCGTGTGCGTATCGATTCGCTCAACAGCGGGTATTATAATAAACGATACGCGGGCGCACGGCGCGTGCCTCACTAAGCACGGATGCTGAAGGCTGCGACACCCTATGCCCCCGCGCCCCGCGTCGGGGGCAATCCCATTTTGTGGGGGTTAACGATGATCCGACTCTACGATGCAACGGGATGGCAGGGCCGTTTGGAATCGCTCTATGAAGAGATCCAGTTTCCTGAGCCGCCTCCAAACCGCCCGTATATCTTTACCAACACCGTCACTACATTAGATGGGAAGCTGGTGTTGGGCGATCTGGGCTCTTCCGCAAAAGGGTTGGGCAGTACGGTAGATCAGACGCTGATGCACCGTCTCGAAACGCACGCCGACGTCATCTTAATAGGAAGCGGCACCCTCCGCGCCGATCCGCACCTCAACTATCCTGAGCGTGCCCTGCGCGCTGTCGTGACCACCAGCGGCGACCTCCCGATGGAGCATTCCTTTTTCCGCAGTCCCGGACGCGCCCTCATCTTTGCTCCAACCCACATGCCCCCAGACCGTCAGATGGCACTCGAGAAGCTGGCTACCCTCCATCTGGTCGGCGAGACCCGCGTGGAGATCACTCAAGTGGTGCAGATTCTTCGCAGCCACTATGCCGTACACTACCTCTTGGTGGAGGGCGGCGGGACGCTGAATTTTTACCTCTTCGATGCGGATATGGTAGACGAAATCTTCCTCACGCTGGCGCCGCGGGTCAAAGGGGGGGCGCATCTGCCCACTATGGTGGATGGTGCGGGGCTGCCACGCGAGCGTGTGCCTTACTATACACTCGTTTCTGCCTACTTGGAAGGCAGCGAACTCTTCTTGCGCTATAGGAGACAGCGATGACTCTGCGCGAGTTTGTCCGTAACAATCTGCAAGCTATTTTCGAGGCGTTGCAAAAACGGCAGCCACCTCCCGTTGGGGAGTACGATGCTCAAACGCTCAAAGAGTGCTTCCGTCGGGCAGCAGTCCAGACAGGCACAACGCACTATCAGCCCGATTGCATCCTGCTGGAGTTCATCTTCTTAGAGCCGAGCTTGGGTCCTGCTGTGCTGAGCGTGCGCATCCCCGCTCCGGAACCCATCGTCTACATGCCTGTGCCTGACTGGGTGATCCAAGATGTGTGGCAAGGCGAGGTTAGGGGGTCGTTCCGCTTCGCTTCGGAAGCCGAGACCCTCCTGAAAAAACTCCACAACCAGATCTTCGCTGAAACCAACGCGCTCTATTTCGACGAACGCCCCCAACTCAAACACCGAGAATAAGGAGAACGAACCATGCCGCGAACCGACACGATGGTTGCTTACCAAGAGTTTACCTTGCAGAACGGGCTACGGGTCATTCTTTCGCCTTACCGTGTTGCACCAGCCGTTGCGGTTTTGGTGATGTATAAGGTCGGCTCGCGCAACGAGGTGCCGGGCAAAACGGGGTTCGCCCACCTGTTGGAACACATGATGTTTCAGGGTTCTGAGAATGTGCCGCGCGAGATGCATTTCAAGTATGTCGAATCGAACGGGGGTGTGCTGAACGGGTTCACCTCGTTTGACCACACAACCTATTTTGAGCTTCTGCCCACCTCCAAACTGCCGTTAGCGCTGTGGCTGGAGTCAGATCGGATGCGCTCGTTGGTGGTCTCCCAAGAGAATTTAGACAATCAGCGTGCGGTGGTCAAGGAAGAGCGTCGGCTCTCGGTCGATAACCAGCCCTATGCGCGCGCGATGGAACGGTTCCGCGAAATCGCATACGACAACTTCGCCAACCAGCACTCGATTATCGGTTCGATGGAAGATCTGGACAATGCAACATTAGAGGATGTGCAAGCGTTCTTCAGGACCTATTACGCCCCAAACAACGCGGTGCTGGTCATTGCAGGCGACTATGATGGGCGCCGAGTGAAGCGGGAGGTGCGCCGCTACTTCGAAGACATCCCACCCCAGCCTGCCCCCCAGCCTGTAGACTGTAGCGAGCCCGACCGTCCAGAACGGCGCGAAAGTTTTTACGACCCGCTGGCAAGCGTGCCTGCCCTGGCGATTGCTTGGAAAATCCCGCGTCGGAACACACCCGAGAATGACGCTCTCCAGATTGTGAGCGGGATTCTGGTAGGCGGGCACGCGTCCCGTCTCTACCAACGATTGGTCAAGCAGGAGGCGGCTGCGATCAGCGTCTCAGGGGGCGCTGAGGGGCGACCCGCACCCAGCCTGTTCCGAATCTTTGTGTTGCACCACCCCACAGTCCAAGCCGAACGCGTGGAACAGTGGATCTACGAAGAGATCGAGCGACTGGTACGCGAGGGGCTCACACCCGAAGAGCAAGCGCGCGTACGCTCGCAGCTGCTGGTTCAGCGGTGGGGCGATAACCTCTACTCCGGCATGCAAAGCCCGCTGGGACGCGCCCTCGGACTTGCCTACTGCGCCCTTTTTGAGAACGACCCTGGCGAGATCAACCGTATGCTGGATCGGCTCCTCCATATCCCTGCGGAATCGGTGCAGGAAGTGGCGGAACGCTATCTGCTAACTCCCCAAAATCACACGGTGATGACCATCGTGCCTGGTGCCTCCCAAGGAGGTGCCCTATGAGCCGACGCGTGCCCCCACCTGACCATCCGATGGGGTCGTTGCATCTCGCTTTGCCGGAGGTGGTGGCGTTGCGCAATGGCGTGTCGGTGTGGCTCTTGCCAGACAGGCGCGCGCCGCTGATGGAATTTCGGCTTGCTCTGCCGACAGGTGGGCGCGCCTATGACGCTCCCGATTGGCTGGGCGTTGCCTCTGCAACCGCTCGCCTGATGATTGCTGGCACTGCTCAGCGTACCAGCCTTCAGATTGCAGATGAAGCGGAACGCTACGGCGGAGCGATCAATTTCACGGCGAACACCGAAACCGCCATGATGCACGCCTACTGCCTCGCCGACTTCGTGGAGCCGATGCTGAACCTAATTGCCGATGTGTTGCTGAACCCTGCTTTCCCCGAACATGAGGTCGAGATCGATCGGGCACACACGCTCCAGCGACTTGCACTTCAACGCGCTCAGCCTGCCTTCCTGGCAGAAGAACGGTTCCGTCATGTGCTGTTTGGGGATCATCCGTACCGCTACTATGCGCCTGACGAGAACGCCGTCCGAAACTGGAACGCCGAACATCTCCACCGGTTCTATCAACGGCACTACTGTCCGCACGGAGCCATCTTGATTGTGGTGGGTGACTTCTCGCCGAGGCGCTTGCTAAAGCGGTTAGAGGAGACGCTGGGCGCGTGGCAGGGTTCGCCCGACGACAGCAAACTGCCGCCCGTTTCCCACGAGCCGATTGCGCCGGGTATCCACCTTGTACCCCGTCCCAACTCGGTTCAGAGCGTGATTCAGATGGGCACGCTTTGCCCGCCACTCCATAGCCCCGACTACTGGGGGCTCTTGCTGGGGGTAAGCATCTTAGGTGCAGGAGCCAGTTCGCGTTTGTTTCTCGCCGTGCGCGAACAGTACGGATACGCCTACAGCGTTGGTGCGCACTTAGACTACTATCGGCGTATCAGTGCTTTCGTGGCTTTTGCTCAAACGGCTACCGAGAACACGGTTCAGGCGATTCGCCAAATTCAGGCGGAGATCGAACGACTCTGGGAGGCGCCAATCCCCGCGGACGAGCTGGAGGCGACTCGCAACTACCTTATTGGGCGCCAGATGCTCAGCTGGATTACGCTTAGCTCGATGATTAGCCTGTTAAGCCAGATCGCAGTTCATGGGCTCCCCTTAAACTATTGGCATCAATATCCAGAGCAAGTGCGTGCTGTCTCAGCCTCGATGATTCAAGAGGTTTGCAGATGCTACCTTCAGCCAGAGCGGATGAGCCTTGTCGTCGTAGGGGATGAGAATCTGACGGTAGACCTGTAAGGCTCGTACTCTGCAGTCTGCCCTCTGCCCCTCCCAACTGGCAGAGGGCAGTTTCGGCTTTTCTAATCTACCCATACATGCTCCCACAGCTCATCCAGAGGTGGGTCGGGGCTTCCGTCGGCGAATCGGGAGGATTCTTCCACGATAGCGCGCACTTCCTGATCGATTGCGTCCAGTTCCTGCTGGTTGGCAAGCCCGTTTGACAGAAGGTACTGGGCAAGGTTGGGGATTGGGTCGCGTTTTCTCCACTCTTCTACTTCTTCTCGCGTGCGATAGGAGCCTGGGTCGGTGATATCCGCTGCGCCGTGCCCGACAAAGCGGTAGGTGATTGCTTCCACGAAATATGGCTCCTTGTGGGCGCGTACCTGGTCGATAATCCGTCGAGCATGTTGGCGCACCTCTAACACATCCATTGCATCGATAGTCTCGTTGGGGAAGCCATAGACTGAAGCGCGTTGGGCTAAGTTCGTTACGGCGGAATGAAGCTCCAGAGGGGTGCCCATCGCATAGCGGTTGTTCTCGACGATGTAGATAATCGGCAGTTTCCACAGACCTGCCATGTTGAGGGCTTCGTGGAGGAGCCCTGCGTTCATAGCGCCGTCTCCGAAGAAGCAGAGCACGATACGGTCGCTATTCTCATATTTTGCTGTGAACGCCACCCCTGTAGCGATGCCGATCACATCGCCGACGATGGCGTAGCCGCCCAGAAAGTTTTTCTCTTTATCGTACAGATGCATCGAGCCGCCTTTACCGCGGCAAAGCCCGGTGACCTTGCCGTAAAGCTCCGCCATAACAAGTTTGGGGTCGCTTCCTAACGCCAGCACATAGCCGTGGTCGCGATAGTGCCCCAGCACACGGTCATCCTTTTGAAGTTGCGAGATGAAGCCTACCGCCAGCGCTTCCTCACCGATATAAAGATGGAGGTAGCCCCCAATTTTGTCTTGTCGGTAGGCTTTGTCGCAATGCTCTTCGAATCGGCGGATGAGGAGCATTTGACGGTAGAGTTCGAGCAGTTCTGCCCGCTCTGTATCGGCAGTTCGGGTCGCTTTTTTCGTTCTGGTACTCACTGAGACCTCCTTATGTGGGAATAGGCTCCGCGCTGGTTCGGGCTTTTCGATTGTACCCGATTAGTTCCAGTTGCGCGTGGTCACCCACTCGATAAGGCTCAAGGTAGCGGGGTAGACCTCTTCGCTGTTGGGGAGGATTTGGTCTGGTGGTAGAAGAAAACCATACTGTCCTGTGTCGCGTAGTTCGAAGGCGAAAGAGAGGGCGCCCCGCACCCCGTATACCCAGTCGCAACTGTTGCCACTGGTGGGATAGATGGTCGTATAGATAGGACCTGCAATATAGTTCATTCCGTGCACGCTTTCGATCAGCGACTGCATCTGCAAACCGACACGCTCAAAAGTCGTTTGGTGATAGGGAAGCCGATCGGTGTAGCCCCACGGCCACAAAATGAGCTGAGAGTAGCTGTGGATGTCGATATGGGCACGCAGAGTGGGCAGGCTCAGAAGCCAACGACTGAGGCTGTAGGTTTCTGGCTCGGAGAAGGGAGCGCTCCCGCGATAGGTTTCCGAGCTCCGCTGACCACTGGAGCCGATCCCACCCCACTGAAACCCCCAATTCCGATTCAGGTCGACCCCATACAACGGTTGCCCCTGACTGTTTGTGCCTAAGTAGCGCCGATTCTTGCGCCAGAGCCGATCGGTCGTCCAGGTGTACACATAGCCATCGGGGTTGACCACAGGGATCACATAGACTTCGGTGCGTTGGAGCCAGTCGGTGACGCGTGCATCGCTCCCGTAGTGGGCAACCAAACTGTAGGCGATGTAGAGGGCTAACGACACCGTGATCCATTCGCGCGCATGCTGACAGGCGTTGAATACAATTTGTGGGCGGTTGCGATAGACTCGGGCGCCGCGCGGGTCGCGCGTAATCCGCAGGGCATGGATGGGGCGCCCCTCCACCGAAGTGCCGATGGTCAGCATTTGCACCAGACGCGGATTCTGGTCGGCTAGAGCCCGCATTGCGCGATACACCTCGCCTAAAGTGAGGTAGCGCTCAAACAGCCCTCCCTGAGGCTGGAAGTCGGAGCGTTGCTGATCGATCAACGCTTGCACATCTTCTATCAGTACCTGCCATGTATAGCCTGCTTTCTGGAGGCGCTTGCGCTCTTCTGGCGAAACGCACACATCGATCGTGCGCCCCTTGAGGAAGCAGGTCCACACATCGCGCACCAGCGATTGAATCGACTCGAACTGCTTGAGATCGGAGACCGTGATACGCAAAACCTGATAACCCGTGTAGTCGACGGGCTGGCTCCAGCCCAGCAGAAACGCTAACCCGAGCAGAAAACCGAGCATTCGCATGCCTATATTATAGCCGACTTTTTACCATCCTTGACTCATTCTGATCAGCCAGATTTGACCTGTGTGGTAGCTGGCGTGCTGAGCCACTCGGATGAGCGCTTCGCGCCAGTCGATGGGGTCGCCGATAGGGCTGATGACCGACTTTTGAAGCACATCGGAGGTCGGGTTCTCGATAATCGGACGCAGAAGCGCATAGGTCATGAACCCCATGGCTAAAGCTAGGGGCTTGCAGCGAGGCCAGGTGGCCCGCCGCGTACGACCGCATACGGGCGGCCCTGCGGATATTCTCCGCAGCGATGGCG
>PSLB01000170.1:0-4019 GCA_040289385.1 Armatimonadota bacterium
ACCCGAGAGTAGTCAAGGCGGCGCTCCTCCCCAGGCCTAAAGGCCGGGGTCTCCGCGCCGCAGTACACGGATGATGAGTGCGGTTGCCCAGTGGGTGATAGCGATGCCTATCCGCTGGCGGTTGTGTTTCTGAGCGGCGACGATCGCTGTGCCACGTCCGCAGAACGGGTCCAGCACGATATCGCCCTTGTTGCTGGAAGCCAGTACGATGCGCTCCAACAGGGCGATCGGCTTCTGCGTGGGGTAGCCCAGAAGCTCTTTAGCAGCGGCGCGGGTTCCAAATCCGTAAATATCCTCCCAAACGGCGCCAATCACAGATTGGGCTTCATCGAGGTAATACTTGACATACCGCTTTCCTGATGCGGAATAATAAATTCTTCTGTGAGCGGTTTGTATTGTTGTTGGAAGCAGAAATTATCGGACTTTGTGTAGTAGAGGAGGATGTCGATATTGCGTGGCCATTGGTGGCTGGCTCCCTTCCCACCTTTCCCTGCGGGGTCGCGTACCCAGACAATTTCGTTTCGGAAGTTCCTTGCTCCGAAGAGGACATCCATCATCACCTTGAGGTAGTGGCTGGCGGTAGGGTCGCAGTGGAGGTAGAGGCTGCCGGTGGGTTTGAGGACGCGATGCAGTTCCAGCAGTCGGGGCGCTATCATCACGAGATAGGCAGTGAGGTCGTTCATGCCAAGTGTCTTCACGAAGCCTGTGAGGCGTTCTACAAGGGCGGGTTGAGGGCAGTTTTCACAAAGTTCCCTGTAGGCGTGTTCGCTCCACTGCCAGGTGTCGGTGAACGCCTTGATCTGGGCTTGGGCTGGCTCACCCGACTGCTTTTGGGTATAATCGGGGTGTTATGGAAACACGGAATCCTTCGGATGTTGGTCGGTACGAGGTTCAGAAAGCCACCTGGCGCGTGAAGGTCGGTTTAGCGGAGATGTTGCGCGGGGGCGTGATTATGGATGTGGTGAACGCCGATCAAGCTCAGATTGCCGAGGAGGCGGGCGCGGTTGCGGTGATGGCTTTAGAGCGTGTGCCTGCAGACATTCGGCGCGAGGGCGGCGTGGCACGTATGGCGGACCCGCTCAAAATCCTCGAGATTAAGCAAGCCGTGACCATTCCCGTGATGGCGAAGTGTCGGATTGGGCACTTCGCAGAGGCGATGATTTTAGAGGCGTTAGGAGTGGACTTTATCGACGAGAGCGAGGTACTGACCCCTGCCGATGAAGAGCATCATGTGAATAAGCATGCGTTCAAAGTGCCGTTTGTATGCGGGGCGCGTGATTTGGGGGAGGCTCTCCGACGGATTGGTGAGGGTGCGGCGATGATTCGCACGAAAGGTGAGGCAGGCACAGGCAACATTGTGGAGGCAGTGCGCCATATGCGCGCAATTATGCGCGCGGTGCGGCGTATCCAGAACGCACCCGAAGAGGAACTGATGGCGATAGCCAAGCAGTTGCAAGCCCCCTATGAGGGGGTGGTGGAGATCCACCAGACGGGTCGCTTGCCCGTGCCGAACTTCTCGGCGGGTGGGATTGCCACGCCTGCGGATGCCGCCCTGATGATGTGGCTGGGCGCCGAGGCGGTGTTTGTTGGGTCGGGCATCTTCAAGTCGGCGGACCCCGTCAAGCGCGCCCGCGCGATTGTGGACGCTGTGACCTACTACCGCGAGCCAGATATGCTGGCAGAAATCTCCAAAGGCTTGGGCGAGGCGATGCCCGGCTTGGATGTTCGCAAGCTGGCAGAAGAGGAGCTGCTGGCGGTGCGCGGCCGGTAACGCGCGGACCGATGCTCCCGTACCTGTGAGGGTCGCGATGACGATAGGTGTGCTGGCTCTGCAGGGCGATTTCGAGAAACATGAGGCGATACTAACGCGCCTCGGAGTCGCCTCTCGGCAAGTGCGCAAACCGAGCGATCTCGACTCGGTCGACGCCCTGATTTTGCCCGGTGGCGAAAGCACTACCATCGGCAAGCTGATGGTGCGCTACGGACTGGATTGCGCTATTCAGCAGCGGGTGGCTCACGGCATGCCTGTGTACGGCACTTGCGCGGGCATGATTCTGATGGCACGCGCTATCGTCGGGAGTGACCAACCGCGATTAGGACTAATGGACATCGCCGTCTTGCGCAACGCCTTCGGAAGCCAACGCGAGAGCTTCGAGGTGGATCTACCCTTCGAGCCGTTTGAGCGTCCTGTGCGTGCGATATTCATTCGTGCGCCGATTGTAGTGGAAGTGGGGGCGGGCGTATCGGTATTGAGCCGATTGGAGGACAAGGTGGTCGCTGTCCAGCAGGGCGCTCTGTTAGCAACCGCTTTCCATCCTGAGCTGACCGACGACGCGCGCGTGCATCACTACTTTTTGGAGCAAGTCAAGTAAAAAATTGCGCCGTGCAGGGCGAGAACTACACGGCGCCAGTACCCTCGCGCAGGCATTAGGGGAGAGGACTTAAGCCTCCTGATGATGACGCCTTAAGTATGGTGTCTCTCGCTTTAAGGCGAGGTTAAGCGAGGTTAAGGTTTTGTAAAGTTTGGGGGCTTTGCGTTATGGGAACCGTGTTGTTCGCTCGCGTCAGGTACACTAATCGCGGAGGGATTGGCTATGCGAAGGTTTCTGTTGTGGCTTGTGCTGTTCGGGTTCGGTTTTGCGTTGGGTGCCTATGTCGTTCAAGGTTTTTTTGGGGTGCGTCCTGCGGCATCGGGAGGCAGTGAGGATGCGTCGCGCCAAAATTTGCTGCGAACTATTGAGCGTCCTACGCCGGTAGAACCCCCACCGACTACATTCGAAACGATGTTGCGCACGGCCTCTGCCCGAATTGCCCCTGCCGTAGTCAATGTGGACGCGACAGGAGAGGTGTGGGTACGCAATCCGTTTTGGGGCGACATGCGTCGTGAGGTGTTGGGCAAAGGCTCGGGCGTTCTCATCAGCGCCGACGGGTATGTGGTCACCAACAACCATGTTGTGCGCATCGGGCGTAAGATAGCCAACAATATCTATGTGACCCTATCCGACGGGCGCCGATTCCGAGCCACTGTGTTGGGCACCGACTCACAAAACGATATTGCTTTGATTAAGATCGAGGGGAAGAACCTGCCGCATGCGGTGCTGGGCGATTCCGACAAAATACAAGTGGGCGACTGGGTTATCGCTGTCGGCAACCCGTTTGGGCTGGGGACGACCGTCACGGCAGGGATTGTGAGCGCCATTAACCGCCAGATAGAGGGCGCGCAGCTCCCCAGTGGGCTGATCCAGACCGATGCGGCGATCAATCAGGGCAACTCTGGAGGCGCCTTAGCCGACTCGCGCGGGCGGTTGATAGGAATCAACACCGCCATTTTCTCGCCTGTGGGTGCGAATGTGGGCATCGGTTTCGCCATCCCCGTTAATCGGGTGCGCACGATTGTCCGAGAGATTTTAGAACACGGGACGGTCGGAGAGGCATGGATGGGGATCGGCTATGGGGATATGAGCGACCCGAGCCTGCGCCAATTGTTAGCCGAACGCCTGCCGGGCATTCAGTTCCCGCAAACGGGAGTGTTTGTGTCGCAGGTGTTGCCGAACTCGCCTGCGGAAGCGGCGGGCATTCTGCCTGGCGATGTGATTCTGGAGATTAATCAGCGTCCTATTCGCCGAATGGAGCAGGTTCAGGAGTTGGTGCGACGCTCGCGTCCGGGACAGAAGCTCACCCTGAAGGTCTGGCGCTATGGGCGGACCTTCATGATAGAGCTGGTGCTGGGCACGCGCCCTGAGGATGTATGAGCCTTTACGAGCAGTACCGGTGCATCGTATCGGTACCGCCCCAGCACTGGCGTTGGTATCTCTATGGAGCAGGGCTGGAAAATTGGGGGCGCAACGGAGCACCCGAACGACTTCCGACGCCCGTGCCCACCGAATCGCAACTGTTGGTTCGGGTCGATGCAGTGGGTATCCGCTTTAGCGATCTCAAGATTGTACGTTTGGGGGGTCATGAACCCCATGGCTAAAGCCAGGGGCTTGCAGCTAGGCCGGGTGGCCCGCCACGTTCGG
>PSLB01000171.1:0-3998 GCA_040289385.1 Armatimonadota bacterium
GGTCGCACGTATGCGGTCGTACGCGGCGGGCCAACCGGCCTCGCTGCAATCTCCTGGCTTTAGCCATGGGGTTCATGACCCCACAAGAGCGAGCGGATCTTGTGGCATTCTTGCTGGCACTGAGCGACGAAAGCGCCAAGCCCGAAATCCCCAAACGCGTGCCATCAGGCTTTCCTGTGGTGCCCCGACTCGTGCCGAACCTGCCTGCTCGCCTCGATATCGACAGCCCGGAACTCAGGCGAATACAGGCGTTGCACCAACAGCGACCGAGCCGTCCGACGAAGCCCATAGATCGGCGTGCTAGCCGTTCTCAGACGCCCTCGCCGCGTGTTGGGGAGGCCCGCCCTGGCGAGAGCATCCAAGAAGCGGTTGATCGTGTCGGACGCAACGGGATTGTGCGCGTCTATCCAGGCGTCTACCACGAGAATGTGCTGGTAATCCATCATGGCGTACGGATTGAAGGCATCATCCAGAACGGCAAGCGCCCCGTGCTGGATGGCAAAAACACGCTGGCAGACGGCATCTCGGCGATGGGCAAGGTCTACAGGAATAACACGCCCAACTTCGCCGACCCGAACGCCATCGTCTCGAATGTGCTGAAGGGCACCGGAATTATGCTTTTAGCGGCGGATCGCACGGAGGTCTACGAGAATGCGGTGGTCGGCAACGACTCGTTTGGGATTATGGTGGTCAGTCTGTTGAACCTCTTTCCGCGAGGCACGAACTTGGATGTGGATCCGTTCCCAGATTATAATCGGATTTACAACAACACGCTCCGCGATAATGGCAAGAACCCCGATTTGCGCGTAGCGCGCTATGGGTCCTGCGGTCGACCTCCTGGGGGATATGTCGGGGTGGGGCAACGGATGGAACCAGCCTGGTGTAAAGAGTTTTCCCACGCAGTTGCCGCCGATTGACCCAAAGGCGACAGTAGGAAATCCGACGGGTATGGAAAATTAAGCCTATATGTGCGTTCCTCGTTGGCTCTGGCTCGCTATGGCGGTTGGCTTGCTGGGCGTGGATACAGGACAGGAATTGGAACCCTACCTGCGCCTGCGCAAGCAGTATCGAGTTAATGGTCCGACTCCTGCGGGTGCGCTGGATATTGCCATCGGCAAGTGTGTGCTGGAGGTGGAGGGTATCGTGCGCGGGTACAGCCAGTCGGGCGAGAGCCTTTTGGTCTATCTGGAGGTGGATCGTACCAAAAACCTTTCGGTAAGCGTAGACCCCAGCCATCAGTGGATTCGCAGCGGACAGCTGCGCCTGCGGATGCTGGTGGAGGTAAATCGGGAGAGCGATTACGCATCGCCCGAATACCGCATGCTTGGCGCCGTCTATGCCAGCACGCTGGCGCGCTGGGAAGCCCAGCAGGAGGTTCTTCGTCAAGTGCCTCAGAGCCAGCCTGCCCCTCCCCCCCAGCCTCAGTCACGTGGAAAACCCCTTGCCAGCCGAAGCAAGGCGCCGCCCCCCCCTCCTATCTCTAACTGGCAGACCTTCCAACGCGATCTGGAACGGTATGTCCCGTATTACCGTCAAGCGATTCTGAAATACAACCCGCGCTTAGCTCCCACGACCGCCGACCAGATCGCTCGTGCGATCCTTGCGTTCAGTTTGCGCTACGGTGTGGATCCACGCTTCATTATGGCGATTGTACTGGTGGAATCGGGCTTCAACCCTTCGGCTACCTCGTGCAAAGGAGCGATGGGATTGGGGCAACTGATGCCGGCAACCGCACGTGGCTTGGGCGTGGTCGACCCGTACGACCCCATCCAAAACTTAGAGGGCACAGTCCGTCTGGCGCGTGGGCATCTGATCAAATATTGGAGTCAAACGGGCGACCCCAACGGCTGGGACCATGTCATCTTAGCGCTTGCGGCGTATAACGCGGGCTCAGGAGCCGTGCGACGCCACGGAGGCGTACCGCCCTACAAAGAGACGCAAAACTACATCCGCAAAGTCGTGCGCGTCTACAAACAGCTGTGCGGAATCAAAGAGTGAGATGACCCTCACCATCGAACGGATGGAACAGTCGCACTTGCCTGAGGTGATGCGTATCGAGCGTGCCGTGTTCCAGCCTGGTTGGCCCGAGCAAGCCTTCCTACAGGATTTGCGCAATCCCGCCGCTCTGTACCTCATCGTGCGATGGCACGGTCAAATCGTCGGCTATGCCGGCATGTGGATGGTGGTCGACGAAGCGCACATCACGAATGTAGCGGTTCTCCATGAATATCGGGGACGCGGACTGGCGCAACGGCTTATCTTGAGACTGCTCAGCCTTGCGCGGGAGCGAGGGATGACTCGTGCCACGCTCGAAGTGCGCGTGAGCAATCTGCCTGCACAAAAACTTTACGAAAAGTTCGGTTTCCGACCCGTCTCCACACGCAAACGCTACTATGATGACGGCGAGGACGCCCTCATCATGTGGTTGGAAGACCTCGATAGCCCCGAATATGGGGAACACCTTAAACGAATCGAACGCGAGCTGGAACGCAAAAAAGGTACACTCTAAGTGGAGGTCTAAACATGAGACACATCGGGAAGTTTTACTGGATGTGGGTGGCGTTGTTGATGGTTGTGGGGCAGAGCCACGCCCAAACCCTCAAAGAAGGCGATCCACCGCCCCCTATCAAGGTCGCAAAGTGGATTAAGGGCACTCCCGTCACCGAGTTTCGCAAAGACCATGTGTATGTCGTGGAGTTTTGGGCGACATGGTGTGGTCCCTGCCGACAGAGTATTCCGCACCTCACCGAGTTAGCGAAGCGACACAAAGAGAAGGTCACCGTCATCGGTGTGAGCGTGTGGGAGCGCGCGCCCGTCGAGAAGGTCGAAGAGTTTGTGCGCACGATGGGCGAGAAGATGGACTATACCGTGGCCGCCGACACGCCGGGCGGCACGATGGCAAAAACATGGATGCAAGCGGCGGGTCAGGACGGGATTCCTACAGCGTTCGTCGTTGCAGGAGGACAGATTGTGTGGATTGGGCACCCGCTGAATCTGGATAAGCCGCTGGAGGCGATTGTGAAGGGCGAGTTCAACTGGCAGGCAGAAGCCAAAAGGCGCCAAGAATCGGAACAGAAGCAAGCCCTTATTGAGCAGGCGCTCCGTCGCGTCCAGCAAGCGGCAAGTCAGGGCAAATTCGATGAAGCGGTCGCCGAGCTGGATAAGTTCCTGGAGCAACATCCCGATCTACGCCGCGATCTGGCGTTCCTACGGTTCAACCTGCTGATTCGCCACGATGAAAGCCAAGCCTATGCCTATGCGCGCCAACTGATGGAAGGCGAACTCAAAGACTCGCCAGATAGACTCAACGCACTGGCATGGTTTATCGTCGAGGACAGCCCCGTCCTCAAGCTCAAACAGCCCGACTACGCATTGGCAGTCCAACTTGCAGAACGCGCGGTTCAACTCAGCAAGAACGATCCGAACATCCTCGACACACTCGCCTATGCCTACTTCAAAAAAGGCGAGATACAAAAAGCCTTAGACACCCAGCGCCGTGCGATTGCCCTCGCCGAGCAGGATCCCAACTTCGACGCCGAGACTCTCAAGGAGTTTCGCGCACGGCTGGAAAAGATGGAGAAAGCCAGCCAAAAGGCACAATAAGTCGCTCTTAAGCCCCCCTGCCTCAAGGGGGGCTTACAGAAAAGGAGGGTCTGGGGGGATACATGGACCCCCCGTGCTTCCCGGTCAGCCCGGGCGTGGCTACGTTCCAGGGGACACCACCAGGCCACGCGTCAGCGTGGCTTGATTATGAGGGGAGCGTATCATGTCTGTAGGAATCACCAGGGCTGAACACATCAAAGCTTCTATCCAGGCTACCCGGGAACGACGCAGGTCCCAGCGGCCTATGGTCATTGAGCTGAAACTGCAGAACCTCTCAAGGAAGCAGGAAGCGGTTCTGAACCGGGCTTTTCTGGGTCAGCCGCAAAGCGGCTACGTTCAAGCCAAGTGGCTCTACAACTGGCTTCTCGTTGCTTCCCGAAGGGAACACCGAAAAG
>PSLB01000172.1:0-3898 GCA_040289385.1 Armatimonadota bacterium
AAGGCTCAGCGTCGCGTCCAGCACAGTTGGGGGTTCCATCAGCTTGGCTCCTTCATCGAGTACAAGGCTCGTTTGGCCGGTGTCCTGGTGGTGCTCGTTGATCCCCGGAACACCTCGCGCACCTGTCCGGCTTGCGGGCATGTGTCGAAGGCCAACTACGCAGGCACAGTTTCGCTGCGTCGGGTGCGGCTTTGCTGGGTCGGCCGACGCCATCGCTGCTCGCAATATTGCGAGCAGGGCCGTCGTCATGCGGCCATACGCGGCGGGCCAACCGGCCTAGCTGCAAACCCCTGGCTTCAGCCATGGGGTTCATGACCTAAGGTCGAGGTTGCCTTAACTGCTTGTTGGTGTCCTAAATGGGCATGAGTGAGTTTGAGCTATCGTTGGATTGCGGAGGAGCTGGCACAGACCTTCCAGCTTCCGCTTATGAGCGTGCCTGTGCAGTTAGGAGCGCAGGCATTCGCTCGGCTGGCGCATCATCAGCATCAGAAGCGCAGCCGCCCGCGCCAGCTCCCCCCGCACTTGTGGCAGGCTGTTTGTCAGGAGGCACGTAGTTTTTGTCTTCAGACCCTTGCAGAAATTCTGGGTCTGGCGGATGACCCGCGCCAACTTGACGAAGAGCATGTCGCCCTCTACGAGCGTTTTTTTTTGCAGGCGGTGCGCACCTAGTCGCCCCCACCCGCCTTATTAGAGCCTACCCCGCAGATCGCGTTCAGTGATCAGCTACGTCATGAACAGCAGTTGTGGCGTTATGCGCGTGAAGCGTTGTAGCTATGCGAACGCTGGCGCAAAGCCCTCTCACAGCACAAAGTGCCAGAAGACAGCCCCTGTAGTCCGCCGCTGGGTGACCTCTGCACCAGCCGAAAATCCCCATCGCAGGCGAACACCCGCAAAAAGGGAACTCCCCTTCGGCGTGAGGATCCCCGACACGAAAAGCGTTCCTCGCGTGTCCGAACGCCAGAGGTCCACGCCCAACGCCAGCCGAAAGTTACGTTCGGCACTGTAAATGGCGCCGATTCGCAGCGTGGGCACCAGCAAGGGCGGCTCTTCGGGGGAAGGGCTTTGTCCTGCAAATCGAACGCTTAGGTAGCGTCGCACCATGCGAAATAGAGGGCGTTGAACCAGCCCCCCACCGAAATGCCCCGTGTTGAGCCAGAAGACCTTCGGGTTGCCCAGCGCCTTCACCAACTTTTCGGTGTCTTCGGTGGGGACGACAATGTCGAAACGCGCCCCTATCACGAAGGTCTTTGTACCCAGCGCGGGCGAAAGTAGGTTCATTGGCTCGATGGGAGCCAGCGCCTCGCGCAGTTTGGTTAGCGTATAGCCTTGAGCGCGCAGGTTCCATCGCGCGCGAATGCCCAGTACCGAGTTCCAGAGTACATGGGCAAGGTCCACCCCTCCGAGTATCAGCACGGCGCTGTGAATGCGCGGTTCCACCCCCAGCACGACCGAGCCAAGAATCGCTCCCAAACTGATCCCAATCAATCCAATCCGCTCAGAATCGATTTCAGGACGCCGTTGGAGCCAATCGATGGCACGCTTGGTATCCCACACTGCCTGCACCACTGCCTCGCGCAGAAGGGCTACATCTCCCTGAAGAAACAGATCCCCACTGTCTTTGCCAGCAGGGGTGCGTTCCATATGGTAGGGCAAGGTTAGAATCAGAACCCCCATCCCATGACGCACCAGTTCCTTAGCCAGTCCCATCTCCAGCTCGGGTTTGCGAATCCCCAAGCTGTGTAGCAGCACCACTGCGGGGACCCGCCCATCGCGATTCTCAGGAACCAACCACCATCCATAGACGCGATGGTTCGCAGAATAGGGGCTGGGATAGGCACTGGGAAACATAATCCGATACTCTGTATAGCCCTCCTGCGGACGCACACGGAGGTAAGTGGAGGGGAATACAGGATCTGGAGCGATGAAGAGCTGGGGATCGGGTTGGGCGAGGGCATATTTCGCCAGAAGCCCCATCATGAGGACATAAACAAGCGATCTCATTGAGCGCGTTTGCCCCCCTGCACCAATAGCCAAAGCGTCAATCCCAACATAAGGGCGTACAGCACTGCCCCGATTTTGTAGAGGGGGCTTTCGGGGGTTATGGTAACATCGGTTCCCAGCCAACCTCCGTAGAGAGCTAAAGCGAACCACGCAACGGCTACGACGACGCGCATCGTTTTAGAGCCTCCTCAATGACCGATATGGGAATGTTCGACATGAGCTTGGCGCTTCCCACCGATCGGAGCAGAACAAGGTTCGATGGCTCGCCGAGACGCTTCTTGTCGGTGTGCATCGCCTCCACAATCTGGTCGGGGTCTACAGAAGGCAGTGTCGTAGGCAACCCCGCCTGGTGGAGGGTTTCTCGCAAGGCTTCCACGACTTCAGGCGGAGTGACTCCCAGTATGGCACCAATCTGGGCTTCGGCAAGCATCCCTGCTGCGATGGCTTCACCGTGAAGCCATCTGCGATAACCCAGCACGCGCTCGATGGCGTGCCCGACCGTATGCCCGAAGTTGAGCAGAGCGCGGATTCCCCGTCTGTCGCGCTCGTCCGCAGAGACGATGGCACTCTTAATCTGCACACAGCGGGCGATCGGTAGGAGCCATCCATCTGGGTTCTTTCGCACGTACGACCGATTTAGCCAACCTTGTGCCAGCATCGTTTGCAGACGGAGCCAGAGCCCTTCGTGAAGAGCAATCCCGTACTTGAGCATCTCCGCAAAGCCGTTGCGCCAATGGCGCGCTGGAAGCGTGCTGAGCATCTCAGGGTCAATGAAAACCTGAAGGGGATGATGAAAAGCCCCTACCAAGTTTTTGCCTTCGGGCAGGTCCACACCCACTTTGCCCCCAACGCTGGAGTCGACTTGTGCCAGAAGCGTCGTGGGGATTTGGACGAAGGGAATGCCACGCATATAGGTGGCGGCGACAAAGCCCCCCACATCGCCCAACACGCCCCCACCCACTACCATCAGCCAGCTGTTGCGATCCATGCAGTTCCGGACGAGGGTACGATAGAGCCTTTCGGCGGTGCGGAGGTTTTTAATCCGCTCACCGGAGGGAACGGTCAGCACACAGACGGGGATCCCTTGCAGCGCTAACGAGCTGGCGATAGGCTGTGCCCATGGAAGCAGGTGGGGGTGGGTGAGCAGGGCGATGCGTGTGGGCGTTCCGTGCGAGGCAAGGAGGGGGGTCAGTGCGTTCCGTATGTTTGGAGCGATGGTAATGAGGTAAGCATTCGGTTGACCTGCAAGCACCGTCAGGTTCAGCGGGGCTTCCGGAGTGGGCTGGACAAGCCTGACAAGCTGACTTGCTACCGCTTCAGGGGTACAGGAATCGGTTTCCAGCACCCAGTCGGCTTGCTGATACAAAGGTTCGCGCTCGGAGGCAAGTATATGCAGGCGGTCGGCAGGGTCGGGTTGGAGCATCGGACGCGTGTCAGGGTTGACAATACGCGCGAGGAGCGTCGCAACCGAAGCTTTGAGGTAGACCATCCAGCCATTTCGGCGCATTTGCTGGGGATTGACCTCGTGCAGGATTGTGCCCCCTCCACAAGCGACGACAGCAGGCACAACTTGGTTGGCAATCTGCTTCAGTATTTGGCTTTCGATTTGGCGGAAGGTCGGCTCGCCGAATTCGGTGAAGAGTTGCGCGATGGTTTTGCGGGTAGCCCGCTCAATCTCGGTATCTAGATCGAAAAAGGGTCTACCCAGTTGGTGGGCAACCCGTGCGCCCACCGTGCTTTTGCCTGCACCCATGTTGCCTATCAGGAACAGATGCCTCATAAGGAAACCGAAACTGCATGGGCTTTAATGGAGCCCCCGCAGTCATCCGTGTACTGCGGCGCGGAGACCCCGGCCTTTAGGCCTGGGGAGGAGCGCCGCCTTGACTACTCTCGGGTG
>PSLB01000173.1:0-3823 GCA_040289385.1 Armatimonadota bacterium
CCTATCGTGCCAGCCCGCGCAAGCGGGCTAGGTGCAAGCCCCTAGCTTTAGCTATGGAGTAGTTGACCCATTGAGAGATTATACCCCACTAACTCTCCAACTGCTGAAAGAAAACGGGGTTATTGCGCCAGTTTTCGCGAACCTTGACCCACAGCTCCAAATAGATTTTGCGTCCGAGCCATAGCTCCAGCTCTTGGCGGGCTTGTTGACCAATCTTCTTGAGCATCTTGCCTTTCTCCCCAATTAGAATGCCTTTGTGGGTCTCGCGTTCCGCATAGAGAGTTCCTGCGATATGCAGCACGCCGTTTGGATGTTCCTCCCATCGATCGATGGCGACGCCGATGCAGTGTGGAACCTCTTGGCGCGTGTTGAGCAGAACCTTCTCGCGGATCAGCTCCGCTGCGAACAGACGCTCTGGTTGGTCGGTGATCTGTTCGGGTGGGAAGTAGGGTGGTGATTCGGGCAGATGCTTCAGAATCAAGTTCAGGAGTTTATCGCAGTTGTGCCCTTTGAGCGCGTTTGTCATCATCCAATCTGCGTGCTGGGGGACGAGTTGCCAGTAGGCTTCGGTGTGGGGCTTGACTTTGTCGATAGGGAGTTTGTCTGCTTTGTTGAGAACGAGAATAATCGGGGCTTTTGCCTCTTTTTGGAGCAGTTCGGCAATGAGGCGGTCTTCGTTATTTGGGGGGCGCGAGGCATCGACCACAAAAAGAATCACATCTGCGTCGGGTAGGGCGCTGACTGCGGCTTCGACCATGCGCTCACCGAGTTTGTATTTCGGTTTATGGATGCCAGGGGTATCCACGAACACAATCTGCGCCTCGGGCAGGTTCATCACTCCCAGGATGCGCCGTCGCGTGGTCTGAGGGCGTGGTGAGACGATACTCACTTTGCGCCCAACAAAGTGGTTGACCAAAGTGCTTTTGCCTACATTCGGCTTGCCGATGATCACCACGAAGCCTGCTTTGAAGACGGGAGCGGATCTCTCACTCATGGTCGAGTTCCTCTTCTGGAGGAGGTAGCTTTTCAGGCACGCAAGGATGATCAGGAGCGCGATCGGTGCGCGCGATATAGCGCTCCAAGTCGCGCAGGTCGTAAAAATGGGGACCGATGGCGATACGGAGTTCACGCGCCGTCATTTCGGGATGTGCCAGGATCATCACTCGCTTCCCTTTGGTACGCAGAATCTCCACAAGCCGTTCAAAGTTTCCATATCCGCTCAAGATGGCGCACACATCGAAGTGATCCAAGGTCAACAGCACATCGAGTGCAATGTCGACTGCCAGCTCGATACGCTCCCACGGCACCTCCTCATGGTTGTCACAACAGCCCTTGATGGGGCGTGTGCGTAGCACATACCCCGAATGCAGTAAATAGTCGTGAAAGGTAGCATCGCGCCCCTTAGCGTTCGGGCCAGTCGCCGTGTAGTAGAATGCGTCCGCCACCTGCATGCCAAGGGTGATCCGAAAGTAGCAAAGCAGCTTGCGGTAGTCGATAAACCACCCTAACCGCTTCTGGGCATAATACATGTTTGCACCGTCGACAAAGATGGAGACTCGATTCACAGGTAGACCTCCTTAAAGCACTGAGCAATAAAGTATACCCGTCTCGTGGCGCCGTCTTTATCCATTGGGCTCCACTTCAGCGAGCGGGGTCTGTGAGGCTCTGAACACTAAGGGAGCTCAGGGCTTTTTGAAGGGCGGGATTTTTCGTGGAGCTTCACTTACGGCTTTGGGTTCCGTATATTGGGCGGGAGCTGCTCTCTGTAGAGGTGATCCCTGCTGGGACATTGGTGTGGCTGGCTCTTTCACGAAAGTTTGCGCCTTCTAAGGAGGGGTATTAATCTGATGCTCTCACGCTGTTTTCTGGAGTAAGGCATAGGGTGGGCAGGTACAATTAGGCGTGATGTCGGAAGTGCGTTGGCATCCGCTGTTGGAGGAGTGGGTAATTACCGCCATGCACCGTCAGGAGCGTACCTTCCACCCGCCACCGGAGTATTGTCCGCTCTGTCCCACCGCATCGGGTGGCTTAGAAACAGAGGTGCCTGAACCCGATTACGGGATTGTGGTTTTCGAGAATCGGTTTCCTTCGCTTCGGCGCGACCCTACCGGCCCCAGCGTGCCCCCCGCTCCATTTTCGCCTGTACGTCCGTCCAAAGGTGTCTGCGAAGTGGTTCTCTACACGCCAGATCACGATGCGAGCTTGACCACTCTGCCTTTAGAATGCATCGAGCAGTTGATCTGGGTTTGGCGCGACCGCTATGCCGAACTGAGTGCGTCGCCCGAAGTGGCGTATGTCTTCATCTTTGAGAACCGTGGGCGCGAAATTGGGGTGACTCTGAGCCATCCACACGGACAGATCTACGCCTATCCCTTTATACCGCCGAAGATTGAGCGTGAACGCGAGGCGCAGAGTCGGCATTTTGCGCGGGAGGGACGATGCCTTCTGTGTGATATGCTTACTTATGAGTTGGAATCGGGCGCGCGCATCGTGGAAGTTTGCGATTCGTGGGTGGCGTTCGTTCCGTTTTTCGCGCGCTATCCGTATGAGGTTTATCTGCTCCCGCGGGCGCATCGGCGTGACCTGCTGGAGCTATCCTCTGCAGAGGTTGCAGATCTGGCATTCGTGTTGAAGCGCGTGCTGGCGCGCTACGATCGGCTATGGGGGTTCCCCATGCCCTATGTGATGGCACAGCATCCTTGTCCCGTCGATGGCGATGCTTACCCTGAATGGCACTTTCATATTGAGTTCTACCCGCCGTATCGGACTGTCGATAAGTTAAAATATCTGGCAGGCTCCGAGTTGGGCGCAGGCACCTACATCAACGACACTTTGCCTGAGGAGACGGCGCACGCCCTGCGTGCCGTGCCCATCGATTAGACTCCCATCTGCCCATAGTCGCGTATCAGCCCGATAACCTTGCCGATGACTCGGGCTTCCTCAGGGCGCATATAGATGGGCTCGTAGGCAGGTTTCGCAGGTTGGAGCCGCACATAGTTCTTCTCGAAGTAGATTCGCTTGATTGTCGCCTCGTCGCTGACCAGAACCGCGACCAGTTCGCCGTTGTAGGCGGTCTCCTGCGGTTTGATGACTACCAGGTCGCCTGGCAAGATGTGTTCACCCGTCATACTGTCGCCTTTGACCCGTAGCAGGAATGCGTTTTCTACATTACGCACCATGTCGGCGGGCACTGGGATGAGGTCCTCGATATTTTCCTGCGCAAGGACGGGCGTGCCTGCGGTGATGGCGCCCACCAGTGGCAAGAGCCGAACGCGTTCGGTCTCAGGCTGATAGTCGGGGTGCAAGATTCGGATGGAGCGCGCCTGACTGCCGCGTTCGATGTAGCCCTTGCGCTGAAGCGCGTCTAAATGGATAGCCACGCCTCGCAGGCTTTTGACCGTGCCGGTGCTTTGCTGGATCTCGCGCAGAGTGGGCGGGTAGCCGTGCTCGCGCGTGTATTCCACGATGAACTGCAGAATCGCCTTCTGTGCCTTCGTCAAACCCTTTGCCATAGCTGTCCCCCTGAAGCCCCTCCCCGGAGGGGAGGGGGCATCCCGCTTCGCTTCGAACCGCCTATGAAACGGTGGCTCACAGGTGGTAGGATATTTTACACTATCATCCGTGTACTGCGGCGCGGAGACCCCGGCATTTAGGCATGGGGAGGAGCACCGCTTCCGGCGCGACTGCGACCACGTTCTGAGCCGGCGTATCGTCGATTCCGTCCAGCCCGGCACCGTGATCGTCGTGGAGAATTTGGTGGATATCCGCACGCGCACTAGGCAGCGAGGCAGGGAATCGCGCCGCCGCCTGCACTCCTGGAGCT
>PSLB01000007.1:0-35676 GCA_040289385.1 Armatimonadota bacterium
TCAAGCGGCCTATCGTGCCGGCCCGCGCAAGCGGGCTAGGCGCAAGCCCCTAGCTTTAGCTATGGGGTAGTTGACATCGGCACGACTGGCAATCCAAATAATTGCCTCTCCATGGGCAGGAATCACGATAAACAACCCCACAGCAAGCCACCCAGCACGCCGAGCCTCACGCTCCCCAAAGCCATAGTCCTTAAGAAAACGCTCTATAAACACAATCAACAGAAACACACAAACTATGTGCCACCCTATATTCGTCAGGTGCCCCGTAAGGGGATTGAGACCCCAAAGCAGATAGTCCACCGAGTACGGCAGCGAAACCAACGGACGAAAGAAGGAGGTTCCAGGTGTTGAGGCAATCCCGAAGATTCCATACTATTCGGATATAGTAGTATATACTATAATCGTCTGCCAGAAAAGGAGCGCCCCCGTTGCGCCCATACAGCAACGCGCCACCGACTAACGCCAACCAAAACCAACCAGAACGCTCCATTTAGCAAAGAGGATTCGGCGTTCCGTTCCCGAATCCTGTCCCCGATGGCTATCATAGAGACGCTGACTTTGGGTCCCCTGCAAACAAACAGTTATTTGGTAATATGTCCCCGCACGCGTCGAACGGTGGTGATCGACCCTGGAGTAGAAGCGGAACAGATTGTCGCACGCTGGCGTACCCTGGGAGAGCCACCGCTGGACGCAATTTTAGCGACGCACGGGCACTTCGACCATGTGGTTGGTGTTCCGATGCTCAAGCGTGCCACAGGCGCACCCTTTTGGATGTCGCAGGGTGAGTGGGAACTTTGGGCGCAGTATGCCCATGAGCATCCTGTCTATCTCGGTCTGCCTGCAAGCGAACCGCTGCCCATGCCGGATCGCTTCCTCAAGGAGGGTGACACCTTCGAGGTGGGCGACCTGCGGTTTGAGGTGCTGGCGCTCAAAGGGCATGCTCCTGATCACATCGGCTTCCTGTTGCACACCGAGCCCCTCCACCTGTTCTGTGGAGACTCTATCTTTGCAGGCAGTGTTGGGCGCACCGACATCCCCTATGCCGACTTTGAGACGCTACGCCTCCATCTCCACACGCGCGTGCTTAGTCTTCCTGACGAGACGCTCCTCCTACCAGGGCATGGTCCCTCAACGACAGTCGGTATAGAGCGTCAGACCAATCCTTACCTGTAGAACTTCAGCAGGGGTATCATCGTATTAACGTTCAGATGATCCGTCAGTCGGGTTCGTGTGCGCTGGGGGGTGTCTCTACACCTCCTCTGGCAGTTTATGTTTCTGTGTGGCTTATGACTGTGGTGAGCGTGCTGGCCGTGCGGATGGCACAGGTCTCGCTCTTCCCGGTGATGCCATTCGTGGTGCTTGTAACGGTGGGGGTCTGTATCAGCGCATTATTGAGTCGATTGCGACTGAGTGACACCACGCGAGTTGTGCTGGGAGTTATCGATGGTGTGTTTGCGTGCTTATCTCTAACAGCTCAGCCATTTTTCAATGCGTGGGCAGGGATTGCTACCGACCCTGCACCGGAGATTTATATGAGCCTCTGGCTTATGTGGTATCTGGTTCTGCGTAGTTGGCTGATGGTATCGCTCCGATCGGTGGCGTTCCAAAGCGTGCCCGCATTAGCCCTGTTCGGTTTAATCGCCACCTACATCTTAGCGAGCGCAGTGTTGTGGCTCTTTGCCCTGTTCGCCATGGCGATGTTGTTCATCATGGCGGTGGGGCACGTTTACGAGGGACGCACCCTACACATGCCAATGCGTACCGGATCGCTCCTCAAAGCAGCGTTCGGGTTCGGGACGCTGGCGGTTCTGTTTGCGTTTGTGCTCACGCCCTTTCTCTGGCTTACGGTAGGGCGCATGGTGTCTGGAGCGATAATTGGGGGGCCTATACGCATGAACACAAACCGATCCCCCACCGAGTCGGCGCCCGATCTCATGGTCGGCTCCGGTCCCGTTCAGCTCAGTAAAATGCCTGTGATGCGGGTGGAGATCGAGGGCGTCTCAAACTACCCTTATCTGCGCAGAGAGGTGTTCGACACCTATACGGGACGCGGATGGAACCGCTCTGGAGACCACAGCTATACCTATCAAGCCGATGAGGGAGGGCGTATCAAGCTTTTTGTTCGGCGTAGACCTCCAGAGAGCTTCCGCGCGCGAGCACGGGTGCATCTGCTTAGTGGCTGGCACCCTGCAATCTATTCGCCCGGCTTCCCAATTCGGATAGAGGCGCCCATAAGCGAGGTGCGCTTCACGCCACACCACGGAAGTGTGGATTTGAAGTTTCCTCTGAAATCAGGCGACTCGTACACGGTAACTGCCTATGCGCCTTTGCCCGACCCGACGCTGTTGCATGGGCGTCGTGCCGCGTTCGATCCGTTCCGAGTACCCCTGAGCTGGATGGAGCGACCATCCCTCAGCGCCTCCGTCAAACAGTTGGTTAATCGCCTCTCGGCTGGATTAACATCCGATTATGACAAGGTGGTCACCTTTCAGAAATATATCGCGCAAAACTGCAAGTATAACCTGAATGTAGCCCCCTACCCCAGCGATGTCGATGCAGTGGAGTATTTCCTTTTCTATGCGCGTGAAGGCGGCTGCATCGAGTTCGCCACTGCCTTGGCAGTGATGTGCATGGCAGCCGATATGCCCGCGCGCGTGGTCTCGGGTTTTCTCCTCAAAGAGATCGATCCTGAAACGGGCGAGTATATCGTGCGGGAAGAACACCGCCACATGTGGACGGAAGTCTACTTTGAGGAAGTGGGGTGGGTTCCGTTCGAAGCAACCGCAGGTGCGGAGGACATTAGCCCTCGTTCAGATCAACAGGCCGCCAATTCCAAAGCGACTGCTTCTGGGAAGCGTTCGTGGGAGCGCCTTATTCTGGACGCTATTATTGCTATCGGAGCGCTCTACCTGATCTACCTCCTCGTGCCCCTACGACGGCGCGAACATAGACAACCATCGGAAATTTTCCAACGAGTCGTGCGCCCTCTGCTGTTTTCTTTGAGGTTGGCAGGGGCACCCCCAATGCGAGTCGGACAGACACTCACCAGCTATCTTGCAGAGGTGCTTCCTACTCTGCGGACGCAGTACCCCCGATTTGCCAAGTCTCTGGAACCGATTCATGAAGCGCTCTCCTTCTGGCTCTACGCCCCAGAGCCCCAAGTCGATCGGCATCAGGCAAGGCGGCAAATCCAACAAACCCAGCGCGTTTTATGGCAGGAGATGGGCGCATGGCGTCTAATCCGACAAGCGTTCTGCTTAGGATGGCGACACACCTATGGAAGTCCCGTACTCCCAACTCAGGGATGAGCATCTTCGCGCGCCCGCCTCGGTCTATCTGATTACGGGCGAAGAGACGGTCTACCACCGAACCTTCGTCGACCGCCTACGCCACGCGCTTGCGATACCCGCAGGAGGAGCCGATGAAGTTGTTCTGGACGCCCGCAACGCGCCTCCCAACTCGATAGCGATGCAGATCCAAACCATTCCGATGGAGAGCGCGCGCAAGCTGGTTGTGGTGCATGCGGTCAACCGCTACGCCGCTAATGAGCTGAAATTGCTTGCAGAGCTTGTGACAAAAGTGCCCCCTTTCAGCGTGCTGGCTTTGATCCCCCTGCTTGGCGGGGAAGAAACCGAATCAAGCAAGGCAGGCTGGAAAGCACTGACCGAAGCGGTCAAAGCCCATGGCGTGCTGGTGGTGTGCAAAGCCCTTAAGGGGAAGGAGCTAACTCGCTACCTCGCTGAGTATGCGCGCCAGCACGGCAAAGAGCTGGGCACTGAAGAAGCCAATCTGCTCCTGACCTTAGTAGACGGCGTCGCCGAAACGGCAATCCAAGAGCTGGAAAAACTTTGCCTCTATGTAGGCGCACGTCCTGCAATCACCCTTGCGGACATCCAAACAGCAGTCAGCCCCTCCCAACAGGCGCAGGTCTTCGCCCTCGTGGATGCCGTTGTAGAGGGCAATACCGTAGGGACACTCCAACAGTTGAAGCGGTTATTCCAGTCGGGCGCTCCACAAACCGAGACCGCTCTGAAGACCTTGGCTCTGATTGCACGCCACTACCGCTTGCTTTGGGGCGTACGCATCTTGCTGGAACATCAACAACCCCTAAAAGAGCCTAAAAAGGTGTCACCTGATGTCGCGCAGGTGCTTTTACAGGAGCCCAATGTGCTTACCGTGCTGGAGCGCCAACCGTATCTGACCGACAAGCTCCGAAAGCAAGCCAGCCAGCTTTCATGGGAGGCGTTCCAAAGCGCCAGTACGGCAATCAAGTCGGCAGACTTAGCCCTAAAAGGTTTATTGCCAGGTGTGAATCCAGCCGAAATTATGGAAAGACTCGTTATCAAGCTCACCACAGGGGTGGGCATGGTGCCATATGGGAGGCATTAAAATTGGCAAAGCGTGTGGCGGAGAACCCGATTATCGTGCCTGAGTCAGTCCCGCCTTCCGAGCCGAACATGGAGGTCATCGGCGCATTTAACCCAGGCGCCGCTCGGTTCGGGGAGGAGGTTGTGCTACTTCTGCGCGTCGCAGAGCGCCCAATTATGGAAGACCCCGACTATGTGGGAGTGCCCATGCTTAACCTCAACCGCTCCAACGGAAGCCGTCGCTTGGAGATTCTGCCGGTCCCCAAATATTCACCTCTGACCGATCTGAGCGACCCGCGCACCGTAAGTTACGAGGGGCGTGCGTACCTGAGTTCTATCTCACATTTACGACTGGCACGCAGCCGAGACGGGGTTCACTTCACCATAGATTCCGAACCGACCCTCTTCCCAGAAACGCCTTATGAGGAGTACGGTATCGAAGATTGCCGAATCACCCAATTGGAGGACACCTTCTACATCACCTATACGGCGGTCTCCCGCTATGGGATATGCGTCGGGATAGCCAGCACACGCGACTTCAAGGTGTTTCGTCGGCATGGGCTGATCCTGCACCACGAGAACAAAAATGTGGTGCTGTTCCCGCGACGAATAGACGGGCGTTATGCGGCAATGCATCGTACCGCCCCCTCTGGCTTTAATGGACCCCATATGTGGTTGGCATACTCGCCCGATCTTCTGCACTGGGGCGATCATCGGGTGCTGATGGCGCCGCGCATTCATCAGTGGGACTCGCGCCGAATCGGCGCAGGCGCCCCCCCAGTGGAGACCCCTGAAGGCTGGTTGATTGTGTATCACGGGGTCAACGCTAAAGACGGCTACTGCGCAGGAGTGGCGCTGTTAGACCTCGAAGAGCCCCACCGAGTTCTGTACCGCTCCAACGAGGCACTGATTACCCCAATAGAAGACTACGAAGTGAGTGGCTTTTTCGAGCGGGTCGTGTTCCCAACGGGGTTAGTGCCCCTGCCCGACGGGCGTTGGATGCTTTACTACGGCGTAGCGGATCGCGCCGTCGCCGCCGCAGAAACCACTCTGGAAGAGCTGGTTCAAGTCGCCAAGGACGAGTTCGCAGTTGCGGAACGGTGACCGTTGCCTTACGCGCGGCGGGCGTGGATGCAAAGCATGTTGGCGATACTGAAGCACGGCTCAACATCCAGATAGGCAAGGAACAAGGATTCTCCGTCAAAGGGCATTTTAGCAATAGTGGTAAAATTCGGCTCATCAACACGATTGGTAACTCTGACCCCTAGTGGGAGATACCAACCCTTCTCCAGCCTTTGAAGAGCAAAAGCATAGGTATTCGGGCACAATCTCGAAGCCCAAATAGCACCGTTTAAGCATCTTGGCTACGACAGCAACCTGTCCAGAGCATAATGTGCCGTCACGAACTTGCGCTTCGTGAAAACACCAAACTGATTCTTCATTGCGCCAGCATCTCCTCGACGATGTTGTTAATCTCGCCTTGCAGACGCTGGAGCCAATTGTTGGTATCCTCTACTGCGCGTGCAATAGAGAGGGCAGACTGCTGAGAGCCAGCATTAAACTGGATGAAGTAATAGGCAGGATCGCTGAAGAGCGGTTCCACACGCAGATCGCACACATAGGGATGCTCCTCAAAAGTGATCCGTAGTCCCAATCCGCGCAAGCCTGGGAAGTATTGCCGAAGCCTATGCGGGGGCAAGGGAGCGAAGGCTTCAACGGTATGCTCGAAAGCAGAGCCGTTGGCATCTTTATGCGCAATTATCTGCAGAATCATCGGGAAGCGGTCATCCAGCAGCAGGGTATCACGGACGGCACCCAGCAGATACTCCATCCGTGAGGCAGAAAACTCTGCAGGTTGCCCCTCGCAAGTAAACTGGATCTGAGAATCGGTCACAAACAATGCTTCACGCGACATCGGGTTAACTAAAGCCAGCGCGCCCTGAAACGGCACAGGCTGGATATTGAACCCCGATCCGACCGCTTCCATGATGCGCTGACGGCGTACATCGTTCAAAGGACCGACAGGGGCGTTCAAGGTCAATTGAATCTGGCGTAGCTCCATGATTTAGACAACCTCCGATTTTTTGAGTTTACCTGAGCCGATAGGTTCTGCGAAAGCAAACGAGCGGCGCACTTCACTGAGGGTGACCTTGCTTACGGGTTGCGTTGGCGGTTTTTCCTCCCAAAGGATGAGATAGCCCTCTTCAGTCCACCCAACCTTTGCTTCTTCGTCTATGGCGGAGGGTACCACGCGACACTCTACTACCTGAAGCTGACGGTAGGGCAGGTACTTCTGCTTGAACTGCTCCAGTGTGCCCGAGGTAAGGCGATACTCTTCAATGTTGAGTTCAGGGTGAGCGCGTGCGAACACGGCACACTCCAAGGCGTGTTCCAACATGTCGATATTGACTCCATCTTCGCCCACAAGATACTCCACCACTGCGGGATGGGCTTCCACAAGATAGGCTTGTGCGTGGTCTTTGAGGACCCGCTGGGCTAACTCTCGCTCGATCCAGAGGCTCACCGTGTCTGGTGAAGGGATCCGCCCGCGCCCATGGCAAACAGGACACGGGCGCGTCAAACCCTCGGTGACCGACTCGCCGGTACGCTTGCGTGTGAGCTCCACCAATCCCAGCGAGCTAATCCGTCCGATACGAAACCGTGCCCGATCGCGCTTAAGAGCCTCCTGTAGCGCGTTCAGCACCTGACGATGGTCACTCTTACGCGCCATATCGATAAAGTCGATGACGATAATCCCCCCAATATCCCTCAAGCGCAGTTGGCGACAGATCTCCTCGACCGCCTCCAAGTTGGTTTTAAGGATGGTCTCTGCCAGCGAGGTCTTACCCGTAAACTTGCCCGTGTTGACATCGATGGCAGTGAAGGCTTCGGTCTCGTCTATGGTGATGTAGCCGCCCGACTTGAGCCAGACCTTACGGCGCATCAGGCGTTCCATCTCCTTCTCGATGCCAAAGTGTTCGAGCATCGGGGTCGTCTTATCGTAGAGAATGACACGACTGCGCAAGCTGGGAGCGACCACCTTGAGCACTTCGTGAACTTTCTCGTACTCTTCGGGGTCATCGATCCAGAAGCGGTCGACTTCCGACGAGAACACATCCCGAACGACACGGTACAGCAGGCTTGCGTCTCGATGCACCAGTGCCGGGGCTTGGAGTTGCGCTATCTGTTCGCGAACGTGGCTCCAGAGCTGAGTGAGGTATTCGATATCTTGTTGGATCTCTTTTTCGGTTTTACCCTCCGACTCGGTTCTGAGGATGAGCCCGAAGCCAGGTGGGTGGAGTTTCTGCCCGATTTGGCGGAGGCGTTCCCGTTCGGCGCGCTCCTCGATTTTGCGCGAGACGCCGAGATGGTTGCCTTCGGGCATCAGCACCACATAGCGTCCTGGAAGGGTAATGCGCGTGGTGACGCGCGCCCCTTTGGTCCCGCGAGGAGCTTTGACCACCTGCACCAAAATCTCCTGCCCAGCCTTGAGTAGGTCGCTGATGTTGCGCTTGCGCAGTTCCGAGCGTTTTGGGGTGGGAATCGGTTCGTCGGTTTCGCTGAGTTCGGGCAGGATATCGCCCACATAGAGGAAGGCGTTGCGTTCCAGCCCGATATTGACAAATGCGGCGTCCATTCCGGGCAAGACATTCTGCACGATACCCTTGTAGATGTTGCCGACAACTCGCTCCCCCCGCTCGAAGCGCACCTCCATCAGCTGTCCGTTTTCCAGCACGGCGATGCGCGTCTCACGAGGTGAGACATTAACGAGAATCTCTCGAGTCAGGCGTTCTTGCGTTGCGATGGCTTGGCTCCTCCTCGTGGCGAGAATTGTACCCGTTTTCTACGGGGAAGAGACACCTGCGTCAAGGGCTCTCCCTTCTTTCGGCGTCTCAGTCGCTTCGGCCAGAGCTACTTTACTGCCGCACCCGAAGTGGAGGTGGAACACTATCGGCTTCTCAAGAGTGCCCCAAGCACAGGTACTCCAATTGCGCGTTTCTATTTTCCTCAGCGCATGTTCCTCGATGCCCGAGTCACCAAGTCTGTCGCCCGGAAGCCCCCGCCTTCAGGCGTGGAGAGGAAGGGCAGCCTCCCTCCTTCCATGGCACCCATTGAGCAGCCTGCAACGCCATCGCCAAGGTCGCATTCCACAATCTGTAGGGGCACGGCATGCCGTGCCCCTACTGTCCACGCCATCAGCAAGGTCGCGGAAGCCTACAAAGCGGCCGAAGTCGATCCTCCGGCTTCTCAGAAAGCGTCGGCTATGGGAGCGGTTCGCTCGTGATGTGAACCACGTCATCTTGCACAAGAGTTGTTAGACAATCACCAAATCAGAATCTCTTCCTGATCCTTGGTTTTGGCGCGGCGGAGGTAGCCGCTCTTGTCGGGGGTTTGGCTCTTATGCGCCACAATTGAGGAGCGTCCCTCAGCCATCACATCGAAAAGCAACCCCACCCCCATCGGGTTGATGCCGATCACTCCCCGATGCTTTTGCACGCCTGCCCACAGCCCTGCCTCCCAGCCTTGTGCCTGTTCAGGGGTCCACGGCAGCGGGTTAAACGAGGGCATCGCCACCAGTTTGGCACCTTGCTTCACCAGTTGAGCCAGCAATTCGTGCTGAAACCCATCTAAGCAGATCAGCACACCGAGCCGGCCTGCAGGCGTTTCCGCTGTCGGCAGTTCGCAAGGGGCAGGACAGAGGTTCAAGCCCAGCTTCTGCTCCAACGGAACCAGATTGATCTTGCGCTGGGTTATCACCCGTTCCCCAGAAGGATTATACGTATAACATGTATTATAAACACAGTCGTTATGCGCGATCGGGGCACTGCCCGCTACCACCCACGCCTGAAACTGTTTCGCCGCGTCCGAAAAGACTTGGTGATAGGTCTGTTCTATGAACGGACTGAGTATGATCAGGAGCCGACGCACCATCGCTGCAAACGAAGGCGGTTCGGAGCCTGAAGGCGCAAGCCGATATTTCTCGATTAGACGGAAGCCTGCTTCGATCATCGTTTTGCTGGTGCGAACACGCTCATAGTCCTGCGTGAAGACCAACCCCAATCCTACATCTTCTGGGAAGACCACCAAAATCGGCTCAGCAGGAACCTGCTGGCGCACGGTGCGCATTATCCCCAAAATACGCTCGCGAAACACTTCTACCGATCGATAGTCCTCTGTCGCCACGCGCATCTGCACTGCCACAAGGCGTACCGACCTTTTCATGAACTTACCCCTCTATTTTTTGACGCTATGGAGGCGTAGCAATTCCCTACAGTCGGAGCGTGTGCCCACCTGCTGGATATTCAACCTCGCGAATGACCGCCACAGCCCCTTCAGGAACCGTAAGTCGTAGCCAGAGAGCATCTCCCCGATGTTCCATAGCATATTGAATTGTACCACACGGGATCGGAAAGGTGCCATAAGCCCATTCCAAGCCGCAGAGGTGAGGCTCCAGACGGAATCGGGCAAAGCCTGGCTCCACCGGCTCGATGCCCAGTAGCGCCACAGGCAGAGCATATACAGGAGCGGCACTCCATGCGTGGCAATGGCTCCGCGTGAACCAGCCGACCTCGTGGGCGTGGAGCGGGTTCTGGGGGCGCACACGCGGGAAAACCTCCCAGCAGGTAACGGCTCCCATCTCCAACATCATTCCCCAAGCGTCGCGGATATGCTCCACCGCCGTTTGCCGATACCCGCCCCGCAAAAGCGACTCCAGCAAAAACGCCATCATAAACGGACTGCCGATCTTTACAAAAGATTCGGGTGCTTGATGCAGGTAGCGCTCAACAATCGGCTTGCGTTCGGGCGTGGGAATGTCGCACAGATAGGCAACGACTTGGGTCTGCTGGCTAAAGACAGGGCTGGGCGTGCCATCGGGGCGCAGGCAGTCGGTATAGGCACGCTGTGCCTCTACCCAAAGGAAGGCGTTAATGGCCTCGCGTAGATCGTGTGCCCACTGACGCCAAGTTTGCGCCAGCACTATCTCACCCTGCATCTCGGCTAAGTGGGCTGTGTCTTCCCAAGCCTTGACCAGCCACATATTCTGATGGCTCACCACGCCCTCGCTGGGGGTGTCCATATCCGCCCAGTCGAGCATGTTCCATGCCCGAATCTCCAGCAGTCCCTGTGAGTTGATATAACGCGTGTGAAGCGTTTCGTTTTGCTGGCGAATGGCAGGGAAGATTTGCTCTACGAAGTCACGGTCGCCTGTAAACAGAGCGTGTTCGTAGCATGCAATCGCCCACAGGAGCGACCACGCAGTCAGGATATTTTCCCATGCACTGGGCACGTGGCTCTCTACAAGCGGGGAGTGCTTGAGCGATTGCCCTGCCAACAGAAGGCAACGCCGTGCCAGCAGGTAGTCGCCAAATCCGACATAGGCAAACAGGGCTTCGTTGCGTGAGTCGCCGACCCAGAAGGTCTGCTCATAGGCAGGGCAATCCACGAAAGTATCTTCCGAGCAGAGGCGCACCGTCTCGCGCGCCATTTCATAAATCTGATTGAGCAGGGGGTCTGAACAGGCAAATGTGCCACGCGCTTCGTAGGGGTAAACATTCATGTGGCAGTTGACCGTCCGTAGGTAGACGGGAGATTCGGCACCTTTGGGGAATCGGACTGTGAGTGTGGCGTAGCGGAATCCGCGTCGCACCGTCGAGCGGAACCGCTGCCAGCCCCGACGCGCGATATAACGAAAGGTGTTGTTCAGTCCGTTTGTCCATTGCACACGATCTGGCTGTGTGGGATCCAGATACTCGAAGCCGTTGAAATCGAAGATTGTGCCCTCAGGTGCCTCCAACTCCAACTCCACGAAGCCGACCACTTCACGCCCAAAGGCAAGCCAGAGCTCCACATCCCCGTGGGCGGGAGGGTGAATAACGGTGGCATCGTCCACACCGCGAAGCCCTGCAAAGCTGTTCTCGATTCGCGGTGTTTCGGGGAGAGGCGTGGCAAGCGTGGTCAGCCCAAACACAAAGGCACGCGCCCTGTAAAACGGATCGAGCGCACGCACTGCTTTGTGGGGATGGAGATCCGCCATTTGGGTTGCGTTCCAGAGTGCCTGAAAGTCGGGCGACTGCTCGCTTTCAAACGGTCCGATGATGACCCACGGGGCCTCTGCCCGTTCCATCAGTGGGTTGACAAGTTGAATCTGGACGGTGTCATCCCAGTCCAAAACGGGGTAATAGTACCAATCGTGATACCAGCGAGAAACATTGATTGTGAGTAGATGGTCGCCTGGGATCAGCTTAAGTAGGGCGGTGCCCGCTTCCATAGGTATGGGTTGCCCGTTTAGGCGTACATCATGAGGGCGTAAGCCGTGATGGACGCTCCAGAGTCGCACAGTAGCGGGCGCGTCGGTGCGGAGCCCCGTGGCAATCAGCCCAGTCAGGGTGCGTGGGTTCGCCGTGAGGTCTTCGGGAGCTAACACAGGCTTGAGGTCGAAAGCCCACGCACTTTTAGGCGGTCGAACCACGCGTGCCCGCAGGATGTGTTGGGGATAGACTGGCTCCAAAGTGAGGAAGGGGATTGGGCGTGGAAAGAGTTGTCCCCACGGCTCACAGCCTGCCTCGCCGATCTCTACCGCCTCGTTCCACTCGTAGTCGTCGTATCGGGGTAATGTCCAATCGCCAATAGAGCGGCGGGCATCATAATATTCATCAAAGCCCAGCTGACCCGACATCCGCACACTTCGGCGGTCAAAGGCAGGGTGCGGTACATTCAGCCACGAGGAATCGGTAGCAGCGACCGTCTTCCCATCGCAGTCCACCTGTGCGATTAGCCCGCCACGTCCTCTGCCCCGCACAAAGTCGTATTGGAAGCTCCCTATCCCGTAATGGTGTACTAAAACCGCCACCGCATTCAGTCCGGGCTGGACATACTCGGAAACATCGTGCATGTCATAGTACCAATGTCCATGGAAGGCGCGCACAGGACCGTGCCCAATGAAACGCCCGTTAAACCACAGCAGGTAGCGCGTATCGGCACTGATAGCGATCTGCACTTTTTGAGCCCCACGCGGGATCTCGAACTCTTTCCGTACGCACCAGTAGAAGTTTCGAGGGGAAGGCTCCCCCGGCGACCAGATCCAACACGCTCGCCACTGTATCATACGGGGCAAGGTTCGGGGAATCCCTGCAGATTCCTGCCGTTGCGCCCCTTCAGAATACGATTTCTCGAAATGTGCTATAATATTAGGCGTCCCCCACCATGGGGAAAGGAGGTTATCGATGATGAGACGCTCAATGATGATGACGGCTTTTGCGCTGATGGCTGTGGTGGCGACCGCTCAGACCATCGCCATCGACGGACGCAATATCCCTTCGGAGTTTGGCTCCCCGATTGCTTCGCAGACCAACTACACAGGCTTTGGCGACCGACTGGCTACCCACAACTGGGGCTCCGAGCTGAATCAGCTTTTTGTGCGCTGCGTGAACGGCGTTCTCTATATCGGGATTACAGGCAACCTGGAAGGGAACGGCAACTCCATCCATCTGTATATCGACACAGGGCGCAGCACCAGCAACACCTTTAACCTGACCACAGGCTGTATCAACTGCTCGGTACAAGGGATGAGCGGGGTCATTTTTGAACACAAACCCGACTGGGCGATCGGCATCAACCGCTACGACGATGGGCAAGGCAACGACAACATCTATATCGATCTGCATGACCTTGTGAACAATCAATCCACCTATATCGGTGCGGTTTCGGTCGGCACGGGAGCGAACCAGCCCCAAGGGGGCGATAACACCGCGAATCTAAGGGCAGCGTTCGACAACGCCAATGTCGATGGGGTTACCAGCGACCCGAACAATTTAGGTGACCCTGCCACTGCCACCGCAGGCTTAGAGATGGCGATTCCGCTCAGCGCACTGGGCAACCCCACAGGCACTCTCAAAATCTTGGCGGTGCTGACAGGGGGAACCTGGGATCAAGCCTGTGGCGATGGTCGATTAGCGACCTACATGTCGAACCAGACTCTGCCGGCGCTCAACGTAGGCAACCCGAGCCAGCAGTTCCCAAATGTTGGATGGTCGCGCTGTCCGAACCCTCCGTTTGACATGTTCCCCTTCGACTTCAGCAACGAGACCTATGTGCCCGGTCAGCAATATGTGTCGGTGCAGGCTTGCTCAGGACCAGAGGGCGATGTAAACGGCGACGGCTGTGTGGATGACGCCGACCTCCTTCAGGTGCTGTTTGCCTTTGGCAATACTGGCTCTGACCCTGCCGATGTCACTGGCGATAGGGTCGTGGATGACGCCGACCTGTTGGTGGTTCTGTTCAACTTCGGTGCCGGGTGCTAACCTTTACCTACATACTTACAAAGCCTCCCCTGCCCTTTTTTCGGGCAATGGGAGGCTTTTTTGCGGGTGGCAATCGCTCCTCCTCAGGGATAAAAAACGCCAGGGGAGGCGGCTTAATTAATCTACAGGCTCAAATGGAGAGATGGTGAATCGGGGTTGGAGTGCCCCGCCGTAGATTTCGGGCGTGCCGTTGCGCGTACTGCTCCAGAACAGGAGAAGCAGCTCGTCCAGTGCACTATAAGCGGAATCGACTACTGGGGCGCCCCGTTTACGCAGTTCAATGTTGGGCATCGCCCACAGATACAGCTCGTTCGTCGGCAGGTCGATCGGAACGGCAGAGGTGTATTCGGGAGATTCGCCTGGCAGGTTGCCTTCGTCTAACCAGCGGATAGTCTGGACGACAGTACGCTCTTCCACATCAACAACTTGCCCGTTGGCATTGCGCACATAGGTGAGGAAGCGCACCTCGACCTCCTTCCCTAAGTCTTCGGTAGTGAAGAAGACAATTCCCCGACTCGCGTCGTACTCATAGAAGCCGAGGCGTGCTCCGTCGGGGTTGTTGTTTGTGAGTTGTACGGTTGCGTGGTTGGTACGAAGCAGCACGGGGACCTCCCGTTGGAGGGGGATACGCCCGCGCACGGTGGCAATCGTGGCTCCCAGTCGAACCCCTGGGCGCAGCGTCTTGTAGAAGAAGTTGCCTGTGCTGTTGGGCGGCGGGCTGGCGCGACGGAACAGAACCCACAGCCGATCCACAGGCGGGCGATCGTTGGGATCACACACGCCGTTGCTTACACCCTTGCGCACAGGCGAGCTCTCGGGGTTGTTGGCATTATGGCGTGGGTTCTTGATTGCTTGAAAGACCGTAAACACCTGAGTATAGGTTCCTACAGCGCCGCTGGCAGGTGGGGTCAGCCGATAGACGCGCGGGCGATAGGTTATCGACACCAAGTCGCGCGTGCCCGGCGCAAAGTTCACAAAACGGATAGTGCCGTTGCGCGTATCGACGCTCACCACACCGCGCTCTATAAGTGTGTTGTTCGGACCCGGCACCACATAGCGGAACTGGAGAATCCCCCTCTCAGGATCCTCTGTGGGGATTTGGGGTAGTGCGGGGTTGGCTGGGTCTACTAGGATCGAGACACCATTTACCTTGATGTCCAGATCGGGGTAGGTGGGGTCGGCGTTCCACTCGTTGCTCAGCCGAACCCAGTCTAAGTGCCGCACGCGCCACACATTCTCGGTAGCATCTTTTTGTGCCACCTCATCGACCACCTGTGGGAGCATAGTATTGATGAGTCTTTCCGCGAGGCGGCGCAGCAGGTTGCGGGCACGTTTGTCGTTAAAGCTGATTAGGTTGCCGTTGCGTGGATCCACCAGAAACCGCTGGAGCAGGATCTCCGACTCGTTGCGGTCGCCTGCATTGCCTGCCACAACCAGATCTACCGTGTAGAATGTCCACTCATTATTGGTCGGGCGAACAGGGTAGATTTGTGCAGACACGCTTTCTACGGAGCGCACCACGCCACTGATCGGCACTAACTGCTCGCGTCGCCAGTTGAGGAAGTTGTCTCCTTCGCTTGCGATGGTGTATACCTGCTTCTTGCCCGCAGGAGCCGCGACATAGAACAGCCAATGCCCCACGCCCGGAATGCCGGCGATGGCGGGCCGTGTGCGCGCCACAGCAGGATCCACCGGCACTGGTTGAATCGGTCCTCGTGGCTCGCCTAAAGCTGGGTCAATGGGTGTATAGAACAGCAAGGAGAAGGTCTGATTGCGTAGTTGCACCTCGCCTGTCCAGAAGAGCCACGCAGTCTCGGTATTGGTCAGATAAGCTACGGGATTGGTATGCTTGATGGTGGCAATCTCCTCTGGGGTAAGGGGGCGCCCCAGATTCAATGCAGTGGCAAACAGATTCCCGTCGGGATCTTGCGGGAAGGGTCCATGTACCTTAGCCCAGCGGTCGGGCGCGCTTGGAACCCAGCCGTTGGTGGTGCGCAGACCGTTGAGCAGAGTGCCTTGCCCATCCCAATCGAACTGGGCGTGGTAGAGGAACAGTTGGCTCGGTCGGCTGGGGTTAGCGCGATTGCTACTCCAGTAGAGGTGGAGCCTGCCTGTATCGAAGTGGCGAAATGCGGTGGGAGTCAGGTCAGAGAGTTTGGGCGCATTGGGTGCAGGAGGCGCGTCGATCATGGGCTGAACCCCACGATTAGTGCTTCCTGTAAGCTGGGTCTCGCGCACACGCGCCACCAGTCGTACGGGGGGTGTGGCAATGGGATCGGAGTCTCCCACAACTCCTGTGGAGTTGTTGCCTACGTAAGGGCTCACTTGAACCGCGTAGGTGCCCATCGGCTGGAAGGGTGGTACCGCCACCGCAACACGCGGGAGTTTTGGTTGTGCCTCTGGCGGGAGAGGAATGTTCGGGTCGCGACGCGGGGGGAGAGTTGGCAGAGCGAGCACCGTCGGTGCGAAGTCGCCCACCTGCGGTTTTTGCAGGATAGGATAAGGCTGGCGACCGCCCGTCGGTGTGTAGAAGGGGTTGGTGATAAACTCCGCATTTGCTTGGGTCGGGAGCCAGAACCGCTCATCCAGCGTGCTTTGAACCAGCGTGTAGGCGGGCATCGTCGAGCCCGATATATCGGAGGCGAACCAGACAGTGCCGCTTACACTCCCAAACGCCTTTCCCAAGCGCACAGGGTACAGATTCACATTCCCCTCGTTGCGCACGGTGAATGTCTTCCAAGCGGGCGCGAAGATGGGGTTGTCGGGACGGAAGGCGGAGGCGGGGTCTCCTGGCAGGAGCGTACCCCAACTGAAACCGAACCCACCCGGCAAGGAACCGAAATCGATCGTTTGCTCTTCAACCACCATGCGTGGGTCTATCCCCACCGCAACATTGATCTGAAGCTGGCGATAGGCTTCACTACGGGTTTCGTTCACATTAACAAGCCCCAACTGGAGCCCGTCGAGCCGACCGTTGTTGTTGCTATCCACATAGATGAAGATCTTGTCGGTAGAATAGCTGTTCGGAGGCTGGTAGCGCGGGATGTCGACCTTGACCTGCACCTGCTCCCATTCGTAGGGGACGGTGTAGCTGGCGCGTTGAAGATCCGTACCCCCGCTCACCTGTAGTGCGACTCGGCGTGCGGAGATGTCGGGATAGTCGGGACTACTGTTAACGTGGGTTGGCAAGATTTCCCAAGGCAGCGGGTTCACCACTGCACTGGGACCGCCTTGCCAGCGCAGATCGTCGGCGAAGGCGCGCACATTAAGGCGTACGGAAGTGGTGGTGGGGTTTCTTCTTCGATCACGCACTTTAAAAAGGCCCGTGACTTGTTTCCCGTGTGTACCGTTGGCGACAGAATTGCCGTTGAAGTCGGTCGCTACATTCGTGCCGCCATTACCTTGTGTCAGGTTGTCCCCTGGATCGCCGGAGGTTCCTACGGCGCCAATCGCTTGCAACCCCAGCGGGTTCGCCACACCGAAGCGCCACCCTGCCGGACCTGTCAGGGTGGCTTCATCGCCTGGATCTCCTGGTTCGGTATCCCGTGCTGGGTTGTTTGCGCTGGGTCGGTCGATCTCTGGGGTGGTGAAGTCCAAATCCGATTGCCAGCTGGCACCGCCCACGCGTACTTGCAGTTCGTAGCCTTTTCCGGGGGTCCAGTAGTTCTGCCCACTTGGACTGATACGGAATTCGTAGAGGACGACATTGGGGTAGTCGTCGTGGGGTACCCGGTCCCCCCTCATCGTCAACAGCTGCCCGCCAGTGCGCTCCTCCCGCGTAACACCAGGTCCCACAACCTGTACTTGAGGAGGGGGTGTGCCTGTGCCTTGCTTGAAGTTCCACACAATCACATAGAGGGTTTCACCCCAGTCGAAGGCTGTGCGTTGCCATATAGGGCGCACCTCATGGGGTCCTAACTCGCCTCTCTGCACCTTCTCGAACTGTTCCCTGTCATCGGTCACGGTGACCTTAAGTCGGGAGTAGTCGCTGGTGGGGGTTGGATTGGGGTTCTCCGGCTCTGCGATCACGCCTTCAATGCCGATATCCTCCCCTGTGAGGGTACCGACTGTATTGAACGCGTAGGTAATCCCCGCATCATCATTGATGTAGAGCCAGTTATCCAATACAGCTGGGGAGCTGAAGAGAGTGTCGGCATAGAGACCCCATCCTTCGAACGCTTTGCCTCTGCGCGAGTTCTGGCGATCATCCGCATAAAGCGCCATGAGTTTCCCGTTATTGGCACCGACCACAACGGCAGGGATAGCACCAAACTGGGCGCCTGTATTGTCGGTGTCGACCACCTGCGTGTAGACGGGTGAGCTGAAGAGGGCGCCGCCTAAGTTCTCGCTGATATACAGAAGCGCGCCGTCGTTTGCGTTGAACGCCACAACACGCCCACTTTGCGTGCCGACATAGACCACATCGATGGGACTGCCCGAACGATTGTAGTCGACAGAGGTCACCAGAGGCGAGCTGTAGAGAAAGTTGAGCTGGCTCACCCGAATTTCAGGCTTTCGCCAAAGGAGCGTACCGTTGTCAGCAACTGCGTAAACGCGTCCTCCTTCGACTCCGCCTGTAGTAAAGTAGATTCGTCCCCTGGCCACTGCAGGCGTACAAGTAATCGGCTCTATTGCAGGCTGGTCTAACGGCGGATATGCCCAGCGCAGTCGCTGCCTCTCATCGTTGGTGGTGGGGTCTAACGCATAGAGTCGCCCGAATAGCCCGCCTCCCTCCACACTGCCGATGTAAACTGTGCTCCCATCGTAGGCAGGGGTCGAGTAGAAGGCGCCATTACCGAGCGCATACTGCCACATTAGGAAGCTGCGCTCGTCATTGGAATCGCGATGGTTGGTACGAATCGCAAACACGCGCCCTGATGAGTTGCCGATAATCACCAGATCCTCGTCTTCCAGAATCAGGGGGGAAGCAAAGCCGAACGGCCCAGACTGACTCGGCTTGACAGACCAGAAGAGTTGGGTCTCGCCAGGGCGCGTGCCGTTTTGCCCATCGCCGAGCGCATCGAGGCAGTAGATGCGCCCATTCTCCGCGCCGAACACCACAACCCATCGGCGACTGCCACCGATCGTCACATACCCCACCGCAGGAGTGCTATAAACCCCATTCTGTCCACTTTCTGCGCTCTCAACGCGAATGGCATCCGCAATCACCTTTCTCGAACCCAGACGGACATCTTCGGGGGAGAAGTTCGTTACAGAAACCGCGTAGAGCTGCCCCTGTCGGAAGGTGAGGGGCGTATTGTTGAGACGCACCCAGCGACCGCCATTGCGTTGGTCAATACGCACATTCAGGGTGCCGTTCTCATGCTCGATAAGATATTGGGCTTGTCGGGCGTTGGTCGCCTCACTGGGGAACCATGCATACAGGTAGTAGTCACCGTCTCGGGGCACTTGAATCCGCCAATATGCTCGCTGGACATTGTTAGGGTCATTCGTGGGCTCTGCGTAGTGGTAAAGCGAGTCGTAGGCATCACTTAGGTCGGTATTGTTGAAGAAGGAGCCTGCTGTGAAGAGGCTGGGGTCACGATCGTCATAGATTTGCCCGCCAGCAGTATTGGGGTCGTTCGGCACACGGAAGGTCCAGCGGACACGCATCGTCCCTGTCGGTGTGCTTTCCAAGCAGGAGACCGTGCCGTTGCCGTTGGCGACATAGACCAGATGGTTGCTGGGGTTCAGGGGGTTGCGGATGGCAACAGGCGAGGCTTTGGTTACGCCATAATCGGGCACAAAGCGGACGGCATCGGCGACCACAATTGGCGGCATGCCCGGTTCATCAAATTCGTCAAAGTCGGGACTGGCAGGCACAATTGCATTCGTCAACACCACTCTAATCGGGGAGACCCCATCGCAGTAGAACACGCCCTCGCCTACAGCTCTCCACCCCCCTATCTGCTGGTTGAGGTAGACCCTTCGCTCAGCGCGCGTGCTGTCGGTAATAATGTATTCAGCGTAGCGAGTGTAGTTTCTTGGGGGGCTCAAACGCGTCGCGTCAGAGGGCACATGCACAAAAATCCGATAGTAGCCCGGACGCAACGCCCCACTTTCCCATGTGAACATCGTGTCTCGAGGGCTATCTGGATTCACACGAACACACTCAGCGTATCGGTACGGTTCCACAGTGGCGGGATCTTCTTTGTAGGCATCGGATGCGGCTTCCTCGTTAGTGGGCACTCTCCATGATCCCCTATATGAAGTGCCTCGCGAGTCGTTATCGATCACTATCGGCTTGGTGATTGTGTCGGCAAACGGGAAGGTCCATACCAGGCGCAGGTTGACCGAACTTTCCCGTGAGTTTGTTGTAGCGCCTGTGCGGGCATTATTGCCGCGGTGGGTTGACCAGCTATCTTGTGCCAACCCGATTGGCAGGCTCCCAACAAAAGCCGTTGCTATTGCTAACCACAGAACCGTTCTCATACGAATCTGCCTCCACCACAGAAATCGTCGCATTTCAGAACCCCCTATCTGCTGAAGAGGGCTTGCGCAGCTGCGAGGTCCCACTCAGCCCAGGACGATCGGCGGTACTCCAGAGTATAGAAGACGGATTAAAGCCGTAGAGTGTTCCATCGGTGGGGTTGGTGTCCCGCGGATCGTAATCATCCGCCTTGATTTCGAAGACCTCACCGGGGAAGGATCGCTCTTCTTGCCGATTGCCGTTGGTGACCAGGGTTGTTCCTGAGTATTCATTGACAATCAGCACATTGCCATGGAACAGGTAGCGCGCCTGTCTCGGCTTGAACAGGATGGGCTGGAGTGGCAGGTTGTCGTTCCCCCGTACTAGGTCCATCCCGTCGAACCGCCGCCGCAGGGCAGTGCTGTAAGCCTCGTTAGGGAGCATCCACGAGACACGCGCGGTGTCGGTTATCTCCCATGTAGTCGGGATTTGAAGTTCGTAGATTCCCGTGCTGGTGGTCAAGAGGAGATACAGCCCTGCATTCCCCTGCCCCGTCGCGGAGCGGCGCGCCGTGTCGATGGCAGACGGCGCCAAAATAGGCACGATGCGTCCATCAGGAAGTTGCATTCGGCGCAGATAGAGGGTGCGATCCGCCAACTCGATGGTGACCATCCCTGCTTCGGGTGTGGCAGGGTCGGTACTGGGAGCCCCTCCACCCTGCGTGAGGCTTCCCTCCACCGCAACATTCTGCACCACGGTAGCGAACCCCACACGAGTCTGCTGACCATCCCAATATTCGAACCGCTGTGCGGCGACATACTTATACTGGCGCCCCAAGATCGTGGAAGGAGTCATCCAGTAAAGCACGCCCAGCATGGCGCCCAATTGAGGATGTTGCACTGGGAGTCCCATCTCGAAGGTGCGGGGATTCACCTGATAGCGATCCACGATATCGACCACGCGCTGGTTGCCCGCATCGCTGATAGTGTAATGGATCCAATATTCCAGCGGAAGACGGTAGAGGTAAGGGTTACGGTTTTCTGGCACGAACTCCGTCCAGACTGTGACATCGGTGGGGTTGCGCAGTGTATCGGGGGTTCCGCTGACATAGTTAGATCTGGGGCTACGGCTGGGGTCGCGCAAATCGATTTTGCCGATGATGCGCCCGTCGGCGTCGTACTGCGGGACCACATCGGGCAGGAATCGGGTAATCGTGCGCACCTCGTAGCCAGCGCGGTCGATGATGGCTACTCGGTTGCGCTCGGGTTCCACGACAAGCAGTTCGTTCTCGGTATACCGATAGAGGCGTGCGTTGGGTGTCAAGGCATACTTCGCCTTGCTGGACACCAGTACACCAGCGGGAATCTCCAGCTGCGTGTTCTCGGTAGACCACACGGCACGCCCGGCACTATCGACTTCGAGAATGCGTCCCTCATCGGCGATCAGCGTTCCCTGCCGGCTGTAGACCACCAGGCCCGCTGCAGAACCGACGACTAGCGAGCCTTCGCCTGCAACGATGGGGGTAATCTGCCCGCCCAACTGCAGGCTCGCAGCAAAACGAGTAATGAACTCTCGGAAGAAGTCGAACGGGTTGCGCTCTAAAGCCAATTCGTCTACCAGGTCATCGATGTAAGGCCAGCGGATGATAGAACGGTAGCCCTGTGCCACATAGGGGATCGTGCCGGCTTGTGCGTTGCGCGCTCTCAGGTTGGGCTGAAGTCGGTACGGATCAGCACCTAGCGCCAAAATCCCGCTCCTTGGTTCAGAGGAGGGGAACTGCACCACTACAGGAAGATACACATTATCTCCTATCACCACAGGCGGTCCCTGCGCCTGAGTGCCGAGCAGCACGGCGTACCAGCGCAGGTTGTTCCATGTGCCCTCCACGCGGTCGGGTTGAACCAGAATCGGCGATTCGGTGCCGATGGTCAACACAACAGGTTGAGAGATACTCAGCACCCCATCGATGAGATGGATCGTGCCCCCCGCACCAGATTGAGCAAAACCGCTGAATCGGATCTGTCCCCGATTGTAGTCGATGCTGATCAGTGGATTCGGATTGCCTTCCGAGTAGCTCATACTTGAGAAGACATGGACCGCTGGGTTCGTGCCGGAGCGGGCATAGTCGCGCTGGGAGAGTTGGATATTGACTCCTGAGGTGATCGGTGCAGACAGGTCGATGCTAAAATGGCTCTGATCCGCGTCGAACACCAGGAGAATAGTGTAGGGTAGCTCGAGGGGACCTAACCGAACGACTCCCTCACCAATCGCATAAACGGCGCCATCGTAGTAGACAGGAGCGTGCTTGAAGCTAAAGTTCATCGCCCGTGTATTCCTGTTCCGCGAGTGGTTGAACTGCGCAAAGCGCCCCAGATAGGCGTCGACCCGCTCGTTGGGCTCGTGCCAGAGGGTGGCACCGTCGATAGGAAGCTCGACATTGCGCATAAGCTGGAGGTAGCCTCCGTGAGATTGCCAACGCCACAAGACGACCGATCCGCCCCGCGCTTGTCCACGCGGCGGCGCTTGCTCCATCAGCGCAATCAGGTTCCCATTCGCCTCATCGGGTCGGGTACTTTCGGTACCTGTGGTGAGATAAACAACGCCGTTCGCCCCAAGAGTTATGCCCCTTAGTTCGTTGGAGGGCACGCCACCACCAGCCGTCACGGCAGGAAGTTGGGCAAAGGTGCGGAACATAATGGTTGGGTTGGAAACGCTCGTCCAATCGATATAGTAGTCGATGAAGAAGCGATACCCTCTGATCGGTCCTTCGTAACCCACGCTTGCCGATGGCATGTCTCTCCTACTCTCATCAGCATCAGAGAATTTGACGCTGTCTGTAATGTCCTCCAGTATGCCTGTGGTCTCGTTATAGCGATAGACTCGCGGACGCAAAGCAGCGAGAGCAGGGTTGGGTGGGTCGGATGGAACGAAAATCTTTGCAGTGCCCGTGAGACGCGTTTGCAAGTATCCCAGATAGCTACCATCTGGCGCGATTGCGGGGGTCAACACCTCGCCGCGAGCGCCAATCCAGAAGGATTGGACGCCATCGATCGTGGTTGTCCCACTATCGGGTTCGCGTCGCGCTCCGAAATAGATGACGATGTCATTGCCGCCACCCACCCCACGATTGGGTACCAGCCCTCCAATTGCTGGAGTCAGCCAGCTCCACGAACCACTAACCCCACTACGAGGCTGATACCACTGTGGAGGGAACGAATTGCCCGACCGGATGACCTGTGGGTTCTGACCGTTTCCCAGGGCGACTGCGTAGAACCCTGCTGCGAGGTTCGTGCTTGCCGGGTGATAAGAGGGCACAATCAGCAGAGCGTTCTCGAGGAGGAGCGGGGCGGGCAGGCGTCTGTCGGGCAACTCTGGGATATTGCCGCCTCCAGGGTTCTGAACGCGCCACACGCGCTGACCCTCAGGCAAGACTCTCCCACTTGCTGGGTCGCGAGGAAGTGCCCAATAGCCCTCCACGTCAGTGCCTACCAGCACAATGACTTGTAGCCCGCTGGGCGTCTCAGCGATAATCGGAGGCGATGCCTGCCCAGAAAGGTCCACTTCCCAAACCTTGTCGTAGGTCTCCCCGCGCTCCAAGTCGAGAATACCGTCGTCGGAGCGTCCGTCGCCGTCCAGGTCGCGGTTGGGTTGCATGTCGTAGCAGACCAACTTAGTGCCTATCGTGGCAAAGAGCAACCCCCCGTACACGACGGTGCTGTCGAGGCTCTCGTTGCGGTTGCGCCACCGAATGCCCAACGGTGCCCCGTATTGGTCCGCAAGAGCGTTCGCTCCACGCATGTTCACGCTGGGGGCACTCCCGCTCCCTGCCCAACGCACGATATTGTAGGCAAATTTGAGGTCTAAGTCAGGCACATTCTCGATCAGATATTCACGCGCCTGCGACACGATTGAACCATCCCGCGCACTCATGAAAGGTGCATTGATTGCCGAGGCGACTCCTGCGGCGCTAACCACAATTCGCCCAGAGCCGTAGGGGCAGGCCGCAATCACGGGCGCACCGGTATTATCTGCCATCACCACTTGAAGCACAGGGCTGACTCCCAGGGTGAGGAGGCGCCCCTTCATCTGACCCTTACCGCGTAGCCCTAATCGAGCCATCTCGCCTGGCGTTAGCCGATAGTAGCCGTTCAGAAGCGGGTGATTGAGATTGACCGTCGTGATGGGAGCAATATCGTCTATAAACTCTACTCCCGGGAAGATGAGTGAGCTCCTAGCAGGCGGCGCAGGGACATAGGCTTTCTCGATCCACAGCACGCCGCCGCTATCTACAAAGCGACGAAGTTTTGCAATAATTTCGGGCGTGATCAATTCCCAGCTTGCACGGCTCATCAGAAGCACGCGATAGCGCGTAACCTCCGTTTCACCGATTGTAGAGAGATCTACTTCCCAATAGGCGCGCTGGCTACGATTCGTGTTTGAAGGGGCGTAGGGGTTGATGAAGGTCAGCCCCAACGGCTTGACATCGTTGCGCCGCTCCATGACATAGAAGGTATAGTGGTCGCGCACCGCTACGTCGTTCGGGTTCAGCTTCACGACGCCTGCGTAGATAGGCACGGTGCGCGCTTCGTAGCCACGCCCATCCGCAAATAGCGCTCCCAATAGAAGGTATACAGCCACCACAAAACTGATCCCTCTCATCATTGTCATCTCCTCACCTTACGGTCGGATCTCTCCTACAAAAATTGGGCTTGGGCAAATGGGCAGTCTCGGCAGAGGTGGTAGAATGTTGCCCGGATGGGCATACATCGGATCCGCGGGGTTCGCAGTATAGGCGGTACGGAGGGGCAGATTGCTCACCCGCGGATCCCGAAAGATCGGGTCGTACCGCATCAACAGATTGACTGCGTAACGCCTGTTAGCCCCATCATGAAAGTAGCGTTGATGGGCTCTGGGGATCTCCACGCCCGAATTGCCGTATTCGCGTGGGATCCACCCCCATTTGCGGAGCCATTCCGTCTGGTCGCCCAGGCGCGCAGTGAAGTTCTCGGCAATCGCGCCCTCTATCGTAATCTGAATATCGAGCGGCTCCCCGTAGAACGGAAATTCAGGCGAAGCAACCCCCAGCAAACGGCGGTCGCGCGTGGAAGCGTTCTCGCGCGTGTCTTGCGGGTTCGTGTTGAACCAGTAGCCCGGAATGACGAAGAAGCTCCCCTCCTGCGCAAACAGTGCAGCCTGAATCTTGATATCCAACGGTTGGATTGCCACCGCGCTGAGTCGGTAAGGCTTGTTATCTGTCGGGAATCGGAACGAGTCGATATTCGAGATCGGCTGGAGCTGGAACTGGAGCATGTTCACAATCCCCGGTTGCGTATTGAAAGCGGTCAGCGGCGTCAGCGGGAATGCGATTTTCTCGTAGTTGGGATAGACCTGAAGCGAGGTGCGTCCCAGTGGGTAGAGATACGGCGGGAAGCCCGGAATATTGAATGGGTAAAACGGGTTCTCCAGAATGGAGGGGTTCACCAGTAAATTGATGAATGACGCCTCTCCGCCAGCTGCGTGGCGCACATAGAGACTCAATAGGTTGGCGTAGGGTGTAGGATCTTCCCCGAAGCTGAACAGAATACGCATCGGCTGGTCGGGCAAAACCTCAAAGAAGTAGGGTGCCTCCGAGTTGAAGGGGTCGCCTTGCGCCGTGCCAGGGCTATCAGCGGTTCGGTAGAGGAACTGCGTTGTGTTCACACACACATAGTCGCGTGCAATAATCGCCAGCGCAGAACGCGCATCGCCCTTAACAATATTGCCTTCGATGTAGGCTGTGCCGTTCGTGACAATCGTGATCTGGCGTCCCGACGGGATACGCCCGCGCACCCGCACATTCCCTTCTGCGTAAATCACCCCATTGAACGGCACGTGGAACCCGCTCCGCTCGTTGGGCGGGAGGCTCTCTACAATTTCGTTCGTGAGCGTGTTGTCTTGGGGATCCGTCTGGTTGACAAACCGGAACGCCAGCGTTTTGATGTTAGTCGGGTACCCTGTACTCGGATTGTACCATACATCGCGTGGGTCTGCCTGATTGCGCGTGATTCGAAAGCCCTGCGCTCGAATCTGCCCATTCTCAATAACCTCGAACAGCTCGATGTAGACGCCTGGGGGTTCGTAGAAGGGCCCGTTCCAGTAGCGCGAGTTGCCGGGTCTGAGCCAATCGTTGCGCAAGGTATATCCTCCAAGCACGCCTCGGCTCTCGTGCTGAATATCCTGAGCGTTATTGATGTAGACTCCGCGTCCATAGCCGTACTGTCCCGTGTTGAACCAGCTTCCGTCCGGGCGTTGGCGCCAGGTGCCAGAATCGCGCGTCGCCGACACGTAGCGTGGACGGTCGGTTGCTGGATCGACGGTGTCCATTCGAGGCGGTGGCAGAAACGGAATGGTGCGTGGGTAGCCATCCGCAGCGGTCAGCGGACGCCCATCGCGATAAAGCCCTCCAACGGTGGTGAAGTTGCTCTGATTGCTTGGTAGCACAGGCACATCCCCTACACCTGCCACCGACAGCGTCACACGGGTCGGCACATTCTCGTTGTGCAGAATCTCGCCAGCAACATAGACCCGCTCCCCGAGATTGGGGTTCAATCCGATTTGTACCGTCCCGCTCCAACGCAAGTTGCCGTTGACATAGATCGATCCTCCCCCAATATTGTTGTCGATCTCGCCCAATATGAGCCGATATGGAACCCCGATTCCGATATCCTCTGCGCCGAGCTCCATGATGTCGCCGCGTTGGTTGCGGTTCATCACGAAGCGCAAGTAGTCTATTGTGCCAATCTGGATATATGCGGCACGTTCGGCACGATTCCCCGATGCGCCCTCTCGGAGCGTCGTGGGGTCATTGGGGTCTACCAGCCCTATGCGCCCTACCGACTCGATTTTGATCACAGGCTGGCGATGAAGGGGACCTGAAGGTTGGTACGAGACTCGAATCAGGGCACGCCCGTTGGGGAAGTTAATGCGTGTAAACCCACCCGTCTTGTCTGTTGGGTTATAGGGCTTAATCCAAAAGTAGTCGGGATCGCTTGGATTGTTAGAGTTGTCGGGGATGGGGCGCCAGTCTGCTCCGAATTCGCTGTTGACGAACTGGTCTACGGCGTATTGGATGCCCGCTTCCGCAAAATAGTCTGCGGTCAGGCGTTCGCGTGCCGTACGCACATTCAACAGGTTGCGGGCGATGACCGAGATGAAGACCGCGCCCAGCACCAGCAACACGAAGCTCACCAGCAGGGCGATCACCAAAGTCTGTCCAAACTGTGTTCGTCTCATCGTCGGTCACCTCTTATTGTCGTGCGCGAGCGCGCACGATGTTCGGGAGCTCCACCTGAGTTTTCTGGATAAGGTTCACAGGACGATCCGCTCCGTAAAATCGCACGCCGACCACCAAATCCATCAGCCGACGCGTCTGGTAGTCCGCCACATACGAATCGGTAGGTAAGTTGTTCTGATACGCAAAGGTTATGATGATGTTACTGTCCCCAGGAGGCATCGGCGTTTGCGGATCGGAATAGAATTCGATGTAGCCTCGCAAAAGGGGAGCATATTTGTAGAAGTTTTGCGTCACCTCTTGCTCGCCGTAGGTGGCGATCAGTTGGCGCAACGGTACCACATCCTGATAGAGGATGCGGTACTGGTTCGGTCCCACAGGTGCGCTCGCCGATGCCACACGCTGATACCGAATCGGCTTACCGTAGTTCGGACCCGGACGCTGATCGGGACCGATTACAATCTCCGAGCCGGGCACCACGGCACAGTCGAGCAGGTTCAACGGACCGTAGATGGCGACATCGTCGATACGCCCGTCATTGTTGGTGTCCATCAGTGAGATGGCGCGCTTGACATTGTTTTGCGTGCCGTCCCTCATCGCCGCACGATACTCCGCATTATAGCGCGAGTTGAGCGTAGCCCTGTAGGGCGGTCCCGGATCATTGAAGGGAGTGTAGAACTCCCCCGTGCTGTAGATTAGCCCTTCACGGGGATATGCCATCCAATGCGGGATGGCGAAGTTCAACATGCCCGATTCGGTGTCGACCATAAACGCTAACCGTACCAGGTGAGGATCCTCTAAATCGGGGGGATTACCGGGCCCCCCCACAAAAAGGGGAAGCTCTTGGTAGAGGATTCGGTAAGTCAGCTCACTGATAGAAGCCACTTTGTCGGTGCGCTCGCGGTTGCCATCGAACCAATAACGATAGAGCGCCCAGTAGGGGCCGCGAATGGGCAATGCGGGCGGATTGGAGTCGATATCTACATAGAAATACTCCAGCGGTTGGTTATTTTGGAGGGCATCGGGACGGCTACGAAAGACAACCAGCCGAAACTCGCCAAGGGTCATCTGCCACAAGCCATGGGGGAAGCGCACCCGCACGGGGGGATGGTTCGGCGACTCGCTATCGAGGCTTTCGGTTTCGATAGGAGTTCCCATCTGGTTCACTACTGGCGCAGGCTTGAGAGCAAACAGAGGTTGAACCGCAGTAGGCTCCCCGTTGCGGTCGTAGGTAACCTGCACCATATCCACCGTGCCCAGCGGAACGATGGGCTTAGCCACCTTGCGCCATCCCTCACGCTTGGGACCGTAGAAAAAGTTGGGGTCATAAAAATCCTCAGGACGATCGAACAGGTCTGGGTTCAATTGCCACCGTCCGTTCACCTGCGCATAGAGTGGGAATTCGGCACGGTAGAGTACTGCGAGGTTCTCTTTGGCAGTGGCGACCACATTGCGCACCTCGTCTGGGTTCAGATAGGGGTTCGTGTTGTCCATCGTGCCGATGAAGTAGCGTACCACCACGCGTCCGGGCGCAATCGGCACAGCCAACTCATCAACGCCCAACGGAATGTCGGAGGTGGGGTCGTTTGAAGGCTGGGAAGGATCCCCATAGGCAGGGGGAACGAGGTCTATAATTGCTCCTTGGAGCGTGAACTGCCGAGCGGAGCCATCGGGGCGAGCGACATAGAAGGTGATCTCACGACCAGCCGTATCGAACACATACGCCGCGCGTTTGAGATCGTTCTGAATCTGGTTTAGCGCCAAACGCACCGTATCTTGCGCCTGTGCCTGAACCTGACCCTGACGCGTGTAGCGGAACCCTTGCACCAACGGCACCAACAGAAGCCCCAACAGGATGGCGGTGATCGCAATCACCACCAGCAACTCCACAAGGGTAAACCCTCCTGTCCGCATCGCCTGCCTATCTTTCATGAGTTCCTCCGTGTTCGACTTGTGAGATTCGGTGCCAGTTCCTTATTCTGTTCGCGAAAGGATCTGGTCAAAGTCCAGGCGGAGGGTGCGTCTGTCTACTTCGTAGGTGAGCCGCACCGTGAGCGACAGTCCTTGAACGCCGCGCAGTGCCGTACCAATCCTTTCAGGCGCAAATCGGCGCGCATCGGGATGGAGCTGGGTCAAGTCGACGTAGACATAGCCTGTATCGTCTGGGGTCTCGGAGATGCGAAACACACCGTTCGTGCCCTGTTTCACCCCGTTTGGGGTGTCATACCAGTACTCGCGAATCTGGATGGTCTTGCCAGCCTCGCTGCGGTTGAAATAGAGTCGTCGCTGGCGCGGGGTCGGGGTTTCTTGTCGCTCGAGGGTGCCCTCGAAGTCGTACCAGCACGCGTCGACGGGCATCCCTTCCAGCGAATTGCTGATAAAGTATCGTTGCACGGCTTTCTGCACCGAAAGCGCCCAGTTATCGTGAACCTTATACATGACGCGCACTTTGCGCCCTGCAAAGGTGGAGTCGCGCAGCTCGACGATACCCGCCCCGTAATCCACCGAGACGGCAGGGCTCCCGTTGCCGATGGCTTGCCCTTTCTGCACAAAAATCGACTGCCCTGTCAGCAGGTCAATAATCACCACATCCGCATAGAGCGGATTGCCTTCCATCGCTCGGAGGTCGCTCGGAAGGGGCTCTATATCCCCGCTCAAACGCAAGCCGGGATAGGTCGTCTGGTCATTTTGCAGATCGCCGAACTGTTTGAGATCGGTAAACGCCAGGCGCAAGCGTCGGTTAGCGGGCACAGTCAGCTCTTCGGACAAGATGAACCAATCCAGCACGGTGTAGTCGATGTTTGCCATCAACGGGCGCTCGCCCCGCCAATAGGATTCGTAGACCCCAGAAGCGCGGGGATTAAACATCAGCGTGCCCAGCAGCGGGTTCATCAGCTTGTATTGGTATGGATAATCGGGATCCCAAGGAGCTGTATCGGACAGAAGTTCGAACAGGCGCGCACACGAGTCCGATTCGGGCACGATGCCAGCAAAGCCCTCTATCCGATTCACAGGCTGGAAATTTTCGGGCGGTTGCCCCGCCACAGGAACAGTCAACGGCACCCATACGGCATAGGGGCGGTTGGGTGCTGTGGGTGCCAGCCGAATCACGGTAGAGACTTGGTACACATCGTAATGCCCAGCGTGGGCGACCAGATAGGTATAGTCCACCTTATAGCTGATAGAACGATTACGCAGAGGGCGCAAGAGGATGAAGCCTTTCTCGTAGTCGATAGCATAGTCGTAAACCGCCAGATTGCGCCACTGATAGTCGGAATCCAGCACGAATCGGCGCATTGGGTTGCCGTAGACCTGCAGGTAGTTGACGAACACATCGGGGTTGTTGCGCAAGGCGCGCGGGGGCAACGCAATCGGGGCGAAGGTCATCGTGTAGAGGATGCCTTCGGTAATCTGGTTTCTCGTGCCGGGCAGGGCACCGGGCAATCCCAGCACGGCGCGCTCACCAATAATACGCCGAAAGCGGTTCACACCAGAGGCGTATTCACGGGGCACATCACGGGGGAGGTCGGGCTGAACCCCTGTCTCATCTGGGGAGACGGTCGGGTCTATCTCGATCAAGGTGGCGCCGTTAGCGACCCGATAGCGAATGGGCGCAATCGCGTAGGGAAGACTCGACTGGCGCATCTTAAGCCGTTCGATCTCCTTCTGTGCCAGACGCGTTGCCGATTCGCTCTGCCCCGAGCGCTTCAATGTCAAAAACCCGCTCGGGTAAAGCCGTATAAACGCCAGAATGGCGATGGTCAAGACGCCAATCGCCACCAGCACCTCCACTAACGAGGCGCCCACCTGTCTGTTATCCCTGCCAATCATCGGTTATCCACCTCATACAACGCTGAGAGACCCAAAGAACCCGTACTATGGACGAACCAGATACGGTGCATCAAACATACGCACCGAGTCCATCATCTTCACATTTCCCGTTAGGAACAGTACGGGGTCGTTTTTCGCCCGAACGGGCTGGTTGCCTTGATAAGAGCGATGATAAGAGCACCAGGTCACCACAGCAGTTGTATCAGGATTACGATAACCTAACTGGCGAGGGTTATCCGACGCCTTGGGACCGACAGGATCATCGAAGAATCCAGCCCCATAGCGTGGGGTCTCTTGTTGATTGAGCTGACTATTCGTCCAGAACAGCGTGTAGTGCAGTTCGTAGGCACTTGTGCTGCCTCCCTTGCCGATAGAGTAGCTATCAAATCGATAAAAGCAAACGAAGGGGCTATTGGGATCAGCAGGGTTGAGGCGTACAGGCTGTCCCGCACGCGCATGACCATTCGGGTAGACCGCTTGGGTGATTAACCGTTTGTCATCGACAGGGTTGTTCGGGCAGTAGAAGATCTCGTCGTTTTTCAGGTAAGAACCCAAGGGCTTCGGGGCTTGATCGAAAGGCAATGCCGCCTGCTGATTGCATGTCAGGTTGCCGTTGGCATCCACTGCGTACGCGCCCAACACGGAAGGATAGGCTCGATAATCGTCTTTATAGTTTTGCAGGGCGACGAAGATCTGGTTCAGATTCGAGATGCACCGGCTCCGTCTGGCATTCTCGCGCACCGTGCCCGCAATCGGGAAGAGGATCGCCGCCAAGATGGCGATGATCGCGATCACCGTCAGCAGTTCCACCAGTGTAAATCCTGTTCTTCTCATCGTTTGCCCCCGATTTGCCCGGTATCTGTTCGACACCGGCAGGTTGCTAAAGGTTCCCGAATATTATGGCACATCTGGTGTGGCGCTCTATTCGCCTTGTTGCCCATGCTTCCTACAAAATGCCTACCGTAAACTTAAGACTTGTCCTTCGGGCGAAAGGTTCCACCACACCAAAAGGGTGTCACCCTCGCGCTGAGAGTTCACGGGCAGTGGGTTACCCAGGGTATCGGTTAGCGTTACTTGTCCCTTCAGCCCGCGAATGGCGATTCGCGCCACGCCTTCCACGCCCAAAGGTCCTTGCATCAAGTACGCAAGCGTTTTGGGCGTCTCGTGTCGCAGGATGATTCGAGCATTAGTATGCAGGAGCCCTGCCTTTTGGAGTTTCCCCTCTACCTGTAGGAAGAGGCGTGCTTGGTTCGGCTCGATGGGGATATCCGTCTGGATGGGCAAGCGTGGGTCCAACACATCGAGGTAAGTGCCGCGCAGGCGCGTGGTGCGATAGGTGCCCCATACAGCCACCCAGTCGCCGCGCCGTGCCAGCATGCGGGCGCGCTCGCGATAGCGAATGCCTGCTTGGGCACAGAGGTAGCGCGTGATGGCACGCCACAGCACATCGCCCTGAGATAGGTTGCCGAACGCACGCCCCGAAACCCCCAGCAGGACTATCCCTCCGTGCCCTACACGGCGCAGGACGGCGACAGGCGCACCCTCGTAGGTGTAAAGGGGCTCACTCTCCGCCATCTCATAGCAGGTAAGAGACTCATCGTTTCGTATGATGATGGCGGGCAAATCGGCGCGTGTGGGGCGCAAAACTCGCTCAGGATAAGGTGGAGTGGTGCTGATCTCCACCAGCCACTCTTGAGCAATCTCCACCTTCAGCACGATTTTTCGTGCCTGCGGGAGCGCGAATCGGTAGGTGAACTGGGCGTCGCGGTCGGCGAATCGCTCACCTTGACTGTTGAGCTGGCTCCCAGTGTGATGATAAAGGAACAGCGGTTCGGCCGCGGTGTGCGTGTAGAAAGCAGCGAGCGTGCGCCCATCTGCTTCCAGGCGAACCTGACGCACAAGCGCCCCCCAGCCCGTATCGGGCAGGCTGTCACGAAAGCGCACATATACCGTCTGCCCCGCATAGGCACTCAGGTCGAACTCGACCCACTGCCGATTGCGCGCGCTGTGTTCGGGTTGGGTGCCGTGCCGTGCCAGCTCACGCCACGCCTCAGGCGGGGCAGCGGTTGAAACCTCGCTTTGCATCGTTAAGGCAACCCCGCAGTGTGCCAGTAGCCAGTGGACAGCTGTAGGATGCCCCGCTTGTTGCCAAGGCTGGTCTGCAATCGCATCGTAGCCGTTTTGCCCGCCAACCACCACCAGCCAGCCCCCTTCACGCACCCAGCGCGCAAGCGCCGCCACCTCCGACTCGTGCATCGGCTTGACGCTTTCAGGAGTCCATAACACCATGCGCACCCCTTGCAGATATTTCGGCTCCCCTACCCGCTGGAGCGAACACATCCTCACGGGAACCCCTGCTTGCACTAAGGGCACAATCAGCGCCATCAGGTCTTCAATCGGGGCGTGCTCGGGCGCGCCACGCATCGCCGTGGTCGTGTCGCTGTAAAGCGCTGCGAGACCTTCTCCCCCTGCATCGAGACTTACCGTACGCTGTTCGGCAATCGATTCTAACGTGCGCACGACGCTCAAGATGGCGCTGGCATAATGCGGGGGCACACTGCCAAAGATGCGTTCGGGCCAAGACAGAACCACGTAGCCCTGTGCCTCCGCAAACATCACCGACGCTACGACGGTAGTAAAGTAAAACGCCTGATGCTCGGAGAAGGGACGGGTGGGCACATCCGAGAGCGGATCCATCAACAGCCAAAGACGCTTCCCACTCTGACGCACCAGCCCTACCAGCGAGCTATATTCCAAATAGGCGGTTGCAAACGGCATCGGCTGGCTTGTGCCTCGAAACAGCACAGGCGTATCGGACCAGACCTGTCCCACAACTTCCTGCACCAGATCGCCTTTGCCGAACAGGAGAGCGTGATGCGCCAGACAAATGCGCCGAAGCGCGGAGTTCAGGGGGCTATGCACGGCAACCATTCGGCGCACCTGAGGGCGGAAGGCGCGCACGCGTTCCAGCAAGGTATGCACCATCTGGTTCATCAGTTCCGCCTTGAACCGATCGGCGCGCCAGCGACTCGCATGCGAATCATGCGGGGGAAGCCACGCCTGCCCGTAGTGCTGAGCGTAAAGTCGCTGAAAGGCAGGCTCGTAGCCCACATCCGCCCAATACTTAGGCTCTTCGAGGCATATGCCCTCTGCGCCTGCCTCCACCATCCGTAGATAGCGCGCACGCAACAGCTCTAACCGATCGGCGGTCGGCACCAGATAGAAACTACCTTCTACCTGAATCGGAACCCCATCGCGACACTGCTGTACATGTTCGGGATAGGCACGCATATCGTCTGCATCGTCGCGGAACCCCCCCATCGCCCACGCCGTGCGTCCCTGCCGCTTCCAGTTTGTCAGGCGGGCAGGGTCGTAACTGTGCAGAATGACCGCATCGGTTGCGAGATCCAGTCGGGGGTCGTAATCGGCTCCAGTTTGGTAGCACGTGCGGGGCGATTCGGGCTGGTAGGGGCGCAGGGCGTTCGCCGAGACTCCCAACATGCGCTCGACCCCATCACCGATCCCGTCGCGATCCTCGTCCCGATCAGCCGCTTCGATCGCCACTAAGAGGATGCGCACCTGCGTCCGCTGCAGCGACTCGATACTTACCTGTAGGCTTTGTACCGCTGGCTGAAGCGGGATACGAGCCGTCAACCGATAGCTTTGAACACGGGGGACGATGCGTCGCACAGCAAGCCCGCCTGAATCCGTGCGAACCCGAATCTGTCCCGTCCCCTGCAGGTACAAGTGAAGCGTCACATCCATCCCGCTCAGCACGCGGAATGCGTACACCACGCGCCCACGAGGACCTACTAAACGCACATTCCCTTCGAGGCGCGAGCGTTCCGCTTGAATGAGAACCGCCGAATCGCTTGGGGGGCTTACCTGCCACACACGGCGCGGTACCCAGACCTGCTGGGGACCCTGTCGATACATAGAGCCGAATTGTACCCCAACAAAAAGGATGAGCAGGCGGGCTTGGACGCCTACTCCCCTAAGTGTGTAAGGTGTTCACCTTCCTTCGTGCTTAATTACACACCACTTTATGGGGATTCCTGCCAGTTTGAGAGGGGCTTTACCCACAATCGGTGAGGAATTGCGACGTCCTCCCCTCCATCAATGGAGGGGCATCCTTATTCCGGATGCACGCAGGGCTTTGTCCCTGCGCTCCGGTTCGGCGACACCGTGCCATCCCAAGATGACAAGACCACAGGTCGCGCCACACGGCCACTCCTCTCCTTCAAGTTAAGGGCTAGTGACCACGGAAGATACCTGTTCATCCCATAATGATCCCCCATGCGCGAGGGGGTCCGTGTATCCCCTCAATGAAATGAATTGATTGGGGGGATTACTGCCCACTTGTGCTCCCAAGTTTTTCTAAGGCAATCGGACGCCCGCCTCTCCCACACGCAGGCAGCCTCACCCCCTGCCCTTGCCTGTGGACGGGTTCCACCCTGTCCACCTCCAGAACGCGCCGCCGGGAGCCCCGGGCTTTAG
>PSLB01000174.1:0-3577 GCA_040289385.1 Armatimonadota bacterium
ACAAGGCACCCGCGTGGTAAACGGCTTACCGGCAACGGTGCGGGAGAGGGATGGTTCGCCGTCTGGCCAGCGGTGGGATAGCTGCCGCTGGCGGGCCGTTGTCAACCGGCCTATCGTGCCAGCCCGCGGAAGCGGGTTAGGCGCAAGCCCCTAGCTTTAGCTATGGGGTAGTTGACTTAGCCCCACATTGATTTCGATCTCTCCGAGATGGGTAACCAACGGGATCACCAGCGCAGGGCTCTCCAGCATGCTGATTTTGACATTCGTGCCTCGGATGAGGGTGGGTGGCGAGAGATTGCAATGAATCCCCCGCGAAGCCAGTTCGGTGAGTGCAGCACCAGAAATCATGTTGCCCAGCTCCGCAATCGCGCTCGCCGCAAGCTCGTCGAAGGTTCGAATCGTTGTGCCAAGCATTTTGGAGGCGATTTTATCTGCAGTGAAGATCGACATTCCATAGATCAGCTGCCCCTCCAGCTTCCCCGTGACTCCCAGCACAATATTGCACTGCTGGGAGGTAAAGATCCCCTTGCGGGCGATTAACTGACCCTTCTGTGGTGTGATGCCCAGCATCATCTGGAACACATTCACCGCCGCAATCACGAACGGATTGATATATTCTGCTTTCATCGTAGCCCCTCCTTAGGCGACTTTATGGACCGCCTCCAAAATACGGTCGGGTTGAAAGGGCTTGACGATGAAGTCTTTCGCCCCTGCCTGAATCGCGTCGAGGACAATCTGTTTCTGTCCCATAGCCGTGCACATCACCACCTTCGCGTTGGGGTCCTTGGCACGAATCGCTTTGAGCGCCTCCAGACCGTCCATTTCGGGCATGGTGATGTCCATGAACACCAAGTCGGGTTGGAGCTGTTCGTAGAGTTCGATGGCTTCGCGTCCGTTCGATGCCTCGCCGACAACCTCGAAGCCGTTCTGAGTGAGAATATTCTTGGGGTCACGCGCATAAACAGCGCATCGTCGGTGATTAAGATGCGTTTGGCCATTGTTGCACCTCCTGTTCAGGTTTGCGATAGTAGAAGGCAAACGGGTTCTCGTACCCGATTTGCCGGTAGTTGAAGATGCGCTCGGTATTGCCCAGAAAGAGGTAGCCTCCGGGATGGAGCGCACGGTAGAACTCTCGGAAAAGGCGTGCCTTCGCCTCATCCGAGAAATAGATAATCACATTCCGACACGCAATCAGGTCAAATCCTTGGGGGTAGGGGTCGGAAAGCAGGTTGTGCGTGTGGAACTGAAGGTAGCGCTTAAGCATCGGATCCGCCTCATAGAGGGTGCGTCTGTTCTCCTCAAAGCTACGGAAGTACCGCTGAAGATAGACAGGGGGGACACTGCGCACCTCACTGGGCGCAAAGATCCCACGCTGGGCACGGATCAGCACATCCGAATCGATGTCCGTGCCCCAAATCTGATGGGCTCGGTTCGGAGCGAGCTCGTGGAGCAGGATCGCAATACTGTACGCCTCCGCTCCGTAAGAGCAACCTGCGCTCCAGGCCTTCAAACTCTGCCGACGCTTAAGCAAGGCAGGCAGAATCTGCTGGTGGAGCACCTCGAACTGATCGGGATTGCGGAACATCTCGGAGACATTAATGGCTAAGCGGTCGATGAAGGCGCGCAGGCGCGCCTCATCCTGAAGCAGGTAGCGCAGATAGTCGATAAACTTCTGGAATCCAGCGCGATCCACCATCGTCCAAATGCGCCGATAGGTCTGATCAAACTTATACTGCTCCAGATCGAGCCCCGTGTGCTTTTTGAGCTCGCGCTTGAACTGCTCGAAGTCGCGCAACAGCTCAGGGGTCTTGGGAACATTTAGGCTACATGGGGTCTGCATAAGGTCTGTACCTCCTCGTAAAGAGCGTGTGCCATGCGGTCTAAGGGCACGACACGGTCGGCGCAGCCGGCTCGGATTACGGCGCGCGGCATGCCGAACACCACACAAGTCGACTCATCTTCTACCAGCACGCGAGCTCCTTTGGCGTGCAGGGTGCGGGCGCCCATCGCCCCGTCCGAACCCATACCCGTGAGAATCGCCACCACAACGGATCCTGAAAAGTGCTGTGCAACCGAAAGAAGCGTGACATCCACCGCAGGACGCACTCCATGCACAGGAGGCTCTTGCGAAAGCTGGAGACACAATCCTGCACCGAGCTTCAGGTGATGTCCTCCAGGAGCCAAATAGGCGACACCCGCTTGGAGCCGATCGCCTGCAGCCGCCTCGCACACGCGCAGGGGAGACAGGCGATCCAAGCGATCCGCCAAACTCCGTGTGAACCCCTCGGGCATGTGCTGAACGATGAGCATCGGGGCACTAAAATCTGCTGGAAGGGCACCCAACAGCGTCGTCAGCGCGCGCGGTCCCCCCGTGGAACACCCAACAACCACCAACACCTTCGATGGGGACGCAGTGCGTGAAGGCGGTGGGACACTTGCTGGGGGCAGAACACGCACCGATTGAGCCAGCGCCCGCAAACGAAAACGCGGCACACGCGCTGCCGCTTTGACCTTCTCTACAATCTGCGACGGGATCTTGTAGAGATCTAACGAAATAGAGCCCGAAGGCTTCGTCACAAAGTCCACCGCTCCCAACTCCAGACTGCGCAGGGTGACCTCAGCGCCCTCTTTCGTGAGGCTACTGACCATCACCACCGCAGTCGGCTGTGCTGTCATTAAACGCTCCAGCATCGTGACACCATCCATCACGGGTATCTCGACATCGAGGGTAATCACATCGGGCTGGAGCTGGCGTGCGAACTCCAGTCCCTCCTGACCATTGCGGGCACTGCCCACCACCTCAATATCTGGATCTGCACTCAGGAGGTCGGTAATCATCTGTCGCATAAAAAGCGAATCGTCCACCACCAACACGCGTATTTTGCTCATCTTAGAAACACCTTAGCACCCCCGATGAGAATCGCCTTAAGTCGCGAGGCGGAGGCATCAGTAGTTCCCAGCTCCTGCAGAAGGGCAGGAACGGTGGTGGTAGCATACCTGCCGGGCAGGCGTGCGACATCGTCGCTGTGCGGTTCGGGTAGCATCACATGTGCCAGCGCGCCGACGGCATTTTGCGGATCGTATAACAGCGTGCCAACACACGAGCCCAATCCGATACACCCCAATACACCCGTATTGCGTGCCACCTTGATCTCACCCATCCCCGCTAACAGGATTTCAGCCGTTCCCGCCACTGGTTTGACCTCCTGCCTAAATTCCAAGCACCTGAAACAGCTTATCGAGACTTCCTACCTCAGGCAGATAAAGGAAAAAGCCCTGAAACCGCCTATCGGGCACGCAAAAGGTGGTCTGAATGGCCAAGAGCTCGCGATGCCCATAGAGCGCCTCCGCCATCAAAGATCCCATTAACGCCGCCGACATGTCCGCGGCAAAGGCTGGCGGCTCCATATGCAGGGTGAAGCCTGTCATCCGCGTCATCCGCGAGAGCCCGTTCAAGAAACTGCCGAGCATAATGTTCGCCACCTCACCTGACGCGCCGCCCGGGAGCCCCCGCCTTTAGGCGTGGGGAGGAAGGGCGGCCCCCCTCCTCCCATTGATGATTCTGTGGTATACTCAA
>PSLB01000175.1:0-3556 GCA_040289385.1 Armatimonadota bacterium
AAAGGTAGGCGTGCCGCAGGCACGAAATTTGGAAGCGCAAGCCCCTGGCTTTAGCCATGGGGTAACTGACCGCATACAGATATTCGCCTAATGGGCTGTGGGTGGCACAAGTGCCCCCACCAGTATCGCGTATCTGGTACCGATGCAGATAGATTACCATGCTATAGGCACAGATGCGCCCAGCGAACTCAGCTACCTGAAAGCCCAGCGGGTGATGCTGGAGCCACGCCTCGAAGTAGTCGCGTGAGAGTGCGGCGTTGCCGAACCGTTGTCCAGCTCGAAGACGCGTTCTAAGTCGCGCACCTCCGCAGGACGCACAGTGAACGGTCCAACCGATACCATCTGCCATGCCTCCACTTTTGCATTTGGGAACGAGCGATAACAAAAACGGAGAGCAGTAGGCTGGGCTGTCTACTCTCCGTCATGTCCGCTTCTAATCGATATTATATCCCAAATGCGCCGAAGCAAGCGGATTGCACCTCAAAAACAGCGGTCCACTATGGCATAATCGGGATAGAGTGAAGACCTTCACGGGATGGCGCGTCGCGAGAGGCGTCGTTTGGTACGCCTTGTGGCGAATTGGATTGCGGTGGATGCAGGTTCCAGTGGGACAGCGGTTCGCGCTGACCATGTTCCTCCTCGTCCTGCTTCTGCTTTTACCGTATCAGTGGCTTTCTCTTCACTACTTTAAGGAGGCGATGCGAACTCAGCAGTCGCTCACGGTTCAAGTCCAGCTTAAAACCGCTCAGGCACTATTAGACCAAGATACAGAAGCCTTGCTACGCAGCTGCGAAGATTACTCAGTGTGGGAAGAATTTCGCGACGCTATTTCGAAGCGCGATCTGCGTTGGATTCGGGTTAATGTCGTAGATTGGGTGTCGCGACACTTCTATTTGGATGTGGTGGCGGTGTTTGATATGCAGGGTCGCGTGGTTTTATCGACGCCTGTACTCCCGCGTCCGATGGAGGATCCGTCTTACCCTGTATTCCGTAAGGCGTTGAAGGGTACCAGCGGAGTGGCGTTCATTCGGGTGGGGTATCGAATCTATCAGGTGGCATACGCTCCAGTGTTAGGAGAAAGCTATTCGCCACCTCAATCCGGTGTGCTGCTGATGGCAAAGCGTTTAGACGATGCACGCCTAATGCAGATCTGGGGACATTTAGGCACTCGGGTGGAGCTGTTGATCCAATCTCCACGGCGCAATGACCCGAATCAATTGCGCCTGCCGACGCGCCTCTCTGATGCGGACGACGCTCAGGGAGCCATGCTTCCGATATATGATGCTTCTCGTCAGCCTATTGGTTACTTGCGCGTGGCACTGATGCAGGAGCAGGTTGCCCATCTCCATCGTTCGTTGCGCTCTGCTCAGCGGTACCTTCTGCTGGCGGGGCTTGCCGTCACTCTGGTCTCTAGCCTCGTGATGATTGGGCTTCTACGCCGACACCTCCACATGTTTGCTGTGGCAGTCAGCCAGTTAGCAAATGGGAACTGGTCAGTGCGTGTGCCCTACCCCGCGCGTGACGAGTTTGGTTTGCTCGCACGCGCTTTCAATCAAATGGCGGATCAGCTCCAGAACGCGTTCGAGAAGCAATCTGCCCAACGCCAAGAGATCGAGCAACAAAAAGAGGAGCTGGAACAACTCTATCAACAGCTCCAGCAAGCCAACTCCGAGCTGGAACACCTGAACCACGAGCTACAGGAAGCGAATCGTGTGCTTTCCACAGCTGCGAACACCGACGGCTTGACCGGACTGAAAAACCACCGTGCGTTTCATGAGGCGCTCCATAGTGCGGTGCAGATGGCGGAGCGGTTCGGTCAACCGCTCTCCCTGATTATGCTGGATGTAGACCATTTCAAACAATTCAACGATACCTACGGCCACCCTACTGGCGATGAATTGCTGCGCGAAGTCGGCGCTGTGCTGAAACGCTCGGCGCGCGCTTATGATGTGCCAGCACGCTACGGCGGCGAAGAGTTCGCCCTCATCCTAACCAACACAGGGCTGAACGAGGCGATGCAAGTCGCCGAACGACTGCGCCAACAGATTGCCGAGATTCAGAACCCGTACGCTCCCATCACAGCAAGCCTCGGCGTCGCCACTTACCGGCACGGCACGGCGCCTGCCACCCTTCTTTACGAAGCCGACTCCGCACTGTACCAAGCGAAGCAGAGTGGTCGCAACCAAGTGCGCGCCTCTTCCCCTGAACCGCCCTCCGAAGCCGCCTAAGTCTGCGGGCACGGCGTCTCATGCCGCACTTCGGTTGGCGGTACGCCACGCTCGATCGGAACCCCCACTAAGTTGCCCCACTCGGTCCAGCTACCGTCGTAGTTGCGGACTTCGGGGTAGCCCAACAGATATTTCAGTACGAACCATGTGTGGGCAGAGCGTTCGCCTATTCGGCAATAGGTGATCACTTGCTTGTCGGGAAGCACTCCATGCGATTCGTAAAGCTGTCGGAGTACCTCCACAGGCTTGAAGGAGCCATCCTCTTGCACCGCCTGAGCCCACGGAATGTTGACCGCTCCCGGAATGTGCCCACCCCGCTGAGCCGTTTCCATCAATCCTGGAGGCGCCAGAACCTCGCCTGTATACTCTTGAGGACTCCGCACATCGACCAGAATCACTTCAGGACGGTTCAAGCTGGCCATCACCTGTGGCAGCATGGCACGCAGGTGACTGTCAGGCTCACGCACTTGATAGGAAGTACGGGGATACTGAGGGCGTTCTTGGGTTATCGGACGCCCCTCCAACAGCCACTTTTTGCGTCCGCCATCCATCAAGCGCACATCCGCATGATCGTACAATTTCAGAAGCCAGAACGCATAGCAAGCAAACCAGTTATTATTGTCCCCGTAAAGGACGATCGTGTGGGTGTTGGCAATACCATGCGCACTCAATAGCTCTGCCAGCGCTTCGCCCGTCGGGATATCCCGACGCACTGGGTCTTGAAGTTGGGTCTGCCAGTTGAAGCCAATCGCCCCCGGAATGTGCCCTTGGTCGTAGGCTGTTGTATCTACATCCACCTCGATGATGCGCAAACGTGGATCCTCTAGATGTTCTGCAACCCAGTCGGTAGAAACCAGCACAGCCGAACGATTTGCCATAACCAAGCCACCTCCAATATTTAGCGTGGCTAAATTATACCCTATCGCGCTTGGCTGGTGGATGGGTTGGCGTGCGATTTGTCAAGTCGCTGGCACCTTGCGAAACACTCCCAACCTCTACGGTTCAACAGTCTCCCAGCGGACATCCATCCCCTAGCGGTCGCCCAACGCCTGTGCGAGCAAAGCCACTACCGTCTCATCGGGGATTAGGTGCAGCGCATCGCGGCGGACATAGTAGTCGCGATCGGACACGCTCTCCTCCTCGAAAGCAGATTGCAGTGCCTGAAATTGTAGGTTCATCAATTTACGGCGGCGCGGAGACCCCTGCCTTTAGGCATGGGGAGGAGCGCCGCCTCTCGTGTGGTATCATCTCCCCAGAACCTTGACAAGCAAGAGTTCAGGAGGTTCTGCCAGCGAATCGCCTGGCAGGTAAAACTCTTGGCGTATTGA
>PSLB01000176.1:0-3555 GCA_040289385.1 Armatimonadota bacterium
CTTGGCGATGGCGTTGCAGGCCGCTCCCTATGATATCACAGATCGCTCAGTGGATGCCATGGAAGGAGGGGGCCGCCCTTCCTCCCCACGCCTGAAGGCGGGGGCTTCCGGGCGGCGGCGACGGTGAGGCCATGGGAGCTTCCCGACGATCCTGCCGATGCTCGCGGCGTTCTTTTACACTGGGCAAGCATCGAGCGCGGCTCGTATGGCTATCTGATGGAGGTAAGCCTCGCCGTAGACCCTGTAATCTTCACAGCTATCCAAAAAGAGGGCACGATCCGCATTCGGCTAATTGTCCCTTCCGACAAAGCAGGCGGATTGGCCATCTATGGGGCAACGATGGGAGTCTACCCTGTGCCACCGACCCTGATTATGGAGTTTTAGCGAGCCATAGCCCCCGTTAAGGTATCATGACTCCATAGGGACACCCTCTACAGGCTCCCGATATGGAGGCGATGATGATTATACGCGAATGGTTGAAAAAATTGCTGGACACAAACGAACGGGAAATTAAGCGACTCTGGCCCATCGTCCACAAAATCAATGCCTTAGAACCTGAGATTCAAAAGTTAACCAACGAACAGCTCCGTGCGAAGACCGATGAGTTCAAGAGGCGTCTCCAGGAGGGCGCCTCTCTGGACGACATTCTGCCTGAGGCGTTTGCAGTGTGCCGTGAAGCCGCGCGCCGAACATGCAACATGCGCCACTTCGATGTGCAGTTGTTGGGGGGCATCGTGTTGCATCAAGGACGCATCGCCGAAATGAAAACAGGCGAGGGCAAAACGCTGGTCGCGACCCTGCCTATCTACCTGAACGCGCTGCTGGGCAAAGGCGTCCACCTCGTAACGGTCAACGATTACCTCGCCAGACGCGACGCGGTCTGGATGGGACCCATCTACCACCTCCTGGGGCTCTCTGTGGGCGTGATTCAAGGACAAAGTACCGAACACGATGAGCGAGGGGGCTCTTACCTTTATGAGCCAGGCTATGTCCACCCCGATCCGCGCTACCTCCACCTGCGTGAGGTCACGCGCAAAGAGGCTTACCACGCCGACATCACCTACGGAACCAACCACGAGTTCGCCTTCGACTATCTGCGCGACAATATGGTCTTCTCGGTAGAAGACCTTAGCCAGCGCGAACTCTACTACGCCATCATCGACGAGGTGGATAGCATCCTGATTGATGAGGCACGCACGCCACACATTATCTCAGGACAGATTGAAGAGGACCTCACACTCTATCAGCGCATCGACTCCTATGTGCGTCGACTGCAACCTGAGCGCGACTATAAAGTTGACGAAAAACATCACAGCGTCACCCTTACCGAAGAGGGCATCGCACGCCTTGAGCAGATGATGGGCGTGCAGAACCTTGCGGAAGAGGTGGAGCTGATGCCCTACATCAACGCTGCGCTCAAGGCACACGGCTACTTCAAAAAAGATGTCCACTATGTGGTGCGCAACGGCGAGATTATCATCGTAGACGAGTTTACGGGGCGACTCATGCACGGGCGACGCTTTAGCGACGGCATCCACCAAGCGTTGGAAGCAAAAGAAGGCGTGCCCATCAAGCATGAGAACCAGACCATCGCCGTCGTCACCTTCCAGAACTACTTCCGCCTCTATCAAAAGCTGGCAGGCATGACCGGCACTGCGAAAACCGAGGAAGAAGAGTTCCGCAAAATCTACGGCTTGGATGTGGTCTGTATTCCCACGCACCGCCCGATGATCCGTATTGACCATCCCGATGTGGTCTACAAAACGCTCGAAGCCAAACTGCGCGGCATCGCTTTGGAGATTCTAAGGCTCTATACCAAGCAACAACCCGTATTGGTGGGAACGCGCTCTATTGAGATGTCGGAAGTGGTGTCGGCACGGCTCACTTTTGATAAACTGCAGATGCTGGTGCTGATCGAGCGGGCACGCCGTGCCATCGAAGAAGCAAAAGATATCGATAAGAAAAAGCGTGAAGCGTGGCGCAAAACCCTCATGATGCCCCTGAATGCCCTCTCGATGCGCCAAATCACCCCCATTCTGCGTGAGTTGAACCTGCCGACCAGCCCCACGGACCCTGCCCATGTGAAGTGGTTCCTGGAACACTGGGAGCTTCCTGAAGCGAACGCCCCTTATTTCATCGAAGCGATGGAGCATGGAATCCCCCACAATGTGCTGAACGCAAAATACCACGAGAAGGAGGCACGCATCATCGCTGAAGCAGGACGCAAAGGCGCTGTGACCATCGCCACCAATATGGCAGGACGCGGAGTCGACATCCTGCTGGGAGGCTCCATCGTCAAGACCGATGAAAACGACTCCGAGCCAACAGAAGCCGAAGCCCAAGAGGCAGAACTGCTCTCGTTCCGCCGAGGGGGCAAAGAGCGCGCCGCGCCCCCACTCCCCCTCTCCGAGCAGGAGCGCTCAAAAGCCGCCGACGAGGTGCGCCGACTGGGAGGGCTCTATGTTTTGGGAACCGAGCGACACGAAAGCCGACGCATCGACAATCAGCTCCGGGGACGCTCCGGACGGCAAGGCGACCCCGGCGAATCGCGATTCTTCCTCTCCCTGGATGACGAACTGATACGCCTCTTCGGAGAAAACCTGCGCAATAGCCCCCTCCTCAAAGGATGGCCCGAAGACGAAACCCTCGAAGCCAAAATGCTCTCCAAAGCCATCGAAAACGCTCAAAAACGCGTCGAACTCCACAACTTCTCGATACGCAAGTATGTGCTTCAGTACGATGATGTGCTGAACAACCAACGCCAGCTCATCTACCGCATGCGACGCGAAATCCTGTTCGGACGCAACACGCGGGAGATGGCTCTCAAGTTCATTCACGAACTGATCGAAGCGACCATCAACGAGTTCGCACCGCGCAATCTGCCCCCTACCGAATGGGACATGCAGGGGCTTTACTCCCGGCTAAACAGCATCTTCCCACTGGAGTTCTACATTAAGCCCGATGACTTCCACTTCAGTCACCATGACCAGATGGTCGACCAGATTCTGGAGTGGGCGGAGCAAGCCTATCAGTGGCGTGAAGAGCAACTGTCGCCCGAACTGGTGCGCGAACTGGAACGCTACTTCATGCTTCACATCATCACGCGCCGATGGATGGAGCATCTCGCCTCGATGGACTACCTCCGCGAAGGCATCGGCTTGCGCGGCTACGGGCAAATCGACCCGCTCGTCGCCTACAAACAGGAGTCGGCGAAGGTCTTTGCCGAAACGCTTGCAGGCATTCGCAACGATGTAGTGATGGCACTATTCCACGCTCAGGTGGTTCCGCAACAGCCCCAACAGGTGGTGCGCGTCCACGATGGAAGCCCGAACCCCGCCACCGCACAACCCACTGTCCAAAGGTTGCCCGATACGCAACCCACCCAATCTGCAGGCAAACCAGGACGCAACGATCCCTGCCCCTGCGGCAGCGGAAAGAAGTATAAAAAGTGTTGCTACCCAAAATACGGTTAGCGTCATGAGCCCCACGGCTAAAGCCAAGGGCTTGCAGCTAGGCCGGTTGGCCCGCCGCGTACGACCGCATACGGGCGGCCCA
>PSLB01000008.1:0-4986 GCA_040289385.1 Armatimonadota bacterium
GGTCGTACGCGGCGGGCCACCCGGCCTCGCTGCAATCTCCTGGCTTTAGCCATGGGGTTCATGACACCGATTGAGCGATGATGCCGTCTAACCGAACCCTGATGGATGAGCCCTTGCGTCTATGGCGTACTGTCGCTGTTGGCACGCTCTCGCTGAGTCTGTTGGGTATGGGCGTGGCGTGGGCGATGGACTATCCGCAGGGGGCTATCGGGCTTGGGATCGGTGTGTTGCTGTTGGGCTGGATTATCGGCTACTATGGGGTTCTGGTGTGGCTTTTGCACCGAAGCGGTGCTCAGAGGCTCTTGCCCCTGTTTAACCTTGCGAAGTACCCCTTGGTGATGATAGTGGTGTATATAGTGGTTCAGGGAGGCGTACCGATGGTGATCGGCTTCGTGGTGGGGGTGGTCATTCCGCTTGCGGTGATTACGGCGCTTGCGGTGTGGTCTGCTTTTACGATGCGTTAGGTATACTTTGCGCTGAGGGAAGAACAATGAAACGAAGAACCTTCACTGTGGTCGGTTTGGCGATTGGATTGCTCACAACGACTGTTGTGGCGCAACGGATGTCTGCCGAGCAGATTTTGGATCGGGCGGAATCCGTGAGCGGGGCTGCTAAAGCGCGTACGTTCAAAACGGTCGTCTGGAAGGGAACCATTCAGATGACAGCCCAGAATCTCAAGGGGACTATGGAGCTCTACTTTAAAGCGCCCAACAAGGTCCTGATCAAGCAAAGCATACCAAACGCGCTGGAACAAGCCAGTGGGTTCGACGGAAAGGTTGGTTGGGAAAAGAGCAATCTGACGGGAATTCGCGAACTGAAGGGTCAGGAGTTAGAGCAGCTCAAGTCATCAGCCGACCTGAACAACTTCAGCAACTGGCGCAAACAGTATCGCAATCCGAAATTGCGCGGAACGGACAAGGTAGGGACGGCCTCGGTGTATGTAATCGATGCGACGACTGCGTACGGCACCAAAGCCACACTTTACATCGACACCAAGTCGTTTCGGCTTCTGCGTAGTGATAGCGAAGTCGCAACCCCCCAAGGAAGCGTTCAGGTCAGCAGTCTGATGGAGGACTACCGCAAGGTGGACGGCATCCTCTATCCGTCCCGAATCCGTCAGTCGCTTGCGGGGATGGAGATGATCGTGCAAGTTCAGCAGATTCGGCACAATGTTCCCCTAAGCGACTCTATTTTCCGTAAACCGAGACAGTGATGCTGGTTGTCGAGGATCTGGTCAAGTCGTTTAAGGGGTTCCGTGCGGTAGACGGCGTGAGTTTCCGTGTGGAGCCGGGCGAGATTGTAGGGCTATTAGGGCCGAACGGTGCGGGCAAAACGACCACTTTGCGTTGTATCGCAGGGGTTCTGAAGCCCGATTCGGGGCGCATTCAGGTGGGGGCGTATGATTTGGCACTTTCGGAACGCGAAGCCAAGCGCTTGCTGGCATTCATTCCGGAGATGCCCAACCCCTACGAGCTTTTGACCGTGCGCGAGCATATGCGCCTGGTGGCGATGTGCTACCAGACGCTTCCGCTCTATGAGGCGCGTGCCGAGGCTCTGCTCGAACGCTACGAACTCAAGGAGAGGGCGAACGCCTTAGCGGGAACTCTTTCCAAAGGCATGAAGCAGAAACTGGCAGTGGTCTGCGCTTTAGTCCACGACGCGAAGGTGTTCCTATGCGATGAACCGCTTATGGGGATCGATCCGCGAGGGCAATACACCTTCAAAAACGAGCTGATGCACTTGCGCGACGAGGGCTGCGCAATCTTGATCAGCACCCACCAGTTAGATACTGCCGAACGCTTATGTGATCGCGTGATTATTATGCATCGGGGCAAACTGCTGACGGAGGGGACTCTCAGCGAGCTTCAGGCACGCGCCCAGATGGAAGGGAGTACGCTGGAAGAGGTCTTCCTACGCCTGACAGAGGAGACGGAGATGCCTGCGGTCGCCTCTCAAGCGGAGGTGTGAGGGGGGTACGATGGCGTGCCATTTCGATGCGGAGCGTACCAAGCAGCGTGCGACCAGCCTTTCGCTAGCGTATAATATGTTGTTCACTCTTGTGAAGTTGGGAGCGGCGCTGGCAACGGGATCGATGAGCCTGCTATCGGAGGCGTTGCATTCGGCGACGGATGTGGTTGCGTCGGCTCTGGCATATGTGGGAGTGCGTGTGGGGGCGGTGCCACCCGATGAGCGCCATCCATACGGGCACGGTAAGGTGGAAACGCTCGCAGGTTTCGGCGAGTCGATACTGCTGTTCCTAATGGGGTTGTATCTGATTGGGGCAGGGGTGCATCGCTTGATTGTGGGCAGCACGCTGGACCGTATCGAGTTCGGTCTCGGTGTGATGGGGCTTTCGACTGTCAGCAGTTTGCTAGTGGGACGCTATGTGCTGGCGGTGGGCAGACAGACCCAATCGCTGGCGCTGCTCTCCAACGGACAGCACCTGATGGTTGATTTTTGGACGAGCTTGGGGGTGTTGGCAGCGTTGGGGCTTATTCGACTAACGGGGTGGAACGCCCTCGACTCGCTGTTGGCGATTGGGATTGTGATGTGGCTTTTGCGGGGTGCGTGGCGTCTTGCGAGCCGTGCCTTTCATGATCTTATCGACCAGAGCCTGCCCCCAGACGAGATTATGCAGATTGATGCGATTCTCTGTGCGGAACCGAGTGTCATTAGTTACCATAATCTGCGTACGCGTCGCTCGGGCTCGATGCGTTATATCGACCTGCATGTGGTGGTGCCAGCGGATTGGAGCCTCCGGGAGGCGCATGCGGTTGCCGACCGGCTGGAGAAGCAGATTGCTCAGGAGTTAGTACCTGCCCAAGTGGTGATCCATGTAGATCCCTATGACCCGACCCGTGCGTCGCATCAGCCAACCGATTCGAACGAGCGGGTGAAGGCGATATAGTCTTCCAGCACTTCAAGGGCGCGTCCGGTTTCTATCACGCGTTGAGCCAGATGGACACCCTCACGGAGGTCGTTGGTGCGCCCTGCGATCCAGAGTGCGACCCCTGCGTTTGGCAAGAGGGCGCGCATGCGTTCCTCATTCTCGCCAGCAAGCGCGACGCGTAGGCAATGCGCGTTCTCTTCAGGTGTCTCGCCCGGCACGAGCGCCTCCACCCGTACAGGTGCCACCCCCAGATCGTGGGGACTAAACTCAAACGATTCGAGTGTGCCGTCAGGCTTAAGATGAGTCACCACCGTCTCACCGATAGGCGAGACCTCGTCTAGGCCGTCCACTCCGTGCACGATGCAGGCGCGTTCCGAGCCTAAGCGTGCAAGTGCTTCTGCCAGAATCATCAGCCACTGCCAGTCGAAGACTCCCAGCATCTGCCGTCTGGCGTTGGCGGGGTTTGTGAGCGGTCCCAGCAAGTTGAACACCGTACGCACCCCCAGCTCGCGTCGGATGGGAGCCACATGCTTCATCGCAGGGTGATGGATCGGCGCGAACAGAAAGCCAACTCCTACCGTTTCGATGCCGTGTGCGATCTGTTCAGGAGTCAAATTGAGGTTTGCTCCCAGCGCTTCCAGCACATCGGCACTCCCACAGCGACTGCTGACCGCTCGATTGCCGTGCTTCGCGACGGGTATACCTGCCCCCGCAACAACAAAAGCAGCCGCCGTGGACAGGTTCCAAGTTTTGAGCCGATCGCCCCCCGTACCACAAGTGTCCAGCAGGTCAGGGCGGTTCACTGTGACCCGCACAGCGTGCTCGCGCATTGCCCGGGCGAAGCCAACGATCTCGTCGAGGGTCTCGCCGCGTGTGCGCATCGTCATCAAGATACCTGACACCTGCACAGGAGTCAGCTGACCGCCCATTATGGCGTGCATAAGGGCATACGCTTGCGATTCGTCTAAATCCTCGCCTTCCAGAACTTGCTTGATCAGATTGCCTACTTCCATACACAATAGGGTAACTGATGGAACCCTTTGCCGAGAACATAGAAAACTGTTCCCGACACCCGCCCAGGCGGGGGCGCCGGTCTGACGCAGTTGCCTGCCGCCGGCTTCCCGCTTCATCCGGGACCGCTGACCCTAAAGCCGGTCTTCCGTCCCGTCCGCGGTCGTTTCGCATCTCCGGTCCACTCCCGGCGACGGCAGCCACAAGGGCCACGCCAATAGATTATACCACAAGCAGCCGCCGTTATCTATAGGCCGTCCGGCAGTTGCGAACCCTTTCGGTCTCTGGGGGTACAGCAACCTCGTAAAATTACGGGTTTTCGACCGAAATTGCCCTGAATTTAACCAATCCCCCTTGACAAACGCTCTCCGCATGTGCTATAATAGTGTTGCATGGTTCGCCCCGTGCCAAATCAGGTCCGGCAAAAGCCGGAAAGGAGGATACCATATGAAACGATTGGCAACGTTGGCATTAGGTACGCTGTTGACCGTCAACGCTTTTGCGTCGTTTGGTGAGACAGAGCCGAACGATACACGCGCGACTGCAGATAATGCATTGTATGGGCGTAGTGTTCCTTGGTCAGATGTTGGCGTGTTGAGCCTCACTCGAAACGACTCCGACTTCTTCAGGATTCGCTTGAACGCAGGGGACTGGCTGAGCGCCGTTACCTTCCCAATTCAGCAGCCCTACTTCCAGCCAGACACCGTGATGGCGCTTTTTGATGCGACAGGCCCTACCGCCATTGCCTTTAACGACGATGGCGGGTTCTTCGGCTTTGGCTCCTCCATTAGATGGCGAGCAACTGCTACAGGAGACTACTTCATTGCCATTACCGGATGGCACTCTTCCAGTGGTCAGGATGACATTTCCTACTACGAAGGTGCCAGTCATAATGAGACAGGAGCCTACATCCTCACCGTGAGCGTGGTGCCTGAGCCTGCCAGCATGGTTGCGTTGGGAACAGGCTTGGTCAGCTTGCTGGCTCTGCGCCGACGCAACAAGAAGAGCTAGGCACGCTTCTCCACCTCTTGGACGCGCCGCCGGGAGCCCCGGGCTCGAGCCCTGGGGAGGAGGCGGCGCTCCCT
>PSLB01000008.1:5092-34229 GCA_040289385.1 Armatimonadota bacterium
CCCCGAAGCCCTGCCCGGCTTGCCGGGCGAGGGTAAGCCCCCGGCTTTAGCCGTGGGGTAGTTGACTCTTTATTGGAAAAGCCCCTCCTAAACAGAGGGGCTTTTTGTTGTGGTAAGCACTTGGCAAGCGTTGGGTTAGTCCTCGCCTTGAGCTTTTGTGAAGCCTGGTGTCCCGTCGAATTCTTGCAGTTTTTCGAGGTGCATCCATCGGAAGCGTGTGGCGATGCGCTGGACGAGCTCCAGAATCTGGGCGTCGGTAGCGTCGCGATGGGCGTCGCGTAAGAGGAATCGGCAGCGGTAGTGGTCGACCACATCGGTGATTGCCCCTGTGGGGGGATAGACCTTTGTTCCGCGATTGGAGACCATCTTCAGAGAGAAAGGCGATTCCGCAACCAGAGCCTCTAACGCTTTGCCGAGCGGTTCGGGCATTAGTTCGGTTTCGAGGAACAGATCCACGCCCACGACGCGCCGACCGCTGGGACGCACGCGCACTGGGTCTGCTGGCACTTGGGGGAGGTGGATGGGGCGATAGGCGCGCACGAACGCAGTGGAGGGCTTCTTGCCCAGATTGGCGATGATGGCTTCGGTGTAGGCGGTGGTGGAACTGCCTTTGTCATAGCCGACCACATCGCCCGTGCGCATCTTGCCCTCTTCCAGCGTGTAGAGGAGGGCGTTCTCGATGGTGGCAGCGGCCTCGAACTCTTCGAGATAGCGTAACATCATCACCGCCGAAAGAATAACAGCTGTCGGGTTGATCACATTCTTGCCCGCATACTTGGGTGCCGAACCATGAACCGCTTCGAAGATAGCGACCTCGTTGCCGATATTGGCTGAGGGAGCGAATCCCAACCCACCCACCAACGCCGAGGTCAGGTCGCTGAGAATGTCGCCGTTCATATTGGTGGTGACGATCACCTCGAACTGTTCCGGGCGCTTGACCAGCTGGTGGGCACAGTTATCGACGATAATGTGGTTCGCCTCTATATCGGGGTATTCGGGGGCAATCTCTTCGAAGGTGCTCTTCAGCATGCCCTCGGCAAACTTCATAATGTTGGCTTTGGTGGCGCAGTGCACCTTTTTACGCCCTTCGGCACGCGCCAGCTCGAAGGCGAACCGCACAATCTTCTCGCAACCCTTACGCGAGATGAGCTTAAGGGTTTGAGCCACCCCCGGCGTCTGCATGTGTTCGATGCCCGCATAGAGGTCTTCCACATTCTCGCGTACGACCACGAGATCGATCCCGCGCCCGCTGTAAGGGGTAGGTACATTCGGGAACTCGCGGACTGGGCGCACATTCGCATAGGTCTCAAAAAGTTTGCGGAGAGTCACATTGGCGCTCTTCTCACCGTAGCCAACGGGCGTCTCGAGGGGGCCCTTCAGAACGACGCGCGTCTTGCGTATCGACTCAATCGTTTCCTGAGGCACACCCGACTCAATTCCTTTTTTGAAGACGCTGGCACCCGCTTCTCGCACCTCCCATTCCAACGGGACGCCAACCGCTTCCATAATGCGGAGGGCAGACTGAATGCACTCAGGACCAATCCCGTCGCCTGGGATGACCGTAATCAGTTTTTTACCTGTTTCAGTAATGTACGCCATTGTTCGTTTCCTCCGTTCAGGTAAAGTATACCTGGTGGTGAGGTATACTTTGGCGATATGTTCGAGAGCCTGACGGACAAATTGCAGGGCATCTTCAGCAAGATACGGGGGAAGGGACGCTTAGACGAGAAGACCGTCGACGAGGTTCTTCGCGAGATTCGTCTCGCTCTTCTGGAGGCAGATGTCCACTTCCGCGTGGTGAAGGAGTTTATTGCGCGTGTCCGCGAGCAGGCGGTCGGCGACGAGGTGCTTCAAAGTCTCACCCCTGACCAGCATGTGGTGCGGATTGTGCGCGATGAGTTGATTGCGTTGCTGGGCGGTGAGGCGGAGCCTATCCGATGGGCTCATCAACCTCCGACGGTGTTTATGCTCTGTGGTCTGCAAGGCTCAGGGAAGACCACCACCTGTGCGAAGCTTGCTCGGTGGGGACGCTCTCAAGGACGCAAACCGATGATGGCGGCTTGCGACCTTCAGCGTCCCGCCGCCGTCAAGCAGTTGGAGGTACTCGGCGAGCAGGTGGGAACCTATGTGCATACCCCAGACAAGGCGGGCGCCAGCGAGGCTGTGAGCGTGGCACGCTCTGCTTCCCAGTATGCCCGAGCGAACGGTTACGATGTGTTGATTGTCGATACCGCAGGGAGACTCCAGATTGATGAGCCTCTCATGGAAGAGCTCCAACGGATGCGTGCGGTGATTCAACCGCACGAAGTTTTGCTGGTGGTAGATGCCACTACAGGGCAAGAGGCCGTGAATGTAGCGCAGGCGTTCAACGAGCGGTTAGATCTCACAGGTATCATTCTCACGAAGATGGACGGCGATGCGCGCGGAGGCGCCGCCCTCTCACTGAAGGCTGTCATGGGCAAGCCCGTACGCTTCGTCGGTGTGGGAGAGCGAACCGATGCCCTCGAACCGTTCTACCCCGACCGTATTGTGAGCCGAATTCTCGGCATGGGCGATGTGCTTTCGCTGATTGAACGCGTGGAACAAACGATGCAGCAGGAGGAAGCCAAGCGCATGGAAAAGAAACTGCGCGAGGCGTCCTTCAACTTCGAAGATATGCTAATACAGATGCAACAGATTCGGCGCATGGGGCCGTTCGAACAGCTGCTTAAGCTTCTGCCTGGATACCATCAACTCAAGCAGCAGATGGGCGATATGAGTGTGGATGACCGTGCGCTGAAGCGAGCAGAGGCGATTATCCTCTCAATGACCCCCTACGAGCGTCGCCATCCTGAAATCATCCAATACAGTCGGAAGGCACGCATCGCGCGGGGCAGCGGAACCAAGATCGAAGAGGTCTCCGCGCTCATCAACCAGCTGATGGAGATGCGTAAGATGATGAAGCAACTCAACAAGTACCAGCAAAAGATGCAAAAGCGCGGCAAGTGGTTTCGTCTGGGCAAGGGCAGATAGCCGTACCCCTACAGATTGTGGAACGCGACCTTGGCGATAGCGTTGCAGGCCGCATTGAACCGCTCCATCGTCTTCGGGAGTTAGGTACAATTAGGAAGCCATGCCGACTGCTGCGTTTACAACGCTGGGATGCAAAGTCAATCAATACGAGACCCAAAAGATTTTAGAGAGCTTCGAAACACAAGGCTTCGAGATTGTGCCCTTTGAGAGCCCAGCAGATGTGTATGTCATTAACACCTGTTCAGTGACCCAATCGGCAGAATCGAAGTCGCGTCAGACGGTGCGTCGTGCGACACGCACCAACCCGAAGGCTATCGTCGTGATGACTGGATGCTATGCTCAGTTCACACTGCGGCGTGGTGAAGAAGTATCCGAAGCACATTTGATTGTGCCGAATCCCAACAAACTGCGTACGATCGACTATCTTTTGGAGCATTTTCCTGACTTGCGTGCGCGTCTGGAACGGGAACGCAACACGCACACGATGCCGGTGCGTCGGCGTACGCGTGCCGTTCTCAAGATACAAGATGGTTGTAATGTTAATTGTTCGTTCTGCTCCATCCCATTTACGCGCCCTATGATGCGTAGTACCCCCTATCAGGAGGTATTGGAGGAAGCGCGTGCCCTCGTCGCTGAAGGCTATCACGAGATTGTGTTGACAGGAGTGCTAATTGGCGACTATGGTGCGCACTCCGGCAGTGGGGGACCGAATCTGGCAGAGCTTTGTGCGATGCTAAGCGAGATTGAGGGGTTAGAACGGATTCGAATCAGCTCGATTGAACCTACTTTGATTAGCGATTCGCTCATAGATCAGATGGCGCACAATCCGAAAATGTGTCCGCATCTCCACATACCCCTGCAAAGCGGCGACACGCGCATCTTGAAAGCGATGAACCGCCCCTACGATCAAGCATTCTACTTAGAACTCTGTCGTCGCCTGCGCGAGCGTATCCGCGATATAGCGATCAGTACCGATATTATGGTGGGCTTTCCAGGAGAGGACGAAGAGGCTTTTGTGAACACCTGTCGTGCCGTGGAAACAGTAGAGTTCTGTCGGGCGCACATATTTCGGTACTCTCCACGCCCAGACACTCCTGCTGAAGCGATGTCTCCCCATGTGCCAGAGCCGATTAAAACGGAACGCAGTCAGCGGTTGCAGGCACTGTGCAAGCAGGTTCAACTTCGGTATGCATCGCGTTTTTGGGGCAAGGTGGAGCGCGTGCTGGTGGAGACCCGTTCTAAGCTGACGGGACTGATGACAGGCACGAGCGATCACTACTTACAAGTGGAGTTTGCGGGCTCCCCAACGCTTTCTGGGCAGTTGGTGTGGGTGCGGATTGTGGATGTGTCGCCCGAGGGAGTCCTCGGTGAGCAGGTGGGATAGCCTCAACCCCCCAAATTGGTACTTTAGGACACTTGACGAACACCACTCGCATCGCGTATAATATAGGCGTGGGTTTTAACCCGCAAATCCACTTAGGAGGTAAAGGATGATGCAACGCAAAGTGCTCAGCCTTTTGGTCACATCGGTAATCGTATCGTCTGTTATGGCGCAACAGCCATCGGCCCCATCTCCTTTCGCCCCGATTCCTGCGGGAGCGCCGATCCAGTTTAAGCCATTCGCGATGGTCGATCCCTCTACAGGCAAACCTGTAGCCCCCGACACGGTACTGGTGCTACCGGACGGGACGAAGGTGACGGCTCGGGAGTTCTATGCAGGGCTCAATGCGCTGGAGAAGTCCCTGAACGCTCTTGGATACTCGCTCAAGCGGACCCCCACCCTTCATGTGCCTTCGCGCCAGATGTACGATCCTGAAGCGTTGAAGCGTCAGGATGCGGCGTTTAGCTCGATGGTTTACCCCGACGGAGTGCCTACCCCTGGTCCCGAAGAGGGTGATTTTAGCCCAGCAGGCGGTTTCGATGTACCGTGGAGTTGGGATAGCGGCTGGTTAGGGAATGAGGTCGTCGGGGCGAAAGCCTCTATACGGACTGCGCTTTCAGGAGATATTGCTCCGGTCAACTTCCGAGCTTACGCTCAAGGTTCCCTTCAGGCGCGACTGTGGAATCGGGAGCAAGAGGTCGCCCGTGCTGTAGCAGAGGCGCGCCTCGAGCCGACTTCCAACACGAATCTGCAATTGCGTGTCTTTGCTGAGGCATATGTCAATGGTGAGCGTCGGTGGAGTTGGCCTGAAAACGGTCCGTTCACACGCGATATTCCGACGGGTGTCTCTGCAGAATACACAGGCAGTCAGTCGCTCCAGGTTTGGAACTACAGCACTACACGCCCCTTTGACTTTTGGGTGTGGATTATCCGAATCAGTGGGCGTCTGGGTGCCTCCGGCTCGCTGTATCTGGATTATTTCTACCGAGCCGGACTTAATGCCGTCAACAACTCCCCTGGCATTGAAGCAGGGGCGACCCCTCGCGGCCAGCTTTCCGGGTTTGCGGAAGCACGCGCCGAGGCAAGCGTATGGGTTGCCAGCTTGTGGGCAGGTGTTAATGCCAATATTAACATCCTAACTTGGCGGCTTCCTGTGTCTGTGGGTGCCCAAGTGGGGCAAGAAAACGGTCGCTATTATGTAGACCGGTATATTCGTGCCCGCAGCGAAGCAAGCGATATCCTGCGCGGAAGGGTCGACTGGTATGCAGGTGCCAGCTTCTTTTGGTGGAGCTGGAGCACAGGAGGTGTGCTCTTCCAGTGGGATGGAACCAGCCACAACGGTACACTAATCGACTGGAACAGTCGACACTACTTCTAACTTGAGCATGCGTGGAGAGCACTGGCTCTCCACGCCCCTCAGTTGCTATGCAGAATCGAATATCTCCCCCGAATCTCCCAATGTTACGGACGCCTCTGCGCGTGGGAGAACAAGCCGAGTACCAGATGTGCTATCAGACGCAGGTTCACACTGCTGGCCTTGTGGTAGGCCTACCGGCCCGCTTCGCTGTCACTATCGATATGGGGCTCAGGATAATTCATCCTCCATCTACGAAAGGATTATTATTGGATATCTCTGTGAGGGATGTCACTTTTGATGGCTTGGAGCCTATGGCGAAACAGCTTCGCACAGCAATTCAATCTTTAGATAGAAGTTCGATATTTATCATCTATTCCTCTTCGCTTTTACCGAAGCAGATTGCTTGTCTCCCCAAAGTTGCGCCCTTGGCGCGCGAAATCGTTCGTCAGTTGGCGTGTTGGCTCCAATACGCCATCCAGCACCGGCCGAGTTGGAAACTCGTGGAGTATTGGATAGATCGGGAAGTTTGGGCAGAATATACGGTACTCCGCCGCTCACCGCAGAGCTGGTACCTTAGTAAGGTTTGGCAAACTCTTCCACCAAAGAACCCTGAACTGATGCCCGCGCGATCCCAATTGGATGCCGAGTTCCGAGTGGCGTACCATCCTCCCACACAAAGCCTGTCCCGTGTAGAGGGTTCTTTGCGATTGCAAGCGCCTCAACAAGAATCGGTTTACACGCAGTATCAAGTTAGCATCAAGCAAACAGACCTTCCGAAGCGCATAGATGCTAAGACCCTGCATCAAGTGAAGCGTCTTATGCAACAGCTTCAGACCAATTCTGTCAAAAATCCTGTTATGCAGATTCTTTCATATGATGAATTCAATGCTCAACTATATCAGCAAGCGATCAAGGATTTTGATATAGAGAAAGTTAAGCAATCATTAATAAAAGCAAATCAGACTCAATCTCCTTTGAATGATAACTCGTTGTTTCTTCAGTTAAGATCTTATTTCGCCCTGTCTCCGAAAAAGATTTCGGAGTTTCTCGACTGGTTTTTCTCGATAAGCCCCAACGATTACCTGATCGTTTTTATCATCACATGTTTGCTGTCTGCGAGTGAGTATACACCTGCTCTTGTGCAGGCTCAGGAAGCAGTGGTCGCTTTGTTAAAGCGTTTTCAGACGCGCCAAGAGGTTATCTTGCAGTTTCTGAATGGATTGCCCTCAGTGAAGCGCGTGAGCCGAGAGTTAGCCGATTATATGTGGCAAGAGGCTCAAAAGGTTCCTTCGGACTCGGCGAGTATCGTTCACGCGAACTGGGTATTAGCCACTGGGGGGCTGGTGCGCTTGATACCCAACGAACCCCTTACGAAACGCATCTTGGCGTGGTTGGAAATGCGCCTCAAGAGTGCTTCCGAACCTTTGATACAAGGGTTGTACTTGGGTGCCTTAGGCAACACAGGGCAGGCATCGATCTGGCCGATTGTCAAGCCCTATCTGAGTCATAGGGATTCGTGGCTTCGACGGCAAGCGGTTTCCGCCCTAAGATATCTACGGGATACGGAGGCACAAACCGCGCTCTGGCGTGCGGGGACTACCGATTCAGACCCTGCTGTGCGACGAGAAGCCTATATGGCACTGAGTTTTCAGTCGGAGCCAGTTCCGCTGGTTCACTTAGTGGAGGCATTTTGTGCTGAGAAGGAGCCCACCGTTCAGGAGGCTTTATGGGAGCTCTTCAAAAAGCACGCTTTGGAACAGAGTAGCGGGCGCTACGCCCTGCAACAAATCATTCCTTGTGTGCGTGCGCAAACGCTGCGCCAGCAGATTCTTTCGTTCTTGTCTCCGCCATAAGCCAGCAGGATTCCTTTCAGCTTGCCTGAACTAAATCAACTGAGGTTTACGATATGGAAGGACGGCGCTCTTGCGATCATGAGAAACCGCAGGACGCACTTTTATCGCGTCGCGAAAGGGAAGTACTGCACGCAATCGCGCTGACTGGCAGTCTCAAGCAAACCGCAGACTGGTTGTGTATTACCCAGTCCACATTAAAAAAACATCTCGCTTCTGCCCGTCGGAAATTGGGTGTGGACAACAACATCCAACTTATCGTAAAGGCTATTCGCAACCGTCTCCTCGATGTTGAGGCGCTCTCTGCTTTCGAGGACGAAGCCATGGCTCCTAAGTGATCTACTCGGCTGCCATGTGCAGGCGAGCTGTCAGAATCCCAGCTGTCAGCAGCAGAAGCCCTGCAGACGCATAGGGGAGAGCAGTATCGTACCGAAGTAAGCCGTTGCCCCAAATGGGACCCACAATTCGTGCCAGGCTTTCGATCGAACCGCTTACCCCCTGAAGGCGTCCCTGCTCGTCCTCCTGCGCCGACTGGCTGAGGATGCTGGTGAACGCAGGGAGTGCTAATGCCCCGCCCGCCGAAGCCAGCCCAGCCAGCCCATAAAATAGCCCGATCGAGTGTGTGAGCGATGCGCCCACCAGCCCCCACACATTCAACACCAGCCCCAACATAAAGGTTGGGCGTTCCCCCAATCGACGCACCACACGCCCCACAACAGCTCCTTGCATCACCACGCCTACCAGCCCCACAAACGCCAACACATAGCCCACTTGCGTCGGCGTCATGTGAAACCGTATGTCAGCGAACAGGGGAAAGGTAGTCTGGTAAACCGAGAAGCCCGTCCACATCATAAAGTTGATTAGCAGGAGCCATCCAAGGGGGGATTGACGCACGAATCGGGGCAGTTCGCGCCACGGGGAGCCGCTTCGTGTTGAGTGATGGTGAACCGTTTCTGGGAGCCATGCCCACGCCAACCCCGCAGATGCCAGCGAAAGCCCCACCGCAAACCAAGCTGGCACTGCCAAACCGAAATGCGCTAGGGCACCGCCCAGCGCAGGTCCTAAAATGAAGCCCAACCCGAACGCCGCACCAATTAGCCCGAAGTTGCGTGCCCGCTCACTCGGCTCGCTGATGTCCGCGATGTAGGCACGCGCCGTCGTGATGTTGCCCCCCGTGAACCCATCCACCAGACGCGACACAAACAGCCATCCCAAGCCTGGCGCCCACGCCAAAATCACGAAGCTCAAAGCAGAACCCAGCAAACTCAAAATCAACACAGGACGCCGACCCCACCGATCCGACCACTCCCCGAGCAACGGCGAGGCCAACAGCTGAGCCACCGAAAACGAGGCGAATAATAAACCAATCTGCAACTCCGATGCTGTAAAGCGCTTTCCATAAGCAGGCAAAAGCGGAATCACAATCCCAAACCCCACCAAACTCACACAAATCGTCAGGAAGACCGCCAGAAGCGCACGCCTTTTTAAGGGAGGAGCCGAGCCTGCTGTAATTCGCATTGCGCGCATAAGGTAAAGGATACCCCATCCCCAACCCCCGACTCTGTGAAAAAAGCCACAATCTCCCCCCTACCCCCTTGACAAAAGCGACGGAAATAGGGTATGATATGGGTATAGGCACGGCAATCTCGCCGAATTGTCATGGGAAAAGATGGTTAGTCATGCTAAGATTGTGATAGGGTTCACAATCTGGGCGGGGATCGATAAGGTTTGCACACTTTATCCATCCCCACATGCAGGAACGGTTCACCGTATGCCGAAAATATAGCATAGACGAGGTGATAAAAAGATGCCACAGGTCTTTAAGCGTCATCATAACACGGTAGCGCGTGCAACGATTGTTGGCGGTCTGCTGGCGTTGGTGGGATTGGTGCTGGCAGGGTCGAACATTACCCGCTCCCCCTGGATGACACGCGCCGGAGAGCCCCTCGACCAGCCCGTGCCCTTCAGCCACAAGCACCACTACGCAGAGCTGGGCATCGATTGCCGGTATTGCCACTGGTCTGTTACGAAACAAGCCCATGCGGGTGTGCCCTCAACCGAGCTCTGCATGACCTGCCACTCGCAGGTGTGGACAAATAGCCCCCTCCTACAGCCCGTGCGCGATAGCTACAACAATAACGCTCCCCTCGTCTGGAACAAGGTGAACGATTTGCCCGAGTTTGTCTATTTCAACCACAGTGCCCATGTTAACAAAGGCATTAGCTGTGCCACATGCCATCAAGGAATCGAGAAGATGCACCTAACCGCCAAATCCCAACCCTTCTCGATGTGGTGGTGTTTGGATTGCCATCGCAACCCAGAGAAGCACATCCGCCCGAGCGAGGAAGTCTTCAACATGTATTACCAGACCCCTCGCAACCCCGAAGAGATGAAGGCGATGTTAGACAAATATCAGATTCCCTACGACCCCAACAACATTCCCCGCAACCAGTTGGAGCTGGGGCGCCTGTTGGTCAAGCACTACAACATTCACAAAGAGCAGTTGAGCGATTGTTCCATCTGCCATCGGTGAGGGAGTTTGAGTATGGAAAAACCAACGAACGGACAGAGCACAGGCGAGAAGTTCTGGCGCAGTTTGAACGAGCTGGCAGAGTCTCCTGAGTTTGAAGAACAGCTCGCGCGCGAGTTTCCACGCCACGCCCAGCCTCTCAGCGACTTTGTGAGCCGACGCCAGTTCCTCAAACTCATGGGTGCCTCGATGGCGCTGGCTGGGCTATCTGCATGTGGCTACAAGCCTCAAGGTCCTATCATCTCGCAGGCGAAGACCCCACCCGAACACTTGCCAGGGGAAAGCCTCTACTTCGCCACAGCGCTGGCAGTTAGCGGGTTCGGTATGGGTGTTTTAGCTAAGTCGTACGAAGGACGTCCCATCAAACTGGAGGGGAACCCCAACCATCCTGCCAGTCTCGGCGCGACCAACGCCATCACGCAGGCGATGCTGTTAGATCTTTATGACCCAGACCGCTCGCAAAATGTGCTCAAGTTCGGGCGTATCGAGCCGTGGACAACCTTCGCCGCCGAACTGCTCCAGAAGATTGCCATCCAAAATGCGAAGCAGGGCGCTGGCGTACGAATCCTTACAGGCGCCATCACCTCGCCGACCCTTGCCGACCAAATCCAGCAATTTCTCAAGGCAAACCCCAAAGCGCAATGGTATCAATACGAAGCTGTTAGCTGGGAGAACCTTTATGAAGGCACACGACTCGCTTTTGGAGAGTGGCTCTACCCTATCTATCGCCTTGACCAAGCACAGGTGTTGGTTGCGTTAGATAGCGATCTGCTCTACACGGGTGCGGGCGCCGTGCGCTATGCGCATGACTTTATGCAAGGGCGCAAGGTGCGCAAAGAGCAGATGCGCATGAACCGCCTCTTCGTCGCCGAGCCGATGTTCACTGTCACAGGCATGACTGCCGACGAACGGCTCCCCATCCAGTCCAGCAAGATTGCTCGGCTTGCCTATGAGATCGCACGCCTGCTCGATGCCCCCGTGCAAGCAGAGCCTTCGGGTGAGTTGACCCCTGAAGAGCAGAAGTGGGTGCAAGTGGTCGCAGGGGAACTTAAAGCGCATGCTGGCGAAAGCCTCATCGTGGTGGGTGAGGCGCAGCCCCCTGCTGTGCATGCTATTGCCCATGCCATCAATCAGGTATTGGGCAATATCGGGAAGACCGTGGTCTTTATCGCACCGCCCGAAGCCAAGCCAACCCTGCACACTCAGGACATTCGCCAGCTGGCACAAGAGCTCCAAAACAACGCCGTTGAAATGCTGATTATGCTTGGTGTTAATCCTGCTTACGATGCGCCTGCCGACCTAAACTTCACCGAGCTTATCCCCAAGGTGCCCTTCAGCGTCCATCTGGGTGCTTATGTTGATGAGACTGCGGCGTTGTGCGTGTGGCATGTGCCCGAAACACACCCCTTAGAGGCGTGGGGCGATGTGCGCGCCTTTGACGGCACCGTAACCATCCAACAGCCACTGATATACCCCCTCTATGCGAATACCCGCACTGCGCTGGAGCTGATGGCGCTTATCAATGGTCAATCTGGGAAGCAGACCTACGAGCTGGTGCGCGCCTACTGGCAAAAAGCGAGCGGGCTAACCCCTGCCCAGTTCGATTCCTTTTGGCGCAAGAGCGTGCATGATGGCGTGGTGCCGCGTACAGCGCGCCCTGTTAAGCCAGTGGCGCTCAAGCAAAGCCCTCTCGTCGTTCAGCTCCCCGAGCCGTTGGGCGCCGTGCAGGCGACCAACACCTTGGAGATTCGCTTTGCGCCCGATCCCACCATTTACGATGGGCGGTTTGCCAACAACGCATGGCTCCAAGAGCTCCCCAAGCCTGTAACCCGCACCTGTTGGGACAACTTGGCGTTTATGAGCCTCAACACCTTCAAAGCTTTAGGACTGTGGGGCAAGGCGACCTATGCGTGGCATGAGGATGTGTCCTTCGTGCGCGATCAAGTGCCTTTGATTGAGATTCAGCTGAATGGGAAGTCGCTAATTGTTGCGGCGTATCCCATACCCGGACATGTGGACAAAGCTCTCACCTTGCATCTGGGTTATGGGCGTATCCGTGCGGGCGCCAAAGGCTCGGGTGCAGGCTTCAACGCTTATACCTTGCGCACCACGACGGATCTCTGGTTTGCTCGCGATGCCGAGGTCATCCCAACGCGCCAATCCTATGCCGTTGCGCGTACAGAGGAACACCACCTCATCGATACCCGCCAGAAGGACCCCGAGCTGGACAGCACAGCCCATCGTCCGATATTGCTCACGGGCACGCTCGAAGAGTTCCGCCAAGATCCTGAGCTCAAGAACAAGTCCCACCGTGAAGGCTACACCCATGAACTTCCGTCGATGTATCCCGAGCGTCACCGATACGATCGGTACGAGAATCCCGACAACTATCGATATGCTTGGGGCATGGTCATCGACCCGACGTTGTGCACGGGGTGTAGCGCATGTGTTACGGCGTGCCAAGCGGAGAACAATATTCCTGTGGTAGGCAAGGAGGAGGTGGTGCGCCGACGCGAGATGCTCTGGCTCCGCATCGACCGCTACTTCAAAGGCTCTCCAGAGAACCCCAAGGTCTACCAAGCGCCAGTGCCGTGCATGCAGTGTGAGAACGCAGGCTGTGAGCTGGTGTGCCCTGTAGCAGCGACGGTTCATGACCATGAAGGGCTCAATGTGATGGTCTACAACCGCTGTGTGGGCACTCGATACTGCTCTAACAACTGTCCGTACAAAGTACGACGCTTCAACTTCTACCGCTACAGCTACATGAAGTCCCCCGTCCTGCATCTGATGCAGAACCCCGATGTGACGGTGCGTGGGCGCGGGGTGATGGAGAAGTGTACCTATTGTGTGCAGCGGATTAGCAAGGCACGCATTACGGCCAAGCGCGAGAATCGCCGAATTCGAGATGGCGAGGTCGTCCCTGCCTGTCAACAGGCATGCCCGACGGGAGCCATTGTGTTTGGCGACCTCAACGATCCCAACAGCAAGGTGCGCCAGTGGCGCGAACAGCCGCACAACTTCGCCATCTTAGGAGAGCTGAACTATCGCCCTCGCACCACCTACTTAGCGAAGATCGATAACCCTCACCCTGAACTCTCCGGCGCGGAGGTAAGCCATGCAGGAAGCCATTAAAAACAGGGTACAAGAGTTTCCTCTATTTGAGGGTCAGCAGACCTACGAGCGGATTACCGATCAGATCGCCCGAATTCCGGAAAACCCGCATCCGCCCGCATGGAGGGTGGTATTCGGGATTGGGGCAGTTGGGACGCTTCTGCTTGTGACCACACTGGTCTGGCTAGTTGCGATTGGTACAGGAATCTGGGGTATTAATCAGCCTGTGGCGTGGGGCTTTGATATTATCAACTTCGTCTGGTGGATTGGTATTGGGCACGCTGGCACGCTTATCTCCGCCATTCTTCTGCTATTGCGCCAGTCGTGGCGGATGTCAATTAACCGCTTTTCAGAGGCGATGACCATCTTTGCGGTGATGTGTGCCGGGCTCTTCCCGCTGTTCCACACAGGACGACCGTGGGTAGCGTACTGGCTGTTTCCTCTGCCGAACTGGCTGGCGATATGGCCCCAGTTTCGCAGTCCGCTAGAGTGGGATGTGTTCGCCGTCTCGACCTACTTCACGGTGTCGGTGCTGTTCTGGTATATGGGGCTTATTCCGGATCTGGCGACCATGCGCGATCGTGCCAAAAGCACTCTCGCTAAAGTGGTGCATGGCATCCTTTCATGGGGCTGGCGAGGATCGGCGGTTCACTGGCTTCGGTACGAGCAAGCCTATCTGCTGTTGGCAGGGCTCTCCACGCCGCTGGTTCTCTCCGTGCACTCGATCGTCTCGTTAGACTTCGCCATCTCCATCGTGCCCGGCTGGCATGTCACCATCTTCCCGCCCTACTTTGTGGCGGGGGCCATCTTCTCTGGGTTTGCTATGGTGCTGACCTTGGTGATTCCCTTCCGAATCCTGTATCCGGGTCTGCGCGAATATATTACGATGAACCATATCGACTGGATGGCGAAGGTGATGCTGGCTACTGGCTGGATTGTGTTCTATGGCTATCTGTGCGAGATGTTCTTTGGCTGGTATAGTGCGAACCAGTTCGAGCAGTTCTTGGTGGTCAACCGATTCTTCGGTCCGTACTGGCTGGCGTATTGGGCACTCATTTTCTGCAACGGGATTGTACCGCAGCTGTTGTGGTTTCCCAAAATCCGTCATAACTTGCTGATCCTGTTCCTCATCTCGATTGTAGTCAACATTGGGATGTGGTTCGAACGGTTCGTAATTATAGTGGTGAGTCTCCATCGTGACTTCATGTCCTCTGCATGGGGGCAATACGCCCCCACTGTTTGGGACTGGAGAATGTATCTAGGCACGATAGGCTTCTTTGTGATGATGATGTTTCTATTCGCCCGCTTTGTGCCGATGCTGGCTATTGCCGAGTTGAAGGATATTTGGCATCGCCTCTACTATGGGCATAGCGGGCACAACGGTCACGGCAAACAGCCGAATCCCGTACCGATGGGCAAAGGAGGTGAATCGTAATGGCACCCATCGAGACCGCCCCGAAACTCTATGGGATGATGGCAGAGTTTGAGACCGCAGAGCAGTTGATTGAAGCGGCCTCACGCACACGCTCCGCAGGCTATAAAAAGTTCGACTGCTACACCCCCTTCCCTGTCCATGGGCTTACCGAGGCGATGGGCGTGGAAGAGGCGAAAGTTCCGTGGACGGTCTTTGTCTGCGGATTGATTGGTGCGATGGCACTTTTTGGACTACAAGTCTATATAAGCGTGATCGACTATCCGCTCAATGTGGGCGGGCGCGACTTTTTGAGCTGGCCCTACTTCATCCCTATTACCTTTGAGGGGATGGTGCTTTTCGCTGCGTTTGGGGCATTTATTGGGATGTTAGCCTACAACGGTTTGCCCGCACCGTACCATCCTGTATTCAATGTTCCCCAATTTGCACGCGCCAGCACCGATCGGTTCTTTCTCTGCATCGAATCCAAAGACCCGAACTTCCAGCACGATCGGGTCTACGAGTTTCTGCAGTCGCTTAACCCCGTTCGCATCAGCGAGGTGGAAGCATGAAAGTTCGCACGGCATGGCTTGGCATAGGGGCGTGCTTCATTACGATGGGGCTTTCTGGATGCCGAACCGATATGTGGGTGCAACAGCGCGTCAAAGCTCAGGGTAGTAGCGAGTTCTACGCCCAGCTGGAACCTGTCAAGGGTCCGGACGGTAAGACCTATGGCTTGGGTTCGCGTCCTGTGCCTGCAAACACAATTGCCTATGGGCGGCTCCAGGATCCCAATGACCCCCTGCTTACAGGTAAAGATGTGCAAGGCAATCTGCTTAAGACACTTCCTCCGCAGGTAAAGCTCAGCAAAGAGCTATTGGATTTGGGAGAGCAGAAGTATAACATCTATTGCTCGCCGTGCCACGGGCGTGCAGGTGATGGCAAAGGCATGATTGCACTGAGAGGGCAGTGGCCGCGTCCCGTGCCGTCTCTAGTCGACGACCGTCTCAAGGCGCAGCCTATCGGCTACTTTTATGGAGTAGCGACAAACGGCTTTGGGATTATGTACGGCTATGGAACGCGTATGACCCCTGAAGAGCGTTGGGCGGTGGCGGCGTATGTACGCGTGCTCCAACTGAGCCAAAATGCTAACCCCAAAGACCTGCCTGAAGAAGACATGATGAAGGTGATTCAGTCGGCGCAATCTTTCTCAACACAGCAGGTGGCTACAAGGAGTGGACAGTGATGAACCATCTTACCCACAGCGAGAGTGCGGTTCGCGGGCGTGTTGCGCGCGGGCGTTCTGTGGCGCTTATCGTCGGCGTTGTGGGGCTGGCGATAAGCTTAACAGGCGTGTTCGGTCTGTTCGGCGACCCAAAGCCGGCGTTTCAGGGTTACCATTTCGGCTTTTTCTATTGGCTTTTGCTGGGGCTGGGTTGCTTGGGGATGAGCCTATTGGCGCACGCCACGCGCGGGCAGTGGACTCTTCCTCTCATCCGCATCTGGGAATCGGGCGCGCGTACCATCCCGATAGTGATGCTCCTCTATCTGCCTGTGTTGGGGCTTGGCCTGAAGCATGTGTACGAGTGGATGCACACTGAGCATGTAGCCCATGACCCCGTTCTGCAGACGAAGTCGCCTTTCTTCTTCTGGCCGCAGGACTATACAGGCATCCCTGTGTTCTTCATAGTACGCTTTGGATTTTATGCCGTCGTGTGGGCTTTGATGATGAACTACCTTTGGAAACGCTCGTTGGAGCAGGATCGGGCGAAAGACCCGCTTGAGGGCGAAGTGCTCTCGCGCCAACGCAGTGGACCCGCTGCGGGGATGATGGTAGCGTTTATGCTGGTGTTCACTCTGGCGATGGTGGATTTCGGTCAGTCGTTGATGCCCCACTGGTTCTCCACGATGTATGCGGTGATTATGGTTGCGGGTGGAGGCTTTTTGGCGTTGGCGCTTGCGGTCTATATGGTGCTTAGCTGGCGCAACCTGCCGCCTTACGCCGATAAGATTACCTATATGCCCTATCGTCGGGATTGGGGCAACTTCCTGTTCACGCTCACGGTGTTCTGGTCGTATGTCTCGTTTTCGCAGTTTTTGATCACTTATTCGGGTAATCTGTACGAGTTTACCCAGTTTTATCTGCGCCGCAACACGGGAGGATGGCAGTATTTAGCCTATCTGATCGTGCTATTCCACTTCTTTGTGCCCTTCTTCTTGTTTTTGGCGCCACGCACCAAGAAGATTGCATCCCAGCTTTTAGCGGGTACGGTGTTGGTGATGGCGATTCGCACAGTGGACATCTTTTGGCAGATTAAGCCTTTCTTTGCGGAGAGCCTCGCTATTTCAGTTTACGACATCGCCGCTTTTGTCGGCTTTGGGGGGCTCTGGTTCTACTTTGCGCTGGGCTTCTTGCTCCAGCGTGCGCTCCTACCGCAAAACGAGACACGCCTAATGGAGGTGGCTCATGGACATTCTTAAGCCTGTGGATCCCGAAGAGCTGAAGCTGATCGAGAGCGAGCCATACGAACAGCGCGACCTCTCCGTGCGCGCGATGGCGCAGTTTCTGGCTTTGATCTTCTTCACCATCGTTGGCTCGGTGATTATCTCGTACTTCGTTTTTGCTTGGGTTGTTAGCGTGCCAGAACCGCAAGTGCCTTCCGTTCGTAAAGAATCTCGGGAGCGGCAGGTCCCGCCAGAACCGCGCGTGCAGGGGTTCCCGATGCGCGATTGGGAGAACTTCGTGCGCGAGGAGACTCGCAAAACCACCACCTACGGCTGGCAGGATGCCCTAATGACGCGTGCCCGAATCCCTGTGGAACGCGCAAAGCAGATTATTCTGGAGAAGGGACTGCCTCAGTAAGAGGTGATACTCTATGAGAAACCGACTATGGTGTTATGTGCTATTGAGTGGGATTGTGGGGCTGACCAGCCTCACTGCAAACGCGCAACTCTATCGACGCCCAGGCGAAGTCGGACAATTCCAAGAACAGGAACAGAAAAAAATATTAGATCAGGTTACGGTGCAGCAACGGCTCGATACTCAAGTGCCCCTGAACCTGACCTTCCGTGATGAGACAGGCAAGACCGTCCGACTCGGCGACTACTTCGGCCAACGCCCTGTGATTTTGGTACTTGCCTACTACGAGTGTCCGATGCTCTGCACGGTGGTGCTCAACGAGCTGACTCGTTCGCTCCACGCGTTGGACTACACCATCGGCAAAGAGTTCGAGGTCATTACCGTGAGCATCTCACCCACAGAGACCCCCGAGCTGGCGCTCAAGAAGAAACAGACCTATCTTTCTGCCTACAAGAAGAAGGGCGCCGAGCGTGGATGGCACTTTCTGGTGGGGGATGAGCCGAACATCAAAGCGCTTGCCAATGCCGTAGGCTTCCAGTATACCTATGACCCGCGCACCAAGCAGTATGCTCATCCTGCCGTGATTATGATCTTGACCCCTCAGGGTAAGCTGTCGCGCTACCTGCTTGGAATCGAGTTCGCAGCACGCGACCTCAAGTTTGCGCTCATCGAAGCCTCTGAAGGCAAAATCGGCAACCCCGTAACGAGCGCTGTCCTCTACTGCTTCCAGTATGACCCCTCTTCGGGGAAGTACGGACTGGTGATTCTGCGGTTGGTGCAGTTAGCCGGGCTGATTACGGTGCTTTCGCTGGGACTGCTGATCGGCGGCGCCCTTCTTTTAGAGCGTCGCCGTTCCAAGACTTTACCGAACGAAAACGAACAGGAGTGATCAGATATGTGGAACATTCCTTTTGTGCCACCGACCGCATCTCAAGAGGCTGTGGGCATCTCATGGCTCTATTGGACGATTACGATATTGGCGTTTTTTTTTGGCGGGATTGTGCTTTTGGGAACTATCTATCTCGCCGTGAGGTATCGGGCAGGGAATTTAGATGTGAGCCGTGCGGGTGCCACTGATAGCGACCTGCGGATGGAGCTTTCGTGGACCCTGATCCCGCTGATTTTGGCACTTGCTATCTACGGCTGGGCCGCCAAACTCTACGGCGATATTTACGCTCCACGCGAAGGGGGCTACTATGAGGTGTTTGTGATCGGGAAACAGTGGATGTGGCACTGTCAACATCCCAACGGCGTACGCGAGAACAACGAGCTGACCTTGCCTGCAGGGCGACTCGTCAAAGCGACCATTATCTCCCAGGATGTGATCCACGCCTTCTCGATACCTGCATTTCGTGTCAAGCGCGATGCAGTACCAGGACGCTACAATGCGATGTATTTCACGCCGACCGTTCCAGGAGAGTATCACCTTTTCTGCACCGAATATTGTGGAACCAAGCACTCCGAGATGATTGGCAAGGTGAAGGTGCTCCCACCTGACGAGTTCGAGAAGTGGCTTGCCAGTGGCGGTGCGCGCGCTGCAAGTGCGCCGATGTCGCTGGAAGATCAGGGCAAGCAGCTTTTCGCCAAACTTGCCTGCAATACCTGCCACATGAACCCGAATTCGGCAGTCAAAGCGCCCAATCTGAACGGACTGTATGGGCGTGAGGTAAAATTAGCCGATGGACGCACGGTTACTGCCGATGATGTCTATATTCGAGAGTCTATTCTCAATCCCGGCGCGAAGATTGTCGCTGGTTATCAGAACCAGATGCCCCCATACCAAGGGCAGGTCAAGGAGGAAGAACTCATCGCCTTGATCGCTTATATCAAATCGCTGGCAAATACCGGAGGAGGTCAATAGCTATGGCTATGCAAACGGTAGCTCAGAGCGAGTCGAAGCAGATAAACTATCTGAACTGGAAGACCACGGTCGCTTCGTGGCTTCTAACCTATGACCACAAGCGGATCGGGATTCTCTATCTGATAAGTATCAGCCTCTTTTTCTTGTTGGGGGGGCTGGCCGCGGCGCTCATTCGCCTAGAGTTGGCGACCCCTAAGGGCGATCTACTCACTTCCGATGTCTATAACAAGATGTTCACCATTCACGGTGTGTTGATGATCTTCTTCTTTTTGATCCCCTCTATTCCCGCCGTGTTTGGTAACTTCGTTCTTCCGCTGATGATTGGGGCGCGCGATGTGGCGTTCCCGCGCCTGAACCTGCTCAGCTGGTACTTCTTTATGGCAGGCGCCTTTCTTGCCACTGTCGCTCTGCTCAGGGGCGGGATCGACACAGGCTGGACCTTCTATACGCCCTACAGCAGCTCCTTCGCCAAAGGCGAGGTCAGCCTTGCGATTATGGGCGTGTTTTTGGCAGGGTTCAGCTCTATCTTTACTGGAATTAACTTCCTGGTGACGATCCACAAGATGCGTGCGCCCGGCATGACCTGGTTCCGATTGCCCTTGTTTGTATGGGCGATGTACGCTACAAGCCTCATTCAGGTGCTGGGGACGCCTGTAGTGGCAATTACACTCTTGCTGGTTGCAATTGAGCGATCGCTTCGAATCGGAATTTTTGACCCCCAATTGGGGGGCGACCCCATCCTTTATCAGCACCTGTTCTGGTTCTACTCGCACCCAGCGGTCTATATCATGATTCTGCCGGGTATGGGCGTTATCAGTGAGGTGATCTCGGCGTTTTCCAAGAAGCGCGTCTTTGGCTACCACTTTGTGGCGTTCTCCAGTCTGGCGATTGCGATTATCGGCTTCTTGGTCTGGGGACACCATATGTTTAGCTCGGGACAGTCGATCTATGCAGGGCTCCTCTTCTCGTTCCTGAGCTTTTTGGTGGCGATCCCGTCTGCGATTAAGACCTTTAACTGGATGACGACCATCTGGAAGGGGCGCGTTCACTGGGAAGCGCCGATGGTCTATGCGCTCGGCTTTATGGGGCTATTCGTAATCGGGGGGCTTACAGGGCTTCACTTAGGTGCACTGGCGACCAATCTCCATCTGACCGATACCTATTTTGTCGTGGCGCACTTTCACTATGTGATGGTGGGCGGCGCGATTATGGCGTATCTGGCAGCACTCCATTACTGGTGGCCTAAAATGACAGGGCGCATGTACCCGCAGAGCTGGGCTAAGCTCTCTGCTCTGCTGGTGTTCGTGGGGTTTAACCTGACCTTCTTCCCGCAGTTTATTCTGGGCTATCTGGGGATGCCACGCCGATACCACAGTTACCCTGAAGAGTGGGCGGCGCTGAACCTTCTCTCTTCAGCAGGCGCCTCGGTGCTGGGGTTTGGCTATATCATCCCCGTCATCTACTTGGTTTGGTCGCTCAAGTATGGGCGAATCGTAACCGAACGCAACCCGTGGGGCGCGCGCGGACTGGAGTGGGAACTGGTGGAAACCCCACCCGACCCCCACAACTTCGAGCGCACCCCAATTGTCACGCGCCCAGCCTACGACTACGGGCATCCGGAGGAACCGACTGGTTTCGTACCCAAGCCACGCCCCGTCGTAGTAGGAGGCAAAGACGGCTAAGCGTAACTCGGCTTCTCACCTCACGATGTGTGGGGTGAGAAGCTATCCCAATTCTGTTCAATGGAGGCAAAACAACTGTGAGCGTCAAAGAGGCGAAAGTGCTGGAGCGTGAACCTGCGCCTACTCATATAGAACACGAAGGGATTCTGGGCGAACAGTTCGAAACTCTCGATCAGCAGAACAACGCCTACCTGATTGGGATGTGGGCGTTCATCGTGCAGGAGGTGCTGTTTCTTGGGGCTATCTTTGCCGCCTATGGTATCTATCGCCTCAAATATCTGCACGAGTTTACCCTCGCCCACAAAGAGCTGGACTGGGTAGTGGGCGGGCTCAACACCCTTGTCCTGCTGGCGAGTAGTTATACGATGGCGCGCGCAGTGCGTGCCGCGATGCAAAACAAGCATGGGCGTCAGATGCTCTACCTCACTTTCACTTTGCTGTTTGCTAGTGTCTTCATGTTCAATAAGTATATAGAGTACAGTAAAAAATATGAACACCACCTCATTCCGGGCAGGGGATACGACGCTCACACCATAGTCGAACATGCGGAGCACAAGGAACTCCTCGAACCCCTCCCCGACGGCAACTACAAGCTCAAGTTAGAGACCGAGAAGATTGTCACCCCCGAAGAGTTCAAACAGCGTACGCAGCTCTTTCTTGGGTTCTATTTCATCCTTACCGGACTACACGGCTTGCATGTGTTGGTCGGGATGACGGTGATAGGCGTACTGGTGGGGCGCGCCTACATCGACTACAAAAAGCGCAAGCCTGTCGCTGACTATATGCCCGTGGAGATGGTTGGGCTCTATTGGCACTTCGTTGATATCGTCTGGATTTTCATCTACCCGCTTCTCTATCTCATCGGGAGGTAAACACCTATGGCATCATACACAACGCATCATGAAGAGGGGCACGAACATCACCTTGTACCAGTCCGTGTCTACAGCTGGACTCTCGTTGCACTTTTAGTCTTGCTGATCGTGACGGTCGGCGCAGGGTTCATTCCGATGCCTATCTGGTTAGGCACTGTCGTTGCGTTAGCGATTGCGATGGTGAAGACCTACTTAGTGATGGCGTATTTTATGCATGTAAAGTTCAGCGGGAAGCTTATTTGGCTGTTTGCGGCAGCGGGCTTCTTCTGGCTTGTAATTATGGTTATCTTCGCCTATGCGGACTATATAACCCGTCCGTGGGAGCCTGTGCCCGGCTTCTAATCCTCTGTCTCTTAGTAGCACCTCCTATACTCGGTCCCTCTCTGCAGGAATTGCAGGGGGGATGGATTTTCATGAGGGAGCAAGGCAGGAGACCTGTTCTTCCTTTTAGAAGGCTTTATTTAGCCTGCAAAGGAAGCGCTGGAGGTTGGTATAATTAGGGTGTGCGCCCCTCCAAGTTTTCGACACACTTACTGGATCAGGCACTGATGGAGCGCCGCAAGGCACGCGAGCAAATACGGCAGGCGATGCTGGCGGATGTTCAGCGTGCCCTTGCAGAACTTCAACAGCTTTTGAGGATCTTTTCAAGCAAATTGCTGAGCTTTTTGAGAACCAGATTCAAAGCCCCTCGCGTTATCATAGAGAGCTTTTTTGGCGCATGAAGATTCCGATTGAAGGGGTTCACCTTGCCTTGCTTTCAGAGGCGAGTTTCCGACTGCTTGATTCTTTGCGAGCGTTTCGTCACTTTTTTCGGCATGCCTATCAGGCGGAGTTAGACCCGACGCGCGTGGCGCGCGTTTTACAAGACGCCTTGAGCCTGCGCGAACTCTATCCCAACGATTTGGCACGCTTCCTTGCCAGCTTTGAGGTATAATCTCCCGACACAAATAGAGGCTAAAGGCAGATGGAGTCGATTCAATCGATTTTGGAGCAGGCGCGGGAAGCGATCGCACAATCCAGCTCGACGTCAGAACTCCAGTCTGTGGCGTCCCGTTATCTTGGAAAAAAAGGGGCACTGGGTCAGCTCTTACGCCAGATAGGAAGCTTGCCCCCAGAACAGCGCCCGCAGTTCGGTCAGCAGGTGAATGAGGCGCTCTCGCAGTTGGCCAGACAGATTGCAGAACGCTATGAACAGCTGGCTCAACAAGAACTGAAAGCACAGATTCGCGCCGAGTTGTTGGATATCACCCTGCCAGGAGTGCCCGTGCGCCCAGCACGACTGCATCCGCTTACGATCACCGCGCGGCAGGTCAAACAGGCACTCATCGGGCTGGGCTTTGAGTTCGTGGAAGGTCCCGAGCTGGAGCGGTTCGAATACAACTTCGGCGCACTCAACTACCCCGAAGACCACCCTGCGATGGATGCGCAGAACTCATTCCATGTAGGGAACGGTTGGCTTCTGCGCACGCAGACCACCGCAATTCAAGGACGCATCTTCGAAGAGGTTCAGCGTGGCGAGCGTTCCCTCCCGCTCCGAATCGCTATCATCGGGCGCTGCTTCCGCTACGAAAATGTGGACGCCACCCATTCGCATACTTTCCATCAAGTGGATGCCTTTATGGTCGACGAAGGCGTCAGCATGGCGCACCTAAAGGGCACCCTCACCCAGTTTGCGCGCCTGATGTTCGGTCCCGAAGTACGCGTGCGATTCCGTCCCGACTTCTTCCCATTCGTGGAGCCGGGTGTCGACTTCGCTATCTCATGGAAAGGGGGCTGGTTGGAACTCGGCGGTGCGGGGCTCATCCACCCCAACATTCTGGAACATTATGGGATCGATTCGGAACGCTATTCAGGGTTTGCGTTCGGGCTGGGCATCGAACGGATTCCGATGCTCCAGTACGGCGTCGATGATCTGAGGCTCTTCTTAGAAAACGATTTGCGTTTTCTGACGCAGTTTCCTGTTCTATAGCCATGCGAGTTCCAATAGAATGGTTGTGGGATTTCGTGCAGTTTGATCTGAGCATCTCCGACCTTGCGGAGCGGCTGACCATGGCAGGTCTGGAGGTCGAAGAGATCCTCGAAACGCCGCATGGGACGGTTCTCTCGCTCTATATCACGCCCAATCGCGGGGATTGCCTGAGCATCTTTGGGATTGCGCGCGAGGTCTACGCCCTGTTAGGGGAGTCGTGCCAGCCGACACCGCTCTTCTGGCGTCTCAGTGAGTGGATTCTCAACCCTCCTCCTGTGGAGCCGGGCGAGACCGCCCAATATGCGCGCGTGGAGGTGTTAGACCCAGACCTCTGCCCCCGCTACGGCGCACGGGTGATCCGCGGCGTTGTGATTGCTCCCTCGCCTGCATCGGTGCAGAACCGTCTACTGGCTGCTGGGATGCGCCCTATCTCTAACATCGTGGACGCAACCAACTATGTGATGCTGGAGCTGGGACAGCCTCTCCACGCCTTCGATTTGGACACGCTGAGTCAGCAGACCATTCGCGTGCGCCGGGCGCGAGCAGGCGAGTGCATTACCACTCTGGATGAACGCACCCACCGCCTTCAGCCCGACATGCTCATGATTTGCGATGCCGAGCGCCCTGTAGCCGTGGCGGGCATCATGGGCGGCGCTGAAACCGAGGTCACGGAGAAGACCCAGAACATTTTGATGGAATCGGCGCATTTCCACCCGCGCTCCATCCGACGCACCTCACGGACATTAGACCTGAGCACCGAATCGTCCTATCGGTTCGAGCGTTTCGTGGATCCGAATCTGGTGGTTGTGGCGCAGCTGCGCGTGTGTGAGCTGATTGAAGAGTGGACTGGGGTCGCTCCCGTGCTGGGGATGTTGGATGTTTATCCCCAACCCTTGCCGATGCGCATGCTTGGAGTGCGTTTGCGCCGAGCGGAGCAGATGCTGGGCTTTCCGATAGCCCCACAGGAAGCACAACGGGTTCTGGAAAGGCTTCAGCTCCAGCCGAAACTTGCTGAGGAAGGCTTTGAGGTTCGGGTTCCGTTGTTTCGCCCCGACTTAGCGCGTGAGATCGACTTAATTGAGGAACTGGGACGCATTCTTGGCTACGAGCGTATTCCCGAGTCGCCCCCAACAGGCACGACCACGCAAGGCAAGGATAGCCCCGAAGGCGCCTTCGCCGAACGCCTGCGTACCATTCTGCTGGGCGCGGGACTGCAGGAGGTTGTCAGCCACACATTAGAACCTGAAAACCCGTTCCAAACTGCAGGCAGTGGTGTGAGCGAGCAGATGTACCAGCCAGTTGCCTTGTACAACCCGATGAGCGAGGAGCTGAGTTTCCTACGCTTCTCGTTGCTTTCGAGTCTAATACGCACTGCCGACTATAACCGCCGACGCGGAATCCGCGACCTCCATCTGTTTGAGATCGGGCGCGTGTTTGCTTTAGGCGAACAGAGCTATTACGAATGGCTCCATCTGGGTCTGCTGATGACTGGGCAAACCCATGAGCCGCATTGGTCGGAGAAGCCCAAGCCTGTGGATTTCTATCACCTCAAAGGAGTGGTGGAGTATCTGATGCGCGCGTTGGGGATGGCGCCACGCTTCGTTCCGATGAATGGGCATGATCCACGCTTCCACCCCGGACGCTGCGCCTATGTACACGATAAAGACGACCAGCGACTGGGGGTTTTAGGGGAACTGCATCCGAGCCTTGCGCAAACCTACGAGTTCCGTCAGCGGGTCTACCTTGCCGAGTTCAGCCTTAATGCGCTTCTACACCGTGCGGTGCACACGGTTGTCTATCGAGCCTTACCGATCTTCCCGCCCGTTTTGCGTGATATTGCCGTAATCGTTCCGCAGGCGGTGCCAGTGGGTCAATTGTTGGACACGCTCAAAGAGGTCGGCGGCGACTGGCTCGAATCGATTCAACTTTTCGACCGTTATGTCGGGGAGCATATCCCAGAGGGATGGCACAGTTTAGCGTTCTCGCTGGTGTTTCGCAGTCGCGAGCGCACACTGACCGACGAGGAGGTCAACGAACGGGTGGATCAGATGTTCCACGCGCTGGAAACTCGACATGGCGCCCTGGCGCGCCGATAGCCGTGAATCCGATGCGCGCGCCCCATGTAGTGCAGCGGCCAACGTTATCGAACCCCCTCTGGCTTTGGGGGGGTGTTTTGCTGGTGGTCGGCTTGCTCTACGGGCAGACAAGCGGTTTCGGTTTTATCTGGGATGATGATCAGATCCTCTACGGTCGCCCCGACTATCACAACCCTTCCGATTGGTGGGAGGCGATAAGCAAGCCCATCGATTTCTCACCGAACTACTTTCGTCCGCTGGCTTTGACCAGTCTGTTGGTACAGATATGGCTTTGGGGAGCCCACCCGGCGCCCTTCCATTTGGCGAATGTGGGGCTTCACTTGCTCAACACTTTGCTGGTGATGGCGATTGGCTGGCAGTGGCTTCGGCATGGGGGCTTCAGCGCGCTGGCAGGGCTACTGTACGGGCTTCATCCGGTACTGGTGGAGAGTGTTGCGTTTGTTTCCTCGCGATACGACTTGCTGATGACGACCTTTTTGCTACTGGGTTTCTGGTGGAGTCTGCGCTTGAGTGGATGGGCGCGCCAAGTGGGGGTAGGGTTGACCCTATTGTGTGCGCTCTTGTGTAAAGAGATGGCGGTGATGGCGATAGGTGCCTTTCCGTTGGCGCTCTGGGCGCTGCGTCAGCGGCAGGATGTCGTGATGAAAGATTCGCGTCCCATCTACACAACCGCACCGCTTGCGGGGATGGCGGGGGCGATCCTGTGCTACTTAGCAGTTCGTTGGTTCGCTTTGGGCTATCTGCTGACTGAGCCTCCTGCGGGGCTACAGATAGAAGCAGGGAGTGGGCTTCAGCATCTGCTTCTTGTGGGGCGTACCTTCGCAACGCTTCTGGGGCTGGTGGTTTTTCCCTTCTTCAGCATTCGCCCTATCCACCATTCGCCCTTGCCAGTGCCCATGCAGGATGGGACGGCATGGCTTCAGTTGGGCATTGCGGGCGCTTTGCTTGTGGGGTGCGCTCTACTGATGAGGCGGAAGCCGAGATTGGGGGGGGTGTTTGTGGCTGGGGTAATTTTGCTAATTCCTGTGCTGAACTTGCGCCCGCTGGAGTTTGCATTTGGGATCTTCACGGCGGAACGGTTTCTCACGGCTCCACTGGCGTTTTTCGTTCTGGGGGGTATCGCTTGGGGCTTCGAGATGGGGGCGTTGCGTTCGGCGAGGGCATTTCGGCTCTGGAGTGGGGCGGTGGGAGCGTGGGTCATCGGTGCCCTTGTTGTAACGGCGCTGACCTTGCCGAACTGGCGCGAGTCTGGGGTCTTCTGGGAGTGGGCGACACGTGCCGCACCGCAGTCACCGATTGGGTTCAGCAACCTATCCGATTATTGGAACAAACGTGGGGATTATCCACGTGCGTTACAGTATGCGGAGCGTGCCATCCAGATTGCGCCTCGGAGTGGGATGGGTTGGGTGAATAAAGGGGTCGCGCTGCTGCGGTTGGGCGATGCCGATGGGGCAATCGAGATGTTTCGAAAGGGCACGCAAGTAGAGCCTGAGAATGTGATTGGCTGGAACAACCTTGCGGTGATGCTGGCGGAACGGAACCAGTTGGACGAGGCGGAGCGTATTATCCGGGCACATCTGTTGGGCAAAGTGCCCTCCATGCTGGGCTATCAGGCGATGGGACTGGTTCAGATGCGCAAGGGGCGCCCCGATTTAGCCGAACCGTATGTATGGGATGCGCTTCGACACTCTTTCCAGCCGCAAGGCTCGCTTGCAGAGCAGTTAGCAGAGCAGTTGCGCAACGCCGAAATCTGGTTGGCGAGCGCGTATCGAGCCATGCGGAACGGCGACATGACCTTAGCCCAGAAACTTCTGGAGCGGGGTAGAGGTTTGGATCCAAACAAGATTAGCCTTGCCTATGTGGAAGGAATGATCTTGCTCAAGCAAGGGCAGATTGCCGAAGCGGAAGCCAAAGCACGCGCCCTGTTGGACTATGGCTACGAAGACGCCCGCCTTTATGAGCTGTTAGCGCTGTGTGCGCAACAGCGAGGGGACACGGCTACTGCACGCGCCCTGCTTGAAAAGGCGCGTCAGCGAAGTGCCCCGCAATAGAGCAAGCCGAACTCTTACGACCGGCTTCGGATGGCTTCCATCGTGCGGGCGGTCTCCTGTGCCAATGTTAGCCACTGCTCCAGGGATAGGGTCTCAGCACGAGTGGAGGTATGGATGCCCGCACGCCTTAGGATGGCGGACGCGCGATCGGGGCCGTCGAAAAGGCGACTGAGGGCGTTGCGTAGGGTTTTGCGCCGTTTGCCGAACCCAGCACGCACCAGCTTGAAGAGCCATTTCTGCTCGTGTGGCTCAAGCCGATCAGGCATAGGGGTCAAGCGCACGATAGCGGAGTCGACCTCAGGCTTGGGGTAGAACGCTTCCGCAGGCACGCGCCCCAAAAACTCTAACTGCGCATGGTATTGTACGAAGACTGAGAGGGCACTATAGGCAGGCGTATTCGGGCGCGCTGTCAACCGTTCCGCTACCTCCTTTTGGACAGTGAGCACCATCAACGAGAGGACCTCTTTTGCGCGGAACAGATGTTCCCACAGGGGCGAGGTGATGGAATAGGGGATGTTGGCAACCACCTTCGCTTGGGGTTCGTCGCGCAACAGTGCCAACACTGGCTGGCTAAGGGCATTGGCGTGGATCAAGGTGATGTTTTCCAGGCCTGCTTCCGCGATAATCTCTTGCAGGATCGCTATCAGGCGTGCATCCACCTCTACAGCAATCACGCGTCGCACCTGAGATGCCATCAGCAAGGTGAGCGCACCCAGACCTGGTCCAATCTCCAGCACCACATCATCTGTGTGGAGCTGTGCGGCGCCTGTGATGCGTTTGGCGATACGCTTATCGGTCAAAAAGTTTTGACCCCACCCCTTAGAGGGGCGTACCCCGTATTGTTCCAGCCACGCTCTGATTTGCTTTACCGAAAATGGGTTCACACGACTCATCGGATACAATTCCATCCTGTATGAGCATACCCGAAAGCGCACGCATTCAGGCGGAAGTTCTGATTCAGGCACTGCCTTATATCCAAAAGTGGAGAGGCTCCATCTTTGTCATCGAATATCGGCGGTGCGGAGACCCCGGCCTTTAGGCCTGGGGAGGAGCGCCGCCTTGACTCCTCTCGTGTGGTATAATCTCCTCAGAAC
>PSLB01000177.1:0-3534 GCA_040289385.1 Armatimonadota bacterium
GGAGAGGTGTGGTTCGTCGTCTGGCCAGCGGTGGCATGTCTGCCGCTGGCGGGCCGTTGTCAACCGGCCCTGTTATGGGGTAGTTGACATTTTGAGGGAGAATCTCCCCCCGTTCCGCATCGGGGGGAGAAGAGACGAGGATTTTTACTGTGTGCCTTTACCGCCAGCGTGCACTACTGCTTCCGCTTCCTCAGGGGTGTGGTAGCCCAGCTCGTGTTCGATGGTCTCGGCGATAGAGCCACGCTTACTCCAGTAGACCGAGAACGCCAGTGCGGAGACCGCCATCACCGCCACAGCGATGCGTACACTATCGGGCAAAGGCTGAATCACGATGGGGGCAATTAGTATCCCCACCAGATTCATCACCTTGATTAGCGGATTGAGAGCGGGACCTGCAGTATCTTTGAAGGGGTCGCCCACGGTGTCGCCGATGACGCCCGCTTTGTGGGCGTCGGTGCCCTTCCCGCCGAGGAAGCCATCTTCGATGCGCTTCTTGGCGTTATCCCAAGCGCCACCTGAGTTCGCCAAGAGAACTGCCAGCAGTTGTGCTGAGAGGATGGCGCCTGCCAGATAGCCGCCAAGTGCTTGCGCACCAGCGAACACATACTCGCGTCCGCCGATGGTAATCGGCGTTGCCCCAATGCTGAGCCCGAATCCCACAGCCAACGGTAAGGCAATAGCGAGAATACCCGGTCCCAGAAGCTCCTTTTGTGCCGCAGCGGTGACAATCGCCACACAGCGCCCATAGTCAGGGGTCTCTGTGCCCTGCATGATGCCTGGCTTCTCACGGAACTGGCGACGCACCTCATGGATCATCTCGAAGGCAGAGCGTCCTACCGCCAGAATCGAGAAGGCACTGAACAAAAAGGGCGCTGCACCGCCTATGAGGAGCCCGATAAATACTATCGGTACATCCACAGGCAGACCACCAAAAGCGTCTTTAAGCGCCGCTCCGTTTTGGGCGGCGATGTTTATCAGCTCAACAAGGCGCGAATCTTCCACAAAGGAGTGGAACAGCGCCACCGCAGCCACAACGGCAGTGGCGATGGCAAAGCCTTTGGTGAGGGCTTTAGTCGTGTTGCCCACCGAGTCGAGCCGATGCACAATCTTGTCGCCCGTTAGCCCACCAGCAGTCGGTTGATGCCCATGATCTTTGAGTGCCCCCGACATCTCGAAGATGCCATTGGCATTGTCCGAAATGGGACCGAAGGTATCCATCGCCAAGATATAGCCCGTTGTGGCGAGTAGCCCTAGCCCTGTAAGCGCAATTCCATAGAACGAGAGCATCGGTCCCCCGAACTCGCCTGGCGGGAAGATGAACAGGGGTGCCAGCAAAGCCAAAGCGATGGAGAAGACCGCCCAAACGCTCGACTCCAGCCCGTATGCGAAGCCCTGAATAATGAGCGTGGCTGGTCCGGTGGACGCCGCAGCGGAAATCTCCTTGACGGGCCGTTTCTCGGTGGCTGTAAAGTATTCCGTGATGCGCTCAATCAGCACCGCCACGACGATCCCAAACGAAGTGGCAACCCAGAAGCGCCACCAATCGACGACCGCACCGCCCAATTCGGGCTTAAGCGTTACATCCTGCATAAAGAAGTAAGCCACCCCCAAGTTACCCAGCGCTGCCAAGATCGCTGAGACCCAGAACCCACGGTTGATGGGGGTCATCGGGTTCAAATCGGCACGGTCCTCACCACGCACCGACTGGACGCCCACAATAGAAGCCAAGATCCCGACCCCACGCACCAACAAAGCGAACATGACCAGCTTCATCGCGCTTTCAGGGGTCAGCACAATACTGGCGGCGACTCCGAGAATGATCGCTGCCACGAGGGTCACTTCATACGACTCGAACACATCGGCGGCCATGCCTGCGCAGTCGCCCACATTATCGCCTACATTGTCGGCAATGGTAGCGGGGTTGCGCGGGTCATCCTCGGGGATACCGGCTTCTACCTTGCCCACGAGGTCTGCTCCCACATCGGCGCCTTTGGTGTAGATTCCCCCGCCCACGCGCATAAACAGCGCCGCAAGCGAGCCACCAAACCCAAAGCCGACCAATACAAACATCGCCTTCTCGCGAAAGAGCAGGAAGATGATCGTCGCGCCGAGCAACCCCAAACCGACGGTAAACATTCCACTGACCGAACCGGCGCGAAAAGCGGTCTCCAAAGCGCCCTTAAAGGTGGTGAGGGCTTTTGCCGCCGTGCGCAGGTTACCGCGAACCGCCATATACATGCCAACATAGCCCGCGCCATAAGAGGCGAACACGCCCAGAAAGAAGGCGACCGCAATCCCGACGGCTAAGGTCAGCCCTTCGCCCGGATAGACGCGTTCATAAACGGGGCGGTAAAGCACGAAAAGCCCCACCGTAATCGCCAGCACGAACCAGATCATCGTGCCTATCTGGCGTTTCAGGTAAGCGTTTGCCCCGTCCTGAATCGCTTTAGCGACCTCATGCATGCGTGGGGTGCCGCTCTCTTGAGACAGGGTCCAGCGCATTAAATACAAACCGTAGCCAAGCGCAACAAACGCCATGCCTAAAACAATCGCTAAAATCAGATATTCTTGAGACCCAAAGGGGGGCAACTCCACCGTTTCCGCTGCAAAGGTACGCACACTGCTCCATAGCCATAAGACGATACCGAGACCCCAGCGGATAGGCACACGGTGCCCCACACTAAAACTACTCGCCTGTTTCTGTCTCATCTGAAAACCTCCCTTGTTTTTCCATCGGCACATAATAATACCCGCTGAGCGGCGTAAAACGTACCCCGTATCAGCTACTGGGAGAAACAAAGAGGTCCACAACACCATGATAAACAGCCCACACAACCAGTTGAAGCAATGTGCCATAATATACTTGTCCTCGCTTAGAGCTCGAGGGGTCAGTAATCCCCCTCAAAGGGGGATAGGAACAACGCGAAGGAAGGCCGTGCGAATGGTTATGGGGCTGTGCGGGCTGATGGTGGGAGCGATCCCTGCCTTGCCACAAGTCATCAGCCTGCCTGTAGAGTAGAGGAGATTAGTGGGCTGGCGCTGCTCCGAAGGAGCCTTGCTTATCATCGCTAGCTGACCTAGTATGACACCGAGTTTGTGTTCCGTGCCTATAACCCCGCGCAAGACCGCGTCCACCGAGAGATCTTTGCCGTCTGGATAGACAAGTCGCGTCAAACCCTTTCCCAACTGGCTATAGAGACCACGCTTTACGGACAGTCGTACAGCGTATCCCCTGCCATGGCTCAGTGGTGGGAGGGCGACACCCCTGTCTCCCAACCCAATCCGAGCCAACCGCTACACATCGACAATGCTTGGATCGGTCCGTTCGGTGATACGGTTGTGGGAAGCATCATGCTGGATCCTGCCTACACCGTTAGCGATCTCTGGAAGAGGGACACAGTGCGCCAGAGATTCGGGTTTCGGAAGGCATCCACCTCTTGGACGCGCCGCCGGGAGCCCTGGGCTTGGGCCCTGGGGAGGAGGCGGCGCTCCCTCCCTTCCATCATCATGTGGTATAATGCGAGCATGCGGACA
>PSLB01000178.1:0-3518 GCA_040289385.1 Armatimonadota bacterium
TGTGGCATGCCTGCCGCTGGTGGGCCGTCGTCAACCGGCCTATCGTGCCAGCCCGCTTCCGTGGGCTGGGTGCAAGCCCCCGGCTTTAGCCGTGGGGTAGTTGACCTGCTCATGGACCTTCTCGTAGTCTTTGAAAGAGCCTGGCGGGCAGTAGGCGTTGATAAGCACAATCTCGGTTTGCGACAAGGGCACCGTAATCAGGAACCCCTACAACGGCATGCTCAAAAAGTCGATAGGATGCGCAATTTTGCGTGTGTAGTCTGAACGGAGAGCTTGGATTCCATGCCCGCGTATTGTGCGGGTGCGCGTCTCTTGGAAGCCGACAAAGTTCCTATCCTCGCGTAATGCGGTTAAGTAAGTGGCGTGCGCCTTGCGTACCATCTGACCGATGTGGGTTTGCGGTGGAGCATTCTGCAAGAAGGCAAGTGGGTTAGGTGTCCCCTTTGGCTTGGACGTTACAATAAAGAATTTCCATTCCAAATCGCCTGCCCTTCACTAGGAAAAGTGCCTCCACTACCTGATAATCGCTCTCTCCGCTGAACATATCCGCCATATAAAGGGGGATTCGGACGGAGCGGAACTGTTTAGGGGCGCGGATTGTGAGCTGCGTTGGGGTGCCTGAGCACGCGGATTCACTATCAGAGCTAGTACGACCACCAGAGCCAGCAGCCCCGCAATCCAGAGAACACGAGACACAACCAACATCTCAGGTACCTCACTGCAAATAAAAAATACTCGTTCGCGAGATAGAATCCTGCTTTTGCACCGACAGAACAGGGCTATTCCCTGCCAACAGGCTGGATGACAGGTTGAACCTTGAGGAATGCTTTGACAACACGCGGGTCGAACTGGCTCCCACTGGCATGGTGGAGGTTCTCGATGGCGTGTTGCTCGGAGATGGCGGGGCGATAGGGCATCGTGGTTCGCATGCCGTCGAAGGCTTCCGCTACTGCGAGAATGCGTGCAGGCAGTGGGATTTGCTCTTCACGCCAGCCATGGGGATAACCGCACCCATCCCAACGCTCGTGGTGGCACTCTACCCACGCAATCGCCTCTTTGAAGCGATGAATCTTGCGAATCAGTTGTATGCTCAGCACAGGGTGGCTTTGGATCTGTTCCCACTCTTCGGGTGTCGGGTTAGCCTTGACCAATAGCTCCGACGGCAGGGCGAGCATGCCAATATCGTGCAAAGCACCAGCGATGCGGAGCAGGCGTAGCGTGGGTTTGCTCAGCCCCATTTCACATCCGATAGCGACCGCATAAGTCGCCACGCGCTCACTATGTCCTTCCAGGTGGGGATGCGCCATTTCTAAAGCGCGAACCAGAGCCCGCACCACATCGTTCTCCATCCGTACCAGCTGGTCGCGTGTCAACGCCCGCCTCCATGCATTTCCATGATACCCCATGCCCCAGCGTCTTAGGAATTCTAAACCGTTCTGGATGGACAGAACAGCAGGAGTTAGGGCTACATTACAGAACTCATATCTTGCTATGGCTGACGGCTTCTGTCTAAGTTCGGAACAGATGGCGTTCTATCACGAGAATGGCTACCTGCATGTTCCGCAGGTGCTGACTCGGGAGGAGGCACGCGATTATCGCGAGGAGGCGCACGCGCTCATTCGGCGTCTCGCTGAAACACGCGGAGGCGAGGACCGACTCAACGCCGCATGGGGCAGTAGTCGCGCGCTTTCGGATATCTCGCCCAAGCTCCTGCACTGCCACAATGTACAGTTTCATAGTGGAGCATTCACCCGACTTATCTGCGACCCGCGCTTGACCGACCGTATCGCCGATCTCATCGTGCCAAATGTGCACCTGCACCACCCCAAGCTCTTTATCAAGCCCCCCGAACAGGGCGCTCCATCCCCCCTTCATCAGGACTATCCCTACTTCCCCCATACCAAGCACACGATGCTGGCGGCTGTCTTCTTCTTTGAGGATACGCCAGTAGAACGCGGCTGCCTCTGCGTTGTACCAAAGAGCCATAAGCTGGGACCGCTTCCGCATCTGCCTGAAGGCGGGTGGCACTTGCCGATTGCCCAATATCCCCTTGAGTCGGCGGTTCCAGTCCCTGTGCAGGCAGGGGATGTTGTCGTGTTCAACTACCTGACTATTCACGGATCTGGTATCAATCGCACGACGGAGACACGCACCACCTTATTGGTTCAGATGCGGGATCCGACCGACGTTCCTTTGGAAGCAGTGCCTCTCTCCCGTGGGCACGGGATGATGCTGCGCGGAATCGACCCCACAGCGGATGCAGACCCCGATCCCAGTTCCACTTCCCGCTACCTTAGAGAGGCGAGCCATGCGAATCGCGCATCTGAGTGATGTCCACTTAGGCTATCGCGCCTACAGTAAAGTCAACGCGCATGGTCAGAACCAACGCGAGGCGGATGTGATGCACGCCTTTCGCGATGCCCTCAAAAAAGCGCTCAAACGCGAGCCTGATGTGGTGCTGATTACGGGCGACCTGTTCCACACGGTGCGCCCCTCGAACACGAGCCTATTGAATGCCTACCAGACGCTTAAGCAGTTTCAGGAGCGTCGGCGTGGAGCGCCCCTAATCATCATCGCAGGCAATCACGAGACCCCGCGCTCAGCAGAGAGCATGTGTATCCTGGTGCTTTTTAGTCATCTGCCAGGGGTGCAGGTGGTACACAGGGACATCGAGGTGGTTCCGCTGAGCGCACTCGGGGTGAGTGCGACCTGTATACCCTCGCGCGGGGTCACCGAGATTGAGCGTCGGATTCTGGAACCCGACCCGCACGCGCGCGTTAATCTCTTGCTGTTGCACGGAATCTTGGAAGGAGTGGCTCAGTTCACCATACAGAACCCGATCGCACGCTCGGCTATCGTCAAGGAGGCTTGGGACTATATTGCTCTCGGCGATCATCATCTCTACGCTCAGGTGGCTCCGAATGCCTACTATGCGGGAGCGACCGAGTTCACCAGCAATAATATCTGGGAAGAAGCAGGCAAGCCGAAGGGGTTCATTCTCTATGACACCGAAACGCGCCATGCGGAATTTGTGGCTGTGCGCACCCGCAATGTGCTCGATCTCGTGCCCATCGACGCCCGTGAACTCACTCAGGCGGAAATCAACGAGGCGATTGCCGAGCGCGCCCAGTCAATCGCTTTGGATGGCTCGATTGTACGCCAGCGAATCTATAACATCCTGCCCGAACAGCGCAGTGGAATCGATGGCGCCCTCATTCGCGAACTGCGGGCACAAGCGCTCCACTACCATCTGGATATGCGCCTGCCCCGTGCGTGGAACGCCAGTTCGGTTGTCGCCACCGAATCGAGCGAAGAGGCTGACACGCGCCTCACCCTGGCGGACGAGTGGCGCTTGTTTGCGCAAGAGTATCCTTTGCCCGCAGAGATAGAACGCCCAATTTTCGTAGAACATGGCGCGCGCCTGCTTCGTGATATCTCAGAGGAAGAAGCCGGAATCGCCACGCCTGTAGCGAATATCTCCCCACAGGAGGTGAAAGCTGACTTCCTACGCAGAAGCC
>PSLB01000179.1:0-3517 GCA_040289385.1 Armatimonadota bacterium
TATATTATACCACAAGAATATATGATACCACAAGCAACCACCGTTGTCTATGGGACGTCCAGCAGTTGCGAACCCTGTATAGGGTAGAGGTATGATACATAACATGCTGGGAATCTCCTGCCATTTTTTGGGGGTCTCTCCAGCAATTTGGTGGTTTTTTCCGCCAACCTGCGCATGATTATTGGGCATTCACACAAAAGCACCCCCTTTGAGGTATCTTTATGAGAGGTGGTTATTGTGGACGAGCAGAGTCGGATTGTCCCGTTGTTCCCGCTGGAGACGGTGCTGTTCCCGTACACGGCTATCCCGCTCCACGTGTGTGATCCCCGCTATCGCGAGCTGGTGCTTTACTGTCTGGAACACGACTCCCCGTTTGGCGTAGCGCTTATCCGTGAAGGGCAGGAGGTGGGCGATACAGAGCCTGAGATTTATGAGGTGGGCACACTGGCACGCATCGGTCGGCTCCGACGCCTAAGCGACGGACGGTTCCAACTGTTGGCTACGGGTGAGGAGCGGTTCCGAATTCGGCACCTTATTCGTGGGGAGACCCCCTATCTGCAGGCGGAAATCATCTCCTGGCACGACTCGGAGACCAATTGGGAGGTTCTGCGTGCCTGTACAGAATCGCTTCGTGTGCAGTTTCTGGAGTTCTTGAGAGCGGTTCTCGAGCCGATGGGGGTTCAAGTTAACGATATTCGTCTCCCCGAGGACCCTGTCGCCTTCTCGTTCGTGTTGGCAGGTACTTTGCAGGCGCCGCTGCCCTTCCGGCAATATCTTCTGGAGATTCAGGACACTCTCGAGCGTCTGCGCCTTATCGAGGAAGTTCTTCAGAATGCAACCCCCTCCAGCGAGGTTCGTCCGTTTGACCCTGCGCGCTGGCAGGAATATGTGCAACGCAACTGATGGGGTATCCTCCATGCGTGGAGCCGACCTTTGAGCAGGAGCTGGCGTTCCTAATTCAGGCGCGATATCCCCTGCTCTACCTGCTGACCCATGAGGAGCGTCGAGCAGAGGAGATGTTGCGCTTGCTGGCGCACGATCTGCGCAAGCGATTCTATCTCTGGAGCTTGACTCGCGGGTACGAGCCCCCGCTCACAACCAGTTCCGAAGAGCCCACACGCACCAAACTCGCCCCCGAAATCGAAGCACTGGTAAACCTGTTCCGCCACGAGCAGGAGGCAATCTATGTTTTGCGCGACTTCCACCCGTTTCTGCACGATGCGCGCGTGGTGCGCCTTCTGCGCGACCTGGCACCACGCCTACACAGCTCTGGGCGGACGCTCATCCTCTCCGCACCCCTGCTCAAACTCCCGCCTGAGCTGGAGAAGGAGATGACCGTGCTGGAGATGCCCTTGCCCACGCGCGCCGAAATTGCCCAACGACTGCGCGAGATCCTGCTCCATGTGCCGACGGTGGCGGTGAGCGCACAGGAGCTCGACGAGCTGGTTCAAGCAGCGCAGGGGCTGACGATGGACGAGCTGGAGAATGTGTGTGCCCGCTCGCTGGTTCAACATGGCAAACTCGCAGTCGATGCCCTCTTGAGCGAGAAACAACAGATTGTGCGCAAGTCGGGCGTACTGGAATATTACATCCCGCAGGAGACACTCGCCGATGTGGGGGGGTTAGATTTGCTCAAGGAGTGGCTTCGCAAGCGTCGGCGCGCCTTCAGCCAGCAAGCGCGCGAGTTCGGCTTGCCTGCTCCAAAAGGCGTACTCCTGCTGGGCGTTCAGGGCACAGGCAAAAGCCTGAGCGCAAAAGCCATCGCCAGCCTATGGAACCTGCCGATGCTGCGCCTGGATGTGGGGCGTGTGTTCGGGAGCTTGGTCGGTGCCTCCGAAGCGAATATGCGCACCGCTATCCGAACCGCTGAGGCGGTGGCGCCCTGCATCCTCTGGATCGACGAGCTGGAAAAGGGCTTTGCAGGCGTGCAAAGCTCGGGACTCTCCGACTCAGGAACCACCGCACGTGTCTTCTCCACCTTCCTCACTTGGCTCCAAGAGAAGCGCAAGCCCGTGTTCGTGGTGGCCACCGCCAACGATGTGTCCGCCCTCCCACCTGAACTACTGCGCAAGGGACGCTTCGATGAAATCTTCTTCATCGACCTGCCCACCCATCCCGAACGAGAACAGATTTTTGCGATCCACCTGCGCAAGCGCAAACGCGACCCCGCCCAGTTCGATCTCCCAACGCTGGCAGAGGCAACCGAGGGCTTCTCTGGCGCAGAGATTGAGCAGGTGGTCATCGGCGCACTGTTCACTGCCTTCGACTCAGGACGCGACTTAACCACCGAAGACCTTCTGCACGAGATTCGAAGCACCATCCCGCTCTCCGTAATGATGCGAGAAGAGATCGACGAACTGCGTACCTGGGCGCAGATGCGCACTCGCCCTGCTAACAGTAAGCCCGAAACCGACGCACCCAGATAAACGCTCAACCAGAACCACCGACCTATCCCATCCCTACAGAATGTTGGGATGCGTGGTTCCGATCGCGCATGCGCTACCAGCAATATGCGTTTCTGTCGAGCGTTCGCACAGCAACTTGGCGTACGGTATCACGCAGTAGCTCGCGCGCCACGCGGGTAGCAACTTGCTTTTAGTCGCATGGGAGGAGTCCCTCCGAGTGACAGTAGTCCTGACGCTTCGGCGAGGTGCGATCATCGGTCATCAGATCCCACAGACAGCGTCCGCGCCTATGTTCCCCACAGTAGGCCGTTCGGCGCGCACGCTGAATACTCACATCACGACGCAGACGCAAAACCACCCCCTTATGCCGAATAAGGGGCGTCTCATACTCCGGAACTACCTCTCCATGTAAAACGCACGCCACAATCCCGTGATTCATGTCGACACTTTCTAAGGCTTTCATAAACATCCGATCCATCTCGTTGATTACTCCGCTCGTATCTAAGTAATAATAACTGCCCTTGTGCCCTGTTAAAGAACGCACTACGGGGTTCGCTCCCCGCTCATACGAGTCCAGAGGGCACACAAAAACCTGCTGGGCTTGCTGGTAGAGGGCTACCAACGAGGGAACTTCCTTGTAGTCATCGTAATAAGTACGCCACGCCACATAAATCTGACGCATCTGCGCCGTACACGGTACCTCCTTCGATCGTCGCAAACTGTTATAAACCACTGGCAACAGCAACACCACCAGAAGCGCAATAATCACCAACACCACTAGAATCTCTGCTATCGTCCATCCGCGTCGCATCACCACTCCTCATGCCGCCTGGAAGCCCCCGCCTTCAGGCGTGGGGAGGAAGGGCGGCTTCCCTCCTTCCATTGACCCCATTGAGCGATCTGTGGTATAATAGAGGCATGAACCTGACGCTGACGGTCAAACTCCAACCGACTGATGAGCAACACGCCGCACTCCTGGAAACGATGGAGCGCTTCAACGCGGCCTGCAACGCTATCGCCGAAGTCGCCTTCCAGGAGCGGACAGCCAACAAGATTCGACTCCAAAAGCTCGTCTACTACGACATCCGGGAGCGATTCGGCCTGCCCGCTCA
>PSLB01000180.1:0-3500 GCA_040289385.1 Armatimonadota bacterium
CCATCTGGTGGAGATGGCAGGGGAAGCGTACGCTCATGGAGTGCGCAACGCTTTTGAGGTGCTGAATGGGATAGACTATGGGCGCGATCCTGTGAGTGCCTTGCGCGCCCACTTGGCAAAGGTTCCTGCGGGTCAGCGTGTGGCTTGGTTGATCGAGCAGATTGCGAGTCGGAAAGTTGTTCGGGCATCAGAGGACTACCTGGTGCAGGCGTTGATTGATCAAAGCTCACAGGCTGTACCTGCCATCTTGGAGGCAGTGGAGCGGTTGAAGAGCGTGAGCGAAGTTCGTTTTGCTTCGATAAATATGCTGTTAGAGGCTTTATCTGCAATAGAGTATTCAGCGGGGCGTCCCAGCGTGAAGCGTTTGGCATCTGACAGCAATCCACTGGTGGCGGAGACGGCACAGGATGGGCTCAAGTATTGTTTGGTGCTGCGTGCCTCTGATTGGTAATAAGGTGTGTTGGACTATGGCGGAGCGGGCTGGCGGGTTCGGCGTGAGGTACAGGCGTCTGCGGGTACCGAGGTGACCACTTACACTTACGAAGACTGGGGTCGGTTGCGTGAGATAGACTATCCATGCAGTGCGGATGTGCGGCTGGGCTGGGACGGTGAGAACCGTCGGGTGTGGGTGGAAGATGGCGTGGGGCGTTGGAGCTACACTTACGATGCGTGGGGGCGTGTGCGTCGCCAAGAGGGGTGTTGCCAGAACGAGCCAGGCATCGATGGGGTGGCAGTAGAAGCGGAGTATGATGATGCGGGACGCAATCGGTACTCGCGTGCAGGTCTGTTTGTTTTGACCGATTCGGGGTATCCGACTATATGGTGGATAGATGTTCACAATAATAATAAGTTGGTAAAGGTTGTTGACATTCACTGAGCAAAACAGTGGGTTTTTTTTTACATCTATGGAGATGTATCGGTGCAGATGCATAACAGCTCACGCCTGATGACAATTCTTGGCTCTGGAGTAGCATTCAGAAGAGGTTAAATTCCCACCTGTTTTGCAAAGACTTCCATCGCTTCGCGGGCGCGTTGGAGCTTCACCGCACGACGCTGTTCCCGATCTTTCGGCGCATCGGGAGGGTCGGGCAGAAGCCCCCAGTTGGCGTTCATCGGGGGAAAGTCGGGATGAGGGTAGTTGCTGATATAGTGCAAGAGCGAGCCGATGACCGTTTCAGGAGGCGGGGCGACAGCAGGCTTACCCTGTACAAGGCGCGCAGCGTCGATACCTGCGATTATTCCTGATGCAGCGGACTCGATATAGCCCTCGACTCCCACCAGTTGCCCTGCGAAAAAGAGCCGACTGTCTTCGCAGCATTGCAGGGTCGGGCGCAGGAGACGCGGAGAATCCACGTAGGTGTTACGATGAACCACGCCGTACCGCACAAATTCTGCGTTCTCCAGTCCGGGCACTAATCGAAAGACACGCTTCTGTTCACTCCACTTGAGGCGTGTTTGGCATGCCACAAGGCTATAGAGGGTGCGTTCGTTATTCTCTGGGCGCAGTTGGAGGACCGCATAGGGGTGTTTGCCTGTTCGCGGGTCTACCAGCCCAGCAGGCTTCAGCGGTCCGTAGCGCAAGGTGTCTTTGCCTCGCCGAGCGAGCTCTTCCAATGGCACGCATCCTTCGAAAAAGCGCGGGTTCTCGAAATCGTGTAGGGGCACCTGCTCGGCGTTCGCGAGCGCTTCCCAGAAGCATTCATATTCCTGCTTCGTAAAGGGACAGTTGATGTAGGCGGGTTCGCCCTTATCGCGCCGACTGCCGAAAAAGACCCGCTCGTAGTTAATTGTGCTGGCATCGACAATCGGCGAGACAGCATCGTAGAAGTAGAGGTGCTTGCTTCCTGTCAGCATGGCGATCTCGTGCGATAAGGCATCGGAGGTAAGCGGTCCTGTGGCGATAATCAGCGGGCGATCCGGGAGGATTTCCGTGACCTCCTCGTGAACGACCTCGATAAGGGGATGCAGTTCGATGCGGGCAGTAATCGCCTGAGCGAACGGCTCCCGGTCCACAGCAAGCGCTTCACCTGCAGGCACGGCAAACTCGCGTGCAGTAGGGATGACCAGCGAGCCTAAACGCTCCATCTCCCACTTGAGCTGACCCGATGGAGTAGTCGGCGAAAGCGACTTAAAAGAGTTGGAGCAGACCAGTTCCGCCAGCCAGCCTGTTTTGTGGGCGGGGGTGCTTTTGCGCGGACGCATCTCGTATAGGCGTACTGCAATTCCCATACGCGCCACCGCCCATGCGGCTTCCACGCCCGCAAAGCCACCCCCGATAATCGTGACGCGTGCCATCCCGAGTCTATTGTACCTCGAACGGCTGGCTCACTGACTTGGAATTACCCAGATTGCCCAAGATCGTTGAGTACCCAGATCAAGTCGGTTTCGTCTACAATCCCGTCGCCGTTGACATCGGCTGAACACTCTCCTGTGCAACCCCACTCGTGAAGTACTCGAAGCAGGTCGGATTCGTCCACAACCCCATCGCCATCGACGTCGGTCAGGTAGATAACGATAACATCAGGGAGCGTGTCCTCCAGACAACGCCCAGGCTCGGTTTCGGGCACATCGCGGAGAAGCCCTCCACAACTATACGGGGCACACGGACCTGCGATGTTAGAGGGGATGCTTCCCACCATTGCCGTGCCTGTTATCGGCCGACCTACGTATCCTAACCCGTTCACACGACAGCCTAAATCCACGGTCAACGGCTGTCCGCTAAGCCGAATGGCAGGATTATTGAGGACTTGCCGCCGCGTCCCTAAGGTCAGGGTAGAGCCCGACACGGTGACCTCGCGAATCTCATAGTGCAGATGGGGTCCCGAGGAGTTGCCCGTACTGCCGAGCCGTGCAAGGGGTTGCCCTGCGGAGACGGTCGTATTGTTCGCTACAAGGAAGTAGTTCAGATGCGCGTAGATTGTCGCCAGATAGGTGCTACTTGTGCCTGAAACTCGCACTGAACTGACAACCACGGCGTAGTTGCCATAGCCCGTACAGCCGCTCTGGGCACGCGTGTAGGCACGCCCGCTGTGCGAGGCGACCAACACCTCGTTGCAGTCCTCTATCCAGCCGGGGGTGTAGGGGCATGTGGAGCGCGTGCCAGAGGCGCGATTGAAATCGACAGCGTACAGGGGACCCATACTTGTATGAGAATCGTAGGTGGAGGGAGTCCAAAGCTGACCGCTGCGCCACGGCGCAACGAGGTTAGCAAGGAAACTGGTTTCCGAACTATCACCATTCTGAAACTGTGCCCAGACTAAGCTGAACACACATCCGAGCCATATGACCATCCATCCTCTCATTTTGGTTACCTCCGAACTCTGATTCTACTGTTGCCGAGAACATAGAAACCTGTTCTCGACACCCGCCCAGGCGAGGGCGCCGGCCTGACGCAGTTGCCTGCTGCCGGCTTCCCGCTTCATCCGGGACCGCCGACCCTAAAGCCGGACTTACACCCCGTCCACGGGCGTTTAACGTCTCCGGTCCACTCCCGGCGACGG
>PSLB01000181.1:0-3456 GCA_040289385.1 Armatimonadota bacterium
CGTGTGGGTGCGGTGCGTGGGGGGCTGGCGTATCGGTACTTGTTTTTATGTAGGAGATTTCGACTGGAACGGTGCTTGGGGTTATCGGAACGAGCCGTTGGCAGGTGGGTTGCAGAAGGTGTGTGTGCGCTGATATGACCCGACAGTGGGGAGGTTTTTTTGCAGTTAGACCCGTGGCTGGGATCTATTTATCTGCCGAGGACGCTGAATGGGTATGGGTATTGCTTGAATGATCCCCTGCAGATGGTGGATCCGAGTGGAGGGATACCGGCACTGGTGGCTGCAATCCTAATGGGAACAGCTACGGGAGCGCTGATAGGGTTTGGGGCGTCCCTCCTTGCAGAGGCAACCGATCCCAAGCCGGGAGTTAATTGGGGAGAAGTTGCCAAGGGAACTCTTGAAGGTGCCATCGGAGGTGCTATTATGCTTCCAGTAGGTGGCGGCGCCACCTTAGGCGTGTGTCGGCTCTTTCGTGGAGATGAAGTGATCGGGAAAAAAGTCGGTGAAACAGTTGGAGGGGCGGTTGGAAGGGGGCTGGGTAAATCGATTGTAAGGTGGATAGAGGTACTCCCACCACTCCCACCCCCATCAGGACCACCAGGTGGTTATGAGCGGCTTCTTTCTTACCATAATTACCATTTGTTACCCTGAGGTATGAGAATGGCATCCCGGTCGTCTTATAGCACACTTCGTTGGTGGCTTCGCGTTATTGATTATCTACCGCTTCTAGGGGCTTGTCTTGTACTTTTTAGCGCATCTCAGGTTGAATGGGAGCGTGGAGGCCCCTTTTGGCTTTCATTTGGGAAGGGTCTGCTGGTGGCGTGGGCTATGTAGCACACAGGGTGTTTTTGCCAACGCTGGCTGCGCGAGCGTATGGGCTATTTCACTCGCTGGAGGTGGAGACTAGCGATTGTGACTTGTCTATGGCTTGTTTTGATTATAGGAGGTATTCTGTTCAGGGTCGCGCTTTTTTGTGTTCGAGAACTCCCTCCAATCCCCTAAATAAGATACTGGGGTACAATTGACTTGGCCTCCTACAGGCCTGGACCAGACGCCTGAGTGTCCGAGCGAATCGCGCAACGCCTCCATCTTATAACGCCGCCCTTCTGCCTTCTCTAGCACTACAAAGTGCCTCTGCGCTACGGCCAAGGATAGTTCGGCGTCTCCACCTGAAACAGAAGTGCCAGCAACGCCCACACCGCTGCGGAGAAAAACTCGCCGAAGATCATCCCCAAGAAGAAGGGGCGTGCCCGCCGATAGAGTGCCATCCCCCCGTAACGCAAGAGAGGCACCTTGATGAGCCATGCCACCAACATCGAGAACCAAAGAATGACCACCCCCCAAGTCGCACTCATCGCAAAGCCCAACGGATGGAAGGGGAAGCCGACCCACACGGCGCGTGCCCACGCCAATAGAAGCGTGACAACCAAGCCCAGCCCGAAAAAGAGGGGACGAAATGCGGGCACAGGTGTCTCCGCACCGCCACCGCCCATAAACGGCGCATTCTCTTGGAAGAACTGTATCGGCTGGGGCTGATACACATAACCATACAGATTCAACGCTCCATACTCGTACGGAAGCCACAGCTGAAACACAAAGGCGACCCCAATCGCTAACAGAATGCCTCCCACAAGCGTCAGCAAAAGGGTACGCCGATGCAAATGCAACTCGCCCGACAGCTTCTGTGCGTCCAGATAGCCCGTAATCGGGATACCTCGTAGGTCGCGAAACAGCATCGCGTCTAGGAATGCCATCGCCGTTAGATTGCGCGGGCTCAACAACGAATACTTCTCCATCGTAATCACATCCATCGGAGTGAAACAGCCTTCGGTGATGAGAAGCCCCCCTTCCGCAGTACAGCGTGCCATCACCAGCCCCTGAACCAACAGGTAGATGGTGAACACAATCCCAGCGACCCACCAGTCTAACCCCATCCAAGCAGACCAAGCGACAATCACTACAAACGACGCAATCAACCCCCAGAAGGCGACCCGATAGGAGAGGAGTTCACTCCCTTGTGGGGGGGCGTTGCCCATCACGACCTGCCCAATATAGCGCAAATGGTGGCGTGCCGAATATAAGATGGAGAACGCCACCCCGAAGAACGCTCCCGAACAGAGCCACTTCACGAAGCCTGCTGTCGCTGCATGCTTGGCGGAGGTATCGAACCCCAACCCCAGCCCCATAATCTCCAGCGCTTTGCTCAACAGATAGAAAAACCAGAAGCTGAACAGCAGTTCCGTCGGGATGAGGAAGAAGAACCCCACCGCTGCAAAGGAGAGGTAGATGCTGAAGAAGGTCACTTGATCATAAGGCGGGTTCACAAAGAAGGGTTTCAGCGGGAGGTTCAGCGGAATTTCGGGCATGGTGGGGATGTTGCGGTGTAAGCCGTTAAGGGTGAAGACAAGCAAAGGGAGAAGGGTTCCGAACCAGAATGCCCGATTACGGAAGAAGTCGCCCTCGCGCATCAGCTCCATCGGGAGCTGAACCAGCGGGAACGCCAACCGCTCGTTCTCGACCCACTGCTTGCGCAAAAGCACACTGATACAGAGGAACGCAAAGAAGACCGCCCCAATCAGCACCAGCCAGCGCCCTGTGGAGGCAAGCCACGGCGCCCAAGGAATCGATTGCCCATAGGGGAGTCGCTGATAGAAGCTTTTGACCAGCGGTTCAGGTTGGGGTGTGTCGGGGTCCCATGGCACCACTTCGGGACGGGTATGGGGAAAGTAGAGGCTCTCCCAGCGGTTACCCTCTGCGAAGTAGCTCACGCCTACCTGAGTGGGCAGAAGACGTTCAATGAGCCCACGCGAGGCTAACATCGCCCCGAACAGCATCATCACGAAGATGACCGCCATTTCAGCAGGTGTGAACGCCCGCTGCTGGCGTACCCGCCCCAATCCGCGATTGACCAAAATCAGCACAAAAAGAAGTGCAATCACCACAGGGGGCAACTGCATCATGCCAATCTGGATCGTCTGAGCGATCAGCTCAGCAGAAGCGACGATGAAGGAGGTCAGCGCAGTAAAGAGCGTCCCTGCAAAAAGCGTGCGCCCGACACGCACAAGCGCACGCTCTGAGTGAACCGATTCCGAAACCCTCATCGTCAGAGCCGATTCGGTTCAACAATACCGATTCCTGCTCGGAGAGGGCGCGTGTTTAACCTCAAAAGAGCAGGCTAATTGCAGTTTCCGGGATCGTTGCGGTTTGGACAGTTTCGGCACCATGTGCCATCGGCACGCTTTGCCGCGATGCCCCACAGATTGAATTGATTGCGGTAGGGGCCCTCTTCGCCGACATAGTACAGGCGTGCCGTCTTACTGTCCCAAGTCTGGACGGTATTGTTCGGCGGATCGGCGAGCCGTCCCTTGACGGTGCGTGCGTGCCCGTCGGTCAACTACCCCATAGCTAAAGCTAGGGGCTTGCACCTAACCCGCTTGCGCGGGCCGGCACGATAGG
>PSLB01000182.1:0-3448 GCA_040289385.1 Armatimonadota bacterium
TGGAAGGATGGAAGCCGCCCTTCCTCCCCGCGCCTGAAGGCGGGGGCTTCCGGGCGGCGGCGACGGTGAGCTGTAGGTGGGTATCCTATTCGCTATGCAGGACGAAGCGGTTCGGGTCGGTCGGGAACTATGCTTGGACGATGTGGTTCGGGTCGCACGATATGGTCAGCCTGTGGGGTTGGATTCGGAGTCGGTGGAGCGCGTGCGTCGGAGCCGTGCTTATATTGAGCGTCTCCTTCGTGAGGGTCGGGTAGTTTATGGAGTCACCACAGGTTTCGGGAAGTTGGCTCAGGTACGAATCAGTCCGGACAACACGGGTCTGCTTCAGCGGAACCTTCTGCTCTCCCATGCGATTGGCGTGGGTGAGCCGCTCCCGACGGAGGTGGTACGCGCCATGATGCTATTGCGTGCCCATAGCCTTGCGCTCGGCTACAGCGGAGTGCGAGAGGCGGTCATCCAGTTGTTAATCGAGATGCTCAATCGGTGGGTTCACCCTATCGTGCCGTCGCAAGGTTCAGTTGGTGCCAGTGGCGACTTGGCACCGCTGGCACATATGTGTCTACCTATGATAGGGGAGGGCACCGCCGAATACAACGGTACAGTGATGTCTGGGGGGCAGGCGATGCGGATGGCGGGTCTGGAACCGATTGAGCTGGAGGTGAAGGAGGGGCTGGCGCTCATCAATGGCACGCAAGCGATGACCGCCATCGGCGCCCTCACCCTATATGACGCCATCGAACTATGCACCTTAGCCGATATAGCAGGCGCGATGAGCCTCGAGGCGCTCAAAGGTAGTCTCAAGCCGTTTGACCCCCGCGTGGTCGCCGTGCGCCCCCATCCGGGAGCCATCATCGTTTCCGAGAACTTCCGCAAGCTTGGCGTGAACAGCCCCATCCACAAGTCCCACGAACACTGCGACAAGGTTCAAGACGCCTACTCTTTACGCTGTATTCCGCAGGTACACGGTGCTTCTCGAGATGCCCTTCACCACTGCAAGACGGTGGTCGAGCGCGAAATCAACAGCGTTACGGATAACCCATTGGTCTTCGTGGAGGAGGCGGTCATCTCGGCAGGTAACTTCCACGGTCAGCCAGTGGCGTTGGCGATGGATTACGCCAAGATCGCGATTGCGGAACTGGCTAATATCAGCGAGCGGCGCATCGAGTATCTGTTAGACCCTGCACTATCGGGTCTGCCCGCTTTTCTGGCGCGAGAAGGGGGGCTTAACTCAGGGCTGATGATATCGCAATACACCGCGGCAAGCCTTGTCTCCGAGAACAAGGTGCTGGCGCATCCCGCCTCGGTCGACTCCATCCCCACCAGCGCAAATCAAGAGGATCATGTCTCGATGGGTGCGACCGCAGCGCGTCAGGCGCGTATGATATTGGAGAACGCGCGATGGGTTCTCGCTATCGAGTTTGTGGTCGCCGCACAGGCTTTGGAGTTCCACAAACCTTTGGAGCCAGGTCCGGGGGTCAAATCTGCCCTGTCTGCAATACGCACCGTCGTGCCCCCGCTGGAGACAGACCGTCTCCTCACGCCCGATGTTGAAGCGGTACGCACTCTGATGTGTTCGGGCGCCATTCGTCAAGCCGTCGAATCGGCAATTGGCAAGCTGGGTTAGCCGCCGCACTGCCCACGATGTCGTAGGGCGTGATCGACCAGCACCAGAGCCACCATCGCCTCGACGATGGGCACAGCACGCGGTACCACACATGGATCGTGGCGCCCACGCGCTTTAAGCTCCGCAGGATTGCCACGTTCGTCCACAGTCTGTTGGGGCTGGAAGATGGTTGCTGTCGGTTTGAACGCAACGCGAATGTCAATCAGCTCCCCGTTGCTGATTCCGCCTTGTACCCCCCCAGAGAAGTTGGTACGCGTTCGGATGCGACCGCGCTCATCGGTATAGAACGCATCGTTATTTTCACTGCCTTTCATGAGCACCCCACCGAACCCCGAACCGATCTCAAACCCCTTAGTCGCGGGGATGCTCATTACCGCCTTCGCCAGATCCGCCTCAAGTTTGTCGAACACGGGGCTTCCCCAGCCGGGCGGTACATTGCGTGCTACACAGCGCACAATCCCTCCGAACGAATCGCCCGCCTTGCGAATGGCTTCGATATGCTGAATCATTGCCTGTGCGATCTCGGGATGCGGACACCGCACAGGATTGCTTTCTACCTGCTCCAGCGTGACGGTGCGCGGATCGATCTCGGCGCGAAGGGTGTGGATCTGCTCGACCCAAGCCAGCACCTCAACATTCCACAGGGTTCGCAACACCTTTTTGGCAATTGCCCCACCTGCCACGCGTCCGACCGTTTCGCGCGCGCTACTGCGCCCCCCGCCCTGCCAGTTGCGAACGCCGTACTTCACTTGGTAGGTGTAATCTGCATGGGAGGGGCGATAGAGGTGCGCAAAGGGTTCATAAGCTTCGGGGCGGGCATCCTCGTTCCAGACCAACATGAGGATCGGCGTGCCGAGCGTCTGCCCCTCAAACACACCTGAGAGGATGTGGACGATATCGTATTCTTTGCGCTGGCTTACAAGCCGACTTTGCCCAGGACGCCGACGATCTAGCTCAGACTGCACCTCTTCAGAGCAGATGGGAATGCGAGGGGGACAGCCATCCACCACCACACCGACCGCACCCCCGTGCGACTCGCCCCAAGTGGTAATCCGAAACAGATGCCCAAAGCTGTTCATGCAAAAAAGTGTACCTCACTCCCATGTAGGGCGCGCTCGACGAGGCACGCGTGGATTACCGAACTGATTTGCCAAACCTGTCACCCCACAAAGAGAAAAGCCCCTCCCCAAAGCAGGGAAGGACTTCACAGAAGCGTGGGAGATGGTAGTTAGTCTGCGCTCTCGCTGAAGAAGGCTTCCACAGGGATGAGCCCCATCTGAGCGGCACGACGGAACGCTTTCACGCGGTTGTTTACATTCAGCTTCTCGTAGATGTTCGCCAGATGGAAGTCCACCGTGCGCTTGCTCACAAACAGCGCGTCCGCCACCTCCTGCGAGGAGCGCCCCTGAGCGATCAGGCTCAGTACCTCAATCTCGCGCTTCGTCAACCGAACAGGTTTATCTTGCTGCCAGTTCCTTTGGTTCATCGTTTTGCCACCTCGTTCCTTGAGATTTGCCGCCCGCACAGGAGTTATTCCATCTCGACCTGCCAATTTCACATGCAAGTCCCATGCATGTGCGGAGGTCTCCTTTGTGACGTCCTCCCCTCCATCAATTGAGGGGCATCCTTATTCCGGATGCACGCAGGGCCTTGTCCCTGCGCTCCGGCTCGGCGACGCCGTTCCATCCCAAGTGGTATGACACGACCACAGGCCGCGCCACACGGCCCCTACTCCCCTTCAAGGTACGGGTTAACGGGAGATACCTGTTCATACCACGATGATCCCCCATGCGCGAGGGGGTCCGTGTATCCCCCCAATGAATT
>PSLB01000183.1:0-3443 GCA_040289385.1 Armatimonadota bacterium
CCACACGAGAGTAGTCAAGGCGGCGCTCCTCCCCAGGCCTAAAGGCCGGGGTCTCTGCGCCGCCGTCAACCGATGAGGGTTAAGGTGCACTTATTTGTTGGAGGGCAGTTTTGGACAAGTGTAGGGCAATTAGGTACAATGTTGCCTAACTATGGCACCGAACTACCGTGACACGCTAAACTTACCGAAGGATGAGCAAACTATCCCGATGCGGGCGAACCTGCCAGAGCAGGAACCACGCTGGCAGGCCTTCTGGCACGTGCAGAACCTCTACGCCCAAATGTTGACCAAACCCGCACCGCAGGGCGATTTCATTCTCCACGACGGTCCGCCCTATTCTAACGGCAACATCCACATGGGGCATGCCCTCAACAAGGTTCTCAAGGATATGATCATCCGCTCGTATGCGATGCGCGGGTATCACACCCCCTATGTGCCGGGTTGGGACAACCACGGCATGCCCATCGAGAACGCGGTGAGCCAGCAGTTCCTGCAACAAGGCAAGACGCCCTCTAAAGTGGAACTGCGTCGGGCATGTCGGGAATATGCGAGGCATTTCGTGCATGTTCAACGCGAGCAGTTCCAACGGTTGGGGCTGGTGGGCGATTGGGAGCATCCCTACCTCACGATGGATTACCGTTTCGAGGCAGGGCTGGTGCGCATCTTCGGTGAGCTGGTTCGAAGCGGGTACATCTATCGCGACCTACGCCCCACGCTCTGGTGTCCCACCTGCCAGACCGCTCTCGCCGAAGCAGAGGTGGAGTATGAATCAAAGGTCTCCGACGCCATTTATGTGGCTTTTCCTGTGATGCACGACCCCAACGGCGTTCTCACCGATGCGCCGAACCCCATGATTCTTATCTGGACAACGACACCGTGGACGATTCCTGCTAACCTGGCACTGGCGGTACATCCCGAGCTGGAGTATGCCAAAGTTGCCGTGAACGACACGACCTGGGTGCTGGTAAACTCGCTTGTTCCGACCACGATGGAGGTGTTGGGGGTTCGCAACTACAGGGTTATCGGCACCGTTTCGGGGCAGGCATTGGCGGGTGTGGTGGCACGGCATCCAATTTTTGAGCGGGAATCGCCCGTCGTGCTGGCAGACTATGTGCTGGCAGAGGAGGGCACAGGCGTGGTGCATACCGCCCCCGGACACGGCGCAGAGGACTTCTACACGGGCAAACGATACGGGCTCCCCATCCTCTGTCCTGTAGATGAGCGTGGCGTGTTCACAGACGAGGCAGGTGAGTTTGCAGGGCTCCCGATCGTTCCAGACGGCAATCAAGCCGTTATCCAGCGACTGAAGGTGAGGGGGCATCTCCTTCACCATGCGCTTTATACACACAATTACCCTCACTGCTGGCGATGCGATACCCCCTTATTGTTCCGCACAACGATTCAGTGGTTTATGAATATCGACCACGAGGGGCACCGCGATAAGGCGTTGCAGGCGATCGAGACGGTGCGCTGGATTCCTGAAGAGGGCAAGAACCGAATCAAAGCGATGGTAGCCCATCGCCCAGATTGGTGCCTGAGCCGACAGCGTGCGTGGGGCGTGGGCATTCCTGCCTTTTATTGCGAGTCGTGTGGCGCCGTCCTGCTGACGGAGGCGAGTATCGAGGCGGTCGCCCAAAAGATTGAGCAAGAGGGAAGCGATGTCTGGTTCGATCAGCCTGCAGACTACTTCCTGCCCGAGGGCACACGCTGTGCCGAGTGTGGCGGAACCCAGTTCCGCAAGGAGACCGATGTGCTGGATGTGTGGTTCGATTCGGGCAGTACCCATCGGCTGGTGTTGGAGACGCGTCCCGAACAGCACTGGCCTGCCGACCTCTATATTGAAGGCTCCGACCAGCATCGTGGGTGGTTCAACGCCAGCCTGATGATTGCCATCGGCACCAGAGGCTCTGCGCCCTATCGCATGGTGATTACGCACGGCTTCGTGCTGGATGGCGAAGGACGCAAGATGAGTAAGAGCGAGGGGAATGTGGTAGACCCCCTCGAAGTGGTGCAGAAGATGGGTGCCGATCTCTTGCGCTTGTGGGTCGCCTCGACCGAGTATTTCGAGGATGTGCGCCTGTCGAATGAGATTTTGAAATATGTCGCCGACGCCTACCGCCAGATTCGGAACACCCTGCGCTTCCTGATCGGTAACCTCGCCGATTTCGACCCTGCCACCGACGCCCTGCCTTATGACCAGCTTCACGAGCTGGATCGCTGGATGCTGGCACGCCTGCAAGAGTATGTGCGCTACGCTCTGCAAGCCTACGAGTCGTTCGAGTATCACCGCTTCTATCACGAGACCCGCCGCTTCTGTAATGTGGAGCTAAGCGCATTCTATCTGGATGTGATTAAGGATCGCCTCTATGCCAGCACACAGAACGCACCTGCTCGACGCTCAGCACAGACTGTTTTGCTGGAGTTGGCGAGCGTGCTCACGCGCCTATTGGCGCCGATATTGGTACATACCGCGGAAGAGGCGTGGCAGCGTCTCCCAATCCCGAACAAGCCCGCAAGCATCCACCTCGCTGAATTTCCAACCGTTCAAGAAGCGTGGTTAGACAAGAGCTTGTTGGAACGATGGGCACGCCTTCTGGAAGTGCGGGAGGAGGTCAACCGTGCCGTGGAGCATGCGAAAAATGAGAAGCGCATCCCGAACCCGCAATCGGCGAAGGTGGTTCTGCGCGCGCCGAACCCTCTCTATGCGCTTCTGTGCTCCTATCCGACCCCTGCAACCCCCGACAATCTGTTGGCTCGGGTGTTTGGGGTCTCACAAGCGGAGGTGATGCCTGCAGAGGGCGACGCTTTGCAGGTGACCGTGTCGCCTGCGCCCGGCACTAAGTGCGCCCGATGCTGGCTCGTCCTGCCCGAAGTGGGCACTCTGCCCAACCATCCTGACCTGTGCCAACGGTGCGCCACCGTAGTACGAGGGTAGGTACTGCCACCTGTGCCTTGGTTAGACTCTCTATGGGTTCGCGTCACCATCTTCTCAAGGGCGATGAGCATTTCAGAAGAGACGGAGAAACAGATTCAGCAATACTTTGAGCGAGCCAAGCGCATCTATCGGCAGAAAGGGTTGACCGAAGCTGACGCAGAAGATTGCGCTGCAGAAGTGCGCTTTTGCCTCTTGCGCAATGTCCAGCGAGGAGGTACCCTTTCGAATGCCTACTTCCAGCGCGTGGTGCGGACGCGCCAACGACTGAAAAAGCTTCTGGAGTAATCTCGCCCCAATTCTGCCCCCATCCCTGTCACATTTTGGGGGCTTCAGGGGATTCTTAGTAGTGAGGCTCACCGTAGGCCCCCGGCTTTAGCCATGGGGTTCATGACGGAAATAGGAGGCGATGGCGATGCGAACCCAATGGATCCTACGCTGTTGCAGGTACATTTGGTGATCACCTGTCGTATGGGGTAAACAGGCAGGATGCGCCTTATGGTTTCGTGGT
>PSLB01000009.1:0-32570 GCA_040289385.1 Armatimonadota bacterium
CAACCGGCCTATCGTGCCGGCCCGCGCAAGCGGGTTAGGCGCAAGCCCCTAGCTTTAGCTATGGGGTAGTTGACCAAGTATCGCCTCGCCGATATGTTTGACCTGAAGGAAGGGCGCGACTATAAGGTGATAGGAGAACCGACCTCCGAAGCGGATGCCCGCGCGTTAGCTCAACAGAGACGCGACGAGTTCCAAAAGTGGGCAATCGGGCTTATCCCGCGTGCCCACCCCTTCCGAGATAAAAAAGGCGCCGATACGGGCATCGACGGCGTGCTTTACTTCATCGACGATCCCACGAACCCCTCACAACGAGTCGTGATTCAGGTCAAAAGTGGGCGTGTGGGCGTGAAAGATATCCGCGACTTTCGGGGCGTCGTGGAACGCGAAAACGCCACATTTCCACCCCTCACAGGTAGGCTACAAACCCACTGCGTGTCATGCTGTGGGGAAGACGCGAAAGACATTTCCATCCCTCACAGGTAGGCTACAAACCAACCCCTCCGACGGGGTTCGGTGGCAGATTTGAGTTCCGATTGTCAAGGTTCCCAGCGTGCCCCCGTTGGCGACGCTATTATCCCCCATCTGTGACAGTGAAGTCAAGGGGTGTCGTCGATCGGGAGTGGGTCTGAACTCGACTTTGAGAAAGTCTGGGATCGACGCCATTTGGGTTTTTGGGGTGCGAGGGGTGGTGTCGTAGCAAGGCGAGATGGTACCATATGGGGTATGTTGCGCGTTTCGATGTCGTCGATCGGGCGATTTTGAGTTCAGAATTGGGGCTCAATTTGCCATATGCCTCTCTTGAAAAGGCGGGATAGAGCGCAAGGGGTACTCCAGGTATCCTATAGGGTATGCACGGTACAACGGTTCTGGCGGTTCGGCGTAGCGGTCAAACAGCCTTTGCGGCAGATGGGCAGGTCACGATGGGCGAGGTGGTGGTCAAGCACACGGCGCGCAAAGTGCGTTGGCTTTATCACCATCGGGTGCTGGCGGGCATTGCCGGCTCGGTGGCGGATGCACAGGCACTTATGGACCGCTTCGAAGCCAAGCTGGAAGCGACGAGCGGCAATCTCCGACGCGCCGCAGTTGAGTTCGCTAAAGATTGGCGAACCGATCGCATCCTGCGCCATCTGAACGCCCTCATGCTCGTTGCCGACCACGACACCCTGCTTCTGGTCGCAGGCGATGGTAATGTGTTGGAACCCGATACAGGGGCGATAGGAATTGGCTCTGGGGGCGTGTATGCCCAAGCCGCTGCGCAAGCCCTGTTGCAACACACTTCCCTTTCCGCACGCGAGATTGCCGAAGCGGCGCTCCGCATCGCCAGCCAACTCTGTATCTACACGAACGACCACATCACCGTGGAGGTGATAGAACCCGCAGAATAACCCGCAAGGTACACTTATACCGATGGCACGCACAGGATTGCGCTGGCTCAAAAACCACTGGCGGGGCTTGGTGGCATGGGTCGCTGTGCTGGGGATGGGATACGCTCTCGTGACCGCTCACTTCTGCGGGCGTCTCGTGATGCTTCGACGCCAAATGCAACCAGGAGAGGTCTGGCGTTACACCCTTACCCAAACTCTCCAACTCAACGAGCAGACTGCCCAGCTCCAACTGGCGATCACCGACACGGTGCTGAGCGTGCAATCGGACGGGAGCGCCCTCGTGGAGCGCACCCTCCACGGCGATCCAGAAATCCTTCAGATTCTGCAAGAGCAGATGCACCTGTTCGGCAAACTGCCCCAGCGGATGCGCTTGCGCTTCACACCCGACGGCGAGGAGATCCCTCTCCAAGACACCGCCACCCTCCTCACCAGTATCCCCTACGCTTTTCCCCGCAAAGCGGTGGCGATTGGCGACGAGTGGGAACGACTCCAAACGCTTGGCACGATGCGCACGCGCTACCGATGCCGACTGGTCGGTGAGGCAACCGTGCAGGGTGTCCCGTGCTGGAAAATCGTCGCCAAAGCCGAGCCATTCGCCCATTCGCTCCCCCAAATTCATGGCGAGGTCACGATCTACTTAGACCACAAACGCCAATGGACACGCGCAATGCATGGTACACTCATGATGTCCGCAGGAAACTTTCAGGGGAGCATGTACCTTGTGCTCAACGGCTCCCCAACGACCCAGGGAGGGAGACCATGAACGAACGACTCTGTCCAGTCTGTCAGGTGGCGTTAGTGCCGCAGACGCATTTGGGCATCACCATCGATGTCTGCCCGACCTGCGCGGGCATCTGGTTCGATGCGGATGAGCTAACACGGCTCCATAACTTAGACCCCGAAATCTTGCCACGACTGGATCACCAGTACCAGCCCGTGGTGGAGCGCTACAACCCGCCATGGGAACGCTTGTGCCCTGTGTGCCGAGTCCCGCTCTATCGCTACAACTACCTCTATACCTCAACCATCGAACTGGATGCCTGCGACAAGTGCGGTGGCACTTGGGTCGATAACGGCGAGCTGGAGAAGATGGAGCGCGTGTTGCAAGAGGCTAAAGCGATGGAGATCCCGCCTGAAGCGAAAGCGCAGATTGAGTTAGCCCGCATCGAAGCGGAACATAAGGAGGCGATGGCACGCAAAGAGTTCTGGCGTGGGCTGTTCCAGTTCATGCAGGCACGCCCTCGATCCCCGCTCTGATCCCGATGCACACCGCGTGCAGCGTCTACACTGCTATCGTTACCCCGTTCACCCAACACGGCACTCTCGACGAAGGGCTGTTCGCGCGACTGCTGGCGTTTCAGGAGTCGATGGGTGTAAAGGGTGTGGTCGTTGCAGGCTCTACAGGCGAGGGGGCAAGCCTGAGCGATCCCGAGAAGGTGCAACTTTACGAACTGGCAGTGCAGGCGCGGGGCGCTCTGAAGGTGATTGCAGGCGTGCTGACCTGTAGTCTCCCCTCTGCTCGGTTCTTATGCGAGCGGGCAACGCAGGTGGGCTGTGAAGCCGTGATGGTGGCGCCCCCGTTCTACTCCCCTGCCGACACGCAAGGGCTCATCGCCTATTTTCGGGCACTCCTGGAGCAGGTCTCGCTCTCAGTGATCCTCTACAACATTCCCCAGCGCACGCGCGTGGCGCTCTCCCTCGACATTGTTGATGCCCTCCTCGGATATCCCCACTTCGTTGGCATCAAAGACAGCTCGGGCGATCCCGAGCAGATGGCACGCTATCTACAGTATGTCCCCCGCCTACAGGTGTGGGTCGGCGAAGAGAAGCTGCTTCTGCGCTGTCTGGAGGGTGGGGGCGCAGGCACGATTAGCGGGCTGGCGAATGTGTATCCCCAGCCGCTGGTGCGCCTGGTGCAGGGGTTCCTCGCTGGCGAACGGTGCGAGGGTACTCAGGCGCAGGTGGACGCCTTCGCCGATGCGATCGATGCGCTCCCCGCCCCTGCCAATTTCAAGTATGCACTCACGCACTACGGTTTCCCGCTTAGTGCCGTACGCCCCCCACTCACTGACCTCACTCCCGAACAGCGACAGACTGTAGACTCGCTTTGGCACTCGGTTTAAGTCCAATCGGTGGGGTACAATTCCCTCGGCTCGAGGTCGAGCCCTACCGAAAACAAGAAGGAGGTTTTTTTTACCATGAAACCTGTGGAAGCGAAGAACCTGATTCGTGGTCAGTGGCAGGAGTCGGTTTCAGGAGCCCGATTCGAGAGTTATAACCCCGCTGACACCCGCGAGCTGATTGGAACAGCCCCCCGCTCCACTGCAGAAGATGTGGATCGTGCGGTGCAGTCGGCGCGCGAAGCGTTCGAGTCGTGGCGCAAGATGTCGCGCGTCAAGCGCGGGGAATATATCGACCAGCTGGCGCAGTTGATCAAGCGCGATCTGAATGCGCTTTCCGAGCTGGTAACGCGCGAATGTGGCAAGCCGATTAACGAAGGGCGCGCCGATGTGGTCGAAGCGCTCCACATGGCGCAATACGTGGCTGGCATGGCGCGCATGCCCCACGGCGAGATCATCGACAGCGAAATCGCCGAAAAGGACGCTTACATCCTTCGCAAGCCCAAAGGCGTCGTCGCATGCATCACTCCGTGGAACTTCCCCGTGGCCATCCCGCTCTGGACGATTCTGCCCAGCCTTCTGGAGGGCAACACGGTCGTGTTTAAACCCTCAGAAGACACGCCCATCTGTGCCTATCGGCTTATCGAGCTGTTCGTAGAAGCAGGCTTCCCGCCCGGCGTCATCAACATGGTGCACGGCTACGGCGAAGACGCAGGCGATGCACTTGTCCACCACGCAGGCGTCGATGTGGTCGTCTTCACAGGTTCCCACGCCGTCGGACGCTATATCGAGCAGGAGTGCGCCAAACAGCACAAGTTCTGCGCCATCGAAATGGGCGGCAAAAACGCCGTCATCGTGCTGGACGACGCCAACCTCGATATCGCAGTCCACGCCAGCATCCTTTCTGCGTTCAAGACCAGCGGTCAGCGATGCGTCTCGTCGAACCGTATCATCGTCCACGAAAAGATCGAGCCAGAGTTCACCCGCCGATTCGTGGAAACCGCGCGCATGATCAACATCGGCAACGGGCTTAAAGAGGACACCTTTATGGGACCGCTCATCAACGAGCAGGGCGTCCAAAAATATCTGCACCACAATCAGAAAGCCGTCGAAGAGGGGGCAGAGGTGTTGCTCCCAGGCGGTCTGCTCAAGGAGGGCGAGCTACAGTACGGGCACTTTGTCGCGCCCTTTGTGTACCGAATGAAGCACCGCTCCGATAGCTTTGTCCTCCGCGAGGAGGCGTTCAGCCCCCATGTGGCGATAATCCCTGTTAGCAGTCTGGAGGAGGCGGTCCATGTCTACAACGACACGCCCTACGGGCTGGCGATGGCTGTGGTCACGGAGGATTACCGCAAGTGGCGCTATGTGCGCGATCACTGCGAGTTCGGAGTGGGCTATGTGAACTTGCCCAGCATCGGTGCAGAGGTGCATCTACCCTTCGGCGGAGTCAAAGGCAGCGGTAACGGTCACCCCAGCGCTGCTGCTCTGTTCGACGCCGTCACGCACAAGGTCGCCTTCACGGTGAACCACGCTACCGAAATCAAGATGGCGCAAGGGCTCAGCGCGAAGATACGCTAACCCCCACAACTGCCCCCCCTCTGCGGAGGGGGGCTTCTGTCATCAGCCCTTCACGATGAGCGCCATACAATAGCCCGCCCCAAATCCGTTGTCGATGTTCACCACGCTGACGCCTGGGGCGCATGTGTTCAGCATCGTCAGGAGGGGCGCCAGCCCCTCAAAGTGGGCGCCATAGCCCACACTGGTCGGCACCCCAATCACGGGGCATGGCACGATTCCTCCCACCACACTTGGCAAGGCGCCCTCCATCCCGGCCACAACCACAATTGCACGCGCCGCTGTGAGCGTCGGCAGGTGCTCTAGCAAGCGGTGTAAGCCCGCTACCCCCACATCGTACAGCCTTTTGACCGCAACGCCCATCATCTGAACCGTGAGCGCCGCCTCTTCGGCAACAGGAATGTCCGCACTGCCCGCAGAGACCACTACCCCGTAAGCCGTATCGGGCGGTTCAGGAGGCTCCCCTACCGTGATCACATGCGCCACCTCGTGATAGGCCGCTTGGGGCACGCGCTGGCGCACCGACTCGTATTGCTCCCGACTGGCTCGAGTCGCCAACACTCGCCCATGGGGGGCGAGGCGTGCCACCATCTCAGCCACCTGCTCTGGAGTCTTCCCGCGACAAAACACTACTTCAGGGAACCCTTTGCGCAGGGCGCGATGATGGTCGATACGGGCGAACTCCACCGACTCGTAGGGTAGCCAGCGCAGCGATTCCAGCGCGGCCTCCACAGAAGTTTGCCCCCGCGCCACCGAATCCAGAAGTGCCTTCAGCCGTTCAGGCGCCACGGGCGACCGCCTCCGCCCTCTGCTTAATACCCTCCATAATCCCCTTCAGATTCTGCTGAACCAGATGGTGAACCACCTTCTGCACAATAGCGCCCAGCAAAGGCACACGCAACTCGTAGTCCAACACGCACCGAAAAAGCGTTCCCTCTGGATGCGGCTCGAACGACCAGACACCCTCCATCTGGTCATAGTCGCCCTTTGCCTGTCGAAAATGGCAGGTATGCTCCTGATCGTTCCAGAGGTCTTCTTCAACCCACTTTACCTGCAGTTTGAGTTGTGAGGCGTAGGCGACCCATTCCGTAAGGGTGCGTGCCCCATCCTCCGAGCGTTCCAGCACCCGCACGGACTTCACATCGGGCATAAACTGAGGGAACGCCTCCACATCCCTTGCGACGGCGTAGACCACATCGACAGGGGCGCGAATGGGCTGTTCCAGCTCGACCCGTGCCATCGGTTAGCCCTCCGCTCGGCTCTTGAACCCGTTCAACCAGCCTGTGATAATCTCATCGACCGCTTTTTGGGCGATCCCTGCAAGCATAGGAGGTACTTTGGCTTCGTAGTCCAGCGAGGCGGTGAGCTGGCATCCACTGGCGTTCGGTTCCACGCGCCACTCACCGCTCAGTTGCACCAGCGCATCGCCTTCAGGTTTCACCGAAACAGTGCGTGTCTCGGGGTTCACTGTGTGGCACGACCGCCAGCGAACCTCCATACCTACGCCGGGCGCCGTCACGACCCAATCTAGTACGGTATCGGGCGGGTTCTGCTCTGCTACCGAGACCGCTTTCACGTGCGGTAAAAACTGCGGAAACTGCTCCACCTGCTGGAGGGTGTCAAACACCTTCTCGGCAGGCGCATTGACCGATACGCTCTTCTCTATCTTCGGCATTGTTATTCCTCCTCACTGAACAGTAAGTATACCCACCGAACTACTCACTCCAGAGGGCAACCCCCGCGAAGACGGTGGTATACAGCTCGACCACTGCCTCGGTAGCTACGACCTCAATGCGTGCAATTTGAGGTTGCGATCCTCCATCGCCTCCTCTGCCATCGCTATCACTCGTTCGTGCGCCTCGCGCTCGGTCATGTAGCCCTCCGTTTCCATAATGACCCCTACAGCGCCCGTGTCGGTCGGTTGGGCATACGAGACCGCAGCCGCAATCTTTGCACCCTCCGTATTCGAGGTGAACACGCCGTAGGCGATGGGCAGAAGGCTCCATTTCGGCAACGCCACCTGACTACGATGCTCGGCAAACGGAGGCAAAATGCTGGACACCCGAAGCAAGTTATAGTCTGCAAAGCCCGCTTCGCGCAACGCACGGTCAAACGACACCAACTCAAACGCCGAGACCCCCGCTCCTGCACCTGTCGTAAAATAGTGCGGAGTCATCCCCATCGGCAGGGCATGGAGCCGCTCGTGTTGCTCTTGCATCTTCGAATCTCCTTAGTAGAATGCGGTGAGGATATCGAAACTCCAGCGTCGGGTATGCGTCGACCAAGTTAACGCGACTTCGCGAAAGCCGATACGGTAGGCAAGGGTGAAGGTCTGATCGCGATAGGTACTGCCTTGAAACACCTGCCAGGTGGTTCCGGCACCGAGTCGCCACAGGTCGCTCAGCCGCCAAGAGGCATCGCCGATATAGCTGAGCGCGTTCACATCCAGTGATCGGCTGAGGTAGCCCGTCAACACCAGCCGTTCGGTGGGGTTCCATGTGAGGGTTCCGCTGAGACGGTGTTGCCCCAGCAGGCTTGCGCCCAAAGCGTCTTTGCTGTAATCGTAGCTGAGCGAGAGGGTTCCTGCTCCACCAAGCGCCCGCGTCACGCCCAGCGTCCCTGTGACGCTCCAACCAGCGTTCGGCAGCTGTCCAAAGTAGCGCCCAACGATAAGCCCGCCAGTTAGGGTGGTCTGAAGATCGAGCGATTGGGGGATTAGGCTCCATCGCGCCCGAATGCCGATCCCCTCCCGATTCTGGTGGATCGACTCCGTCGTGGCAGAAGTTCGGGTAAACGAAAGGGCGATGCTCTGGCGCAGGGGAAGCGGCGCAACCTTGCTCGGATTGCTCTCCACAAACAGATCGGTTCGCAAGGAGCGGGCGCGACGGCTATCCCAGAAGGTGCTACCCGATGCGGTCGCCCCCAGCGTGAAGCCCTTGCCTTGATGACTGAGTTGAACGGAGCCATACAGTCCCTGATGGGCAGGTGAATCGAACCAGAGATGCATTCGGGTGCGTGCATCCAGCGGTTGCGTGTGGCGCCACAAGAAACCCCAATCGTTGCGCGCCAGCCCTGTGAGGCGGATACTGCCCTGGCTCATCCCCCGGCGATAGTCGTGTTCCAGGTCTAGAAACAGCCCGCGTGCGAGCCCTGTGCCCCGTGACGCACGCTGCGCCGTGCGAATACGAAACGCCCCCACCTGTCCTGGCGACAGCGCATAGTAGTACGGCAGATCCAGATAGACCTGACCGCTCTGAACGCCGATAAAGGTATCCGTACCAACCCCATTTCCCCAAAGGGCGTGCGAATAGAGCGGGAGGCTGAGGGCGCGCACCGCCCCCACATAAAACTCCGCTTGATGAAACTGGATGCGCTCACTCGGATAGAACCAGATCTGTCTTGCCTTGATCACCATCTCCGAGTAGGAGATGTCAGCGAACTGAAACCAGTCAGGCGGGATTGGCTCAGTGAAAGGTGTACGCAAGCCCGAACGGACGCGGAACGCTTGCCAACGTCCCTCCGATTCGGCAATCCCGTAGCCCTCTGCCGTACGCAGGTCGTAGGTCAGCTCATCGAACAGGAAAGTCTCAGAGCCGAAGCGCAAGCGGGCGTGGCGCGCCTTCACACGCAAGCTATCCACCTCCAGTTGGAGATCATCCGCCTCGATAGTGGTCAGCCCGAACCGCACAAAGGCACCGCCTTCCCGCCCCGAAGCGGTAATCAGCCGTTGTTCGTTGGCATAAGCAAGATAGTGCGTGCCCGCGACCTGCACATAGTCGGTGGCGGTACGCAGATCCTCGATAGAGCGTACCAGAACAACCTGCGTCTCGCCAGCAGCCGATTGACCCAGGGCACTGGCAGTGAGAACGGCAGTACCTGGCAGGGCAGAAGCAACAAAAGTGGCGCGTGCGACCCCGCCTTCGGTAGCGACCACTGCCTCGCGAAAAACGCCTTGCGTCGCGCTAAAAGCCACTTGGGTGCCGTCGGGCACAGGCTTGCCTTGAGGAGTGCGGACTTCTGCTGTGACAATCGCCGTGGAGATGCCGTCTGCAACCAGCGCGTTGGGGTAGACCGTCATGCGGACGGTTCCCTGCGCCTGTAGTAGTGCCACACAGAGGGTCAACAGCCCTCCTGTGTAAGCAAGACGCATCCGCCCGCTGGACACCATCTTCAGAAGTCCTTCAGCTCGATTCCCACACCTATGAGCAGGAGAAGAAAGCCGAAGGTAAACCGCTCGCGTCGGCGATCGACACGCTTTTCGGGCTTGGTTTCGGATTCTGGAGCCACAGGAGATGCCAAACGCTCTTTGATTACGGGAGCAATTTTTTGCGTGACCTTGCTAATTGCCCGAATGTAAGCCAGATTCGGATCCGATTCATCGCGTGCCAGTTTCCCACGCCCCGTCTCACCGACAGATACCATCAGCTCATTAGTACGCACATTCACAAGATCGAGGGTGACGGTAATTGTTGCCTCTCGCGTGTTGGGGTCATACCGAAACTCTGCAATTGTGCCTGCCAGTGCATACTGCGCGCCAAGAAGAGCGCCCACTCGTGCCGAGCGGAAAGTGCCGTCCGCTTCACGCTCGTTGAAGGGCGGATTGAGCCGATCGCGCCGAAGCCGATTCTCATCTAAGGCGCGTCGCACAGAGGGGCTATTCTCCCGAAAGCGCCATATATAGAGCCCTGGTGTATCCTTCAGTTGTGCATAAAGCGCGCCCATCAACTCGGCGTTGAGATTGAACTCCTCAGGCTCTTGAGCAGCAGTGCTTTTGCCGAACGGAAAGAGAATCAGCTCGCGCGTCTCGCTGGCAAAGAGCGGAACGCAGAGCATCAATGCGATACCGAGAAACCAAACTTTTCTCACTATTGTTCCTCCTTGATAAACTGGGGAGAGGGGGAACCCTCCCCCCAGACACTCTCCGTTAGCGTGTGAGCACAAGCGGACGCACCATGCGCGCCACTTGTCCCTCGTCTGTGCGTGCCTCTACCAGCACCTGATAAGTGCCAGGCGGGACAGTGCGTCCCTGATCGTCGCGCAGGTTCCACACAACCGTGTTGGTGCCGCGCGTCGATGCCCGACCTTGCTGGAGCGTCGCTAAAGTGGTGCCATTCGCCCCCAGAATCCGCACCTCGGTCTGGGCGTGGTCGGTCAGCACATAGGCGATTGAGACACTTCGGGCGCTACGCCCTGCTGAAGTCACGGTCAGGTTCGTAATAAGGGCGCCGGCGCGCGCCCGGCGCTCTACGGTTAGGGTGAAGCGCGAGCGTCCTGTGGCGACGAAGCGATACTCTGGGGTGGTACGCAACTCGATGGTGCGCCCCGTGCCCTGATCGGTCAGGCGCAGGCGATAACCTGTCGGCACACTGTGGAGGTTGGGGAATCGGAGGGTAACCTCCTCACCAGGCGATGCCTCCACGACGAACTCGAATTGATGACGCCCACTGCTGGCAGAACGCATATCCTGCATCAGCGGCGTGCCCGCCCCCGACTTAATCAACACAAGCTTGACAGGGGGCTCTGCCAGTGGGGTTGGAGGCTCCTCAACCTCATTCGCGAAGCGTTCTGTTGTCAGACCGATGTAGTTTTCGGTGTCTTCGCCGCGTGCCGTGCGCGCGACAATCTGCAGACGCCACTTGTTCGGCTGGTTCGGCACTTCGGCAGAGGAGCGATTGATGATTCCGCCAAAGCCAGTACCAGGCAGGAAGACAGGGGGGTAGACCAGTTCGATATCGTCGTTTGTTTTGATCCAGTATCCTCGGTGGGGGATGAGGGGAGTGTTCGGATCGGAGGTGAACTTATATTGCTGGCTGAACTCATCCCAGTGGTAGAGGATCCCTCGAATGACTCCGCGCTGGGCTGCTTCGAAGAACCCGATGCTCTGGCGCGGATTGCTGGCACTGACAATCACCAGCTGACCCAAAATCAACGGATACGGATACGGGTTTCCTATCTGGTTCCATCCCTTTTTGAGTGGGAGGGGTACGCTCGTATCAAACACGCCTGATGGGAACTCCACCTCACGGAACTGCAGGCTCACCGCATCGTTGGGGAGATAGAGCCAGAACCCTTGTCCGGGCGCAATGGTATCGATCTCTTCGTAGACCTCGCGTTCGGGATTCCAGCGCTTCGCTTGATACGAACCAGGCAGCAGGTTCAATATCTGATCGAGCGGAGCCCGTGTGAGGAATGGAATCGAGACGATTTGGAACCCCTTATAGGCTTGGCGCGAGGCTGTTGCGGAGACCAGAATGGTGCGCTCAACGGTTTTGTTGGGTGCGGGTGGTGCTTGAGCCGACACCCGTATTTTAGCGAACCCTGCAAAACTCGGATCTGCCACGACACGCCACTGTACAGAGCGTGTTGCACCAGGCGGTATCGTAGCGATGGTTTTGGTACGGGTCTCCCCCGATTCAAGCGTGAGATTGTCGGGGAGAGCGATATCTACAACCACATTGTTCAGGTTAACTTCGCGTTGCACTACAAAGAACTGGTTGGTCACATTCGCAACGACTGTAAAGACCCCGCGGTTGCGGAGTTGGGTAAGCTCCTGCTGATCGGGCTCCACAACGGGCAAGGCTTCCACACCCAGCGCCAGAGGCGGTTGAACATCTAAATCCACTGGGGTCAGCGAGACATAGAAGACGAACTCACGCTCTTGACCGGGGGCAAAGATCCGATCGTTCACAAACAGGTTGAGAGCCGTATCACTGATAAACGCATCAGGGAACAGAGCGGGTGCCCAGATGGAGGTGCCTTGAATAAAGAACCAACTCGCGATAACCACGCCGTCGATGGCGGTCGCGTCTTCGAAGCCTTTGATCGGCTTCAAGATATATCGTGAGGAACCATTAAGTTGCCCGCGTGCCAGATAAAACTCTATCGCGTTCGGCACTGGCACACGCCCGCGTGCGCGACTGAATTCGGGCGGAAGGGTTGGCTCTATGTCTAATGGGAGATTACCCAGCACCGTATCGGTCTTGATAGGACGAATCCCTTGAGCATAGATGTAAGGAGGCCGACTTGCACCATTTCGATCGAATCCGGCTTCGACACCCACCTCCACATCGGAGGCTAGGCGCAGTGCCAGGCGTCGAGTGGAATCGCTCGTGTTGCGGACTCGCAGGCTGATGCGCGCCACCGCCTGAATCAGGTCGATCCTCAGGTCGGTATCCCAACCTTCTACATTCCATATCCTACGAATGTAGTAGCCGCTAGCACCCGGCCACGCCTGTGAAAAGCGGACTGTCGGTCCCCCTTCGCGTCCCCATACGAACGGACCGCGATCGTCAGGGCGCATCGTAATAAAGATACCGCCCGGATAGACCGCCCACGGATAGCCCGATGTCATCGCATAGCCATTATCGTCTACACCCAGCAGCGCCGAGCCCTCATTTGTTCCGATTTGGATGCTTCCCTCCGCAGGACGGGTGGTACATTGGGTGTTTTCAATCGGGAAACAACCCGTGATCCAAGTGACAGTACCGCTTAACCCTAAAGTCGCACCCAGCACTCCGTTGGAAATTCCGATGGAGCGATAATCGTCACTAACAGGGTTTTGGTTATTGGGGCACTGGCATGGAGGCTGGAAAGGGTCGTAGCTTTGCCCGCTTGCCAAGCCCCATGCCAAACCGAGCATCAGAGCGATCAGTTGCTTCGTTCTCATCATTTCATTGCCTCCTTAGCGAGTGAGTACGATAGGGCGTACCACACGCGCCACTTCGCCCTCATCGGTCGTCGCAACGATATGCACTTGGTAGGCTCCAGGCGGGACAGCCACGCCGTCATCCGTGCGCCCGTTCCACGCCACGCTATTGATGCCTGCAGAACGGCTTCCGGACTGCAAGCGAGCGACCATCTTGCCAGTCGCATCCTGAATTTGCACCTGAACGGTGGCGTTGCCACTGAGGGCGTACTGAATGGCGAATTGGTTCCCGCGTGTGCGCGTAACGCCGACATTGGTAATGCGCAACTGCCCGACTCGGGAAGGCTGGAACTCTATCACGAACCGCCGCCGACTGGTCTCGTCGGTACGGAAGGTATAGGCAGATTGCTGGAGCATTGAGACTTGCGTGCCCGTAACCGTATCGGTCAGCACCAGTCGGCCACCTTTGGGTAGCGGGATCTCTTGGCTCCATGTCAGGGTTACTTCTGCGTTTGGCTGGTCTGTGGTTACTTCTACTTCCCAGCGTTGGGCACGGCGTGTGCCGGAACGCACATCCTGCGCCAAGGTGGCGCGCGTGCGAGAATCGCGCAGGCTCAAGTTCACATAGGATTGAAACATCGGTGGCTTCTCAACAGTCTCCGCCTGCGTGCTGGCACCGATAAAGTTGTTGGTGTCCTCTCGGTCGCCAGAGCGTGCAGAAAGGCGTACTAGCCAGCCTGTGCCAATTGTCGGCGCCACTCGGGCAGGTTCCTCCGAACGGCTCCGCAGGCTCCCTACAGGTGGCACGATAAGCACACATGGCTTGAGGGCACGCACCCAGTGTGCTTCCCAAGCGCGTAGCTCACCCAGAGGCGCCGTGCGCCAGGTGTATTCTCCAGTTAGCGGAACATAGCGATAAAGCTGAAGCCGAATGTAGTCGCGAGCCGCTGCCTCTTGCAGGGAAACGCGCGCCGTGATACCCTCTGCCCCTGTAATCTCCACCTCACACGCGTTCCAAGGCACATTGTAAGGGAAGGGATTGCCAATCATATTCCATCCTGCTTGGAGAGGAATGCGATAGGCAGTGGTGACATCGATAGGCTCATCTCCTATCACGAAGCCGGGGACGGGAGTGCGCAGGAAGTAGCCAAGCCCGCGAGGTGGTGTCGGCGTGGAGCTGTTTACTGGACGCACATCCACATTCGGCGGATCGAAGCTGGCGTTCGCATCGCGATTGTTGATTGTGTACCGCGCATAGGTTCCCTGATCAGGCAGGTAGCGTGCCAACACAACCTCCGGACCAAAAATCTCCTCTGGAGCCTGATTGACTCGGTAGGGAACCGCAAACATCGTAAGCCCCTCGAATTGAACATGGGCTTTCACGATAACCAAGAGCGACGCGCTTGCGGTCAAACCGTCCTGCCCGACAGCTCTCACCTCCACAGTGTGGCGTCCCTCGCGAGGAAAGGTCGCAACAAACTCGATGAAGACCGTTTTGCGCCCAGCATCGACCACCGCACCCGGTTTCCACTGATCCTGAGGAATGGTATTTCCGTTCACACGGATTTCAATCTGATCCAGAGAATTGTTCTGCACGCGTCGAATTTGGAGCTTCACCTGAACACGCCGTGTGTCGAAAGTAGTACCTTGTGCGGGACTGACAAAGGCGATCGAGGCACCGCCCAACCCACGTATCGCAGCTTCCATATCGATGATGCCTGCTCCGAATTCAGGGTCGGGCACCGTGCGCCCCCGATGGTCTGCTGTTTCCATTAGAACATCCAGCGCGGGTGGAACGGGATCAACGGCGGTGTGGCGGCGTGTGCCGGCAGAAAGCACCAGCGCGAGTGCTGCCGACACATAGGGCGCAGCATAGGAGGTACCCTGCACATATTCATAGCGTGCAGAGGTGCTGACTGTCGTGAGAACGCCATCCTCAAGGCGCGATTCTTGATCCCCACCTGGTGCTGCGATGGTGACCCCACCGTAAGCAGAGTAGGAAGCCAATCGCCCATCCCGTCCCACTGCAGAAACCTTGACCACATTCGGGAACGAAGCAGGATAGGACGGTTCAGAACTCCCATAGTTGCCAGCGGCCGCAACGGGAATAACCCCACTCTGATAAATCCTCTCCATCATGTCGCGCTCCTGCGGCGAGGGATAGAAGGTACCGTAGCTCATGTTAAGCACATGAATCTGACTGGCATTATCTATAACATACTGATAAGCACGAAGAATCCTATCAAATCTCAGTGGCCCTATCGGAGTTTCTGCTACTTTGATCGCAACGATTTTTACCCCTTCCCAACATAGCCCTGCGATGCCTTCTCCGTTGTTGGTGTTAGCAGCAGCAACTCCCATTGTGGAGGTGCCGTGAGAGAAGCCAGGGCCTTCGGGGTCGATGTTAGTGTTGCCGCCTTGATCCTCAGTAGCAAAGTTGCGCGACAGACCATCAAAACGCCCAGTAAGATCGGGATGGCGACTTTGGAAGTTATCGTCGATGAAGGCGATGCGGATTCCGTCTGCCCCCTTTTCAGTGTCCCAAGCGGCGGGGGCTTTGATCATCTGCAAAGCCCACTGCTGAGAGAACAGCGGATCGTTGGGAATGTCATGACGCTGATAGATCCAGTTGGGCTCGATGTAGAGCACCCCGGATTCTGATTTGATGCGTTCCACAACTTCTGCTGTTTTATCCACCAATGCCTGCACAGGGAGATTCTCGCGCAGTTTCAGCACATAGGTATCTGGCACCTCTATGGGGCGTAAAGTTGCATTATAGGCGTTTGCAATTGCGCGCGCCCGCTCGATGGTCTCGCCCGCACGCAGGCGCATAACCATCTCGCCAGGCACGAAGTCGTTGGGAGTGTAGCGCTGTGCCCAAACGATGCCTCCTATCAGCACCATTCCAATCAGCCATCGCCATAGTCTCTTCATCTTTTTGCCCTCCCGCATGAGTATAGACGACCCAAGGATGGGGCTGTTTCAGGGAGTCCCTGAAACAGCTCTACGGTCCTCAATTAAGGGTTGGGTGGGAGTTCCTGTGTTGTGAATTCAAAGGGGCGGCTCCAGACATAGCGCAATCCGCCAGGTCCGGGAACCGGTCCAGGATTATCGCCTAAGTTGCGTGCGCCTACACGCCAATAGAGCGTGACCCGCTTCCCCTGGAGCCCGATCCGCTGAAGCAGAGCGGTTTCAAGGTTAATGCGCTCCGCAGATACAGGCGTACCCCCCTGAGCTGTCGAGAGAATCTCGTCCGACACAAAAGTGCGGTTGCGCTCCAGAAAAGTTGGGTCGGTAGAGACCTCGATACGGTAGGCGTTCGCGCCTTCTGCGGCAAGCCACGAGAACCGCACATCCTTCGGGTTGACATCCTCACTGCCCCTGGTCGGCTCCAGAAGTTGCACGGGGGCAATCACTGTGGCTTGACCCGACCGCACGCGATCAGAAAGAAGATAAAACACCGCAACCCCGCCTTGATTGCCTGTCCGCTCTTCGCTGTAGACAAGTGCCAGCTGGTAAGTGTACGAGCGCCCCGGCGCCACCCCTGGAGGGGCATCGTTACCGGTCAGGGAGGTGAGTGAGGGGTTCGCCGCACCTTCGCGCGGGAGGCTGTAGTAGCTCACGGGGCGGGCACCGGTTGTGTCGATAAAGGAGTGTTGGTTGCCTGGCACCACCCCTACAGGACGCAAGTTGCCGTTGGCGTCCACACCGATAAAATCGGAGCGAAAGATCTGCCACTGGATTTGGGCACGGTTGTTCTTGGCGAACAGGGTGGTCTTCCAAGAGACACGCACATAGGGATCGAAGTTGGGGTCAGCCCCCGCTTCGGCAATCACATCTTGTACGGGCGTGTTGCCCCCCGAAGCACCTCGAGCGACGCCGAAGGCTATCAATCCCAATACCAGCACGGAGCCCAAGGCGTGCAAGGTTCGGTTGCCCTCGCCACGCACGCGCGGGCGCTGTTCCACAACCCTACCTCCCTTCACCTGAACCGTAGGCACCTCGAAGATGGCACGCGCCTTATCTTCCGTTTGAATGCCTTTGGTGACGGCGATGATTTCGGCGACGGCGTCGCTATCGGAAACTTGGATCACCCGAATGCGTCCGACCTCTTCGCCACGCCGAATGACCACCATCTCCATGCCAGCTTTCAGCCCGCCACGAATACCCCGGTTCAGAATGACCTCTTTGCCTCCACGCGTGGTGAGGACCGTTGCTTCAGGAATGGTGGCGGTCTGGATAATGCGCACCGCCTCGAAGGCGGCGTTGCGGACAGCCTCCTGAATCAAGGTATCGTCGTCACCTGCGTACCCGGGGCGGGGATTGCTGCGTCCTGTAGCAACCGCCCCGTTCACAGGCTCGCCAGAGGCGATATCGATGACGCGCACCGAGAGCGTTACCTGTGCCTGTTTTGGGCTGCCCACAAAGGTCACCGCGCTCACCTCACCAGCAATCATCGACTCGGTCTGCAAGGCGCGTCCCAAACGCAGGTAGCCTACGCGATCCAACGGTGGGATCAGCTCCAGATCCTTGAGTTGTTGTTCGACCTCCCCGCGCGCCAACACTTCGTATTTGCCTGTCTTTTGGAACTCGCTGGCGACGGCGTCGGTGGCAGCGCGGGCGATGCTGACCCCGCCCACCCCACTCTTGTTCTGGAAGTCGATGACCGCGATACGGGGGAGGGTAATCTGTTGGGCATAGGCGCGTGCCATTCCCAACGGGTAGAGCACCCCAAACGCGATCATACTCACGACGCCGACCGTGACGGTTCGCGTAGCCCAGATCCGTTTCATCCGTGTTTTCACCCTAATTGCTCCTCCTTCAAAGTTTCGTCTTTAGCGTGTGAGGATCAGGGTCGTGACCGCGCGTGCGATCTGACCGTCCTCGCTGGTGGCGCGTATCTCCACCGTATACGAGCCGGGCGGGAGGGCCGCACCGCTCTGGTCGCGCCCGTCCCAGGAAACCTGTTGCACACCCGCACTCCGCGAGACCCCGCTCATCAGAGTGCGCACGGGCTTGCCACCTGCCATGATGTTCACCTGAACCTCTGCTTCTCCTGTCAGGTGGAAGGCGATGGCGTGATGGTTCCCGCGTCCCGAAGAGACCTGCAGGTTGGTGATTCGCAATAAGCCGCCGCTGGAAGCCATCTCGATTCGGAAGCGTCCGACCCCGTTCGAGTCGGTGCGGAATCGATAGCTGGGGGTTGTGCGCAGGTAGCGCCGCTCACCTGTCTGCAAGTTGACCAGCACCATGTTCGCAGAACGCGGGAGCTGGGTCACATCGGGCCAGCGAAGAACCACCTCTTGGTTTGGGCGTGCCGTCTCCACGTTGAACTCCCAGCTGGCGGAGCGACTCGCGGGTTGGATATCTACTCCATAGACCCCGCTGTTCGCCCCCCAATCCAGACGCGGGAGGCTCACATACACATAGTCCGTCTCCACAGGCGGCGGTTTGAGCATATCGTGTGTGCTATCGTAGCCAGGAGTTGCTGTGCGGGAGACACCGATGTAAGCTCGATCGCGTGCCTCACCCGATTGAGCCTCTATGGTGAGCCGCCATTCGCCAACAGTATTGCTCGGCACGGCGCGTCCCGTCGCCGAACGCACAATCGCACTGGGCGGAATCACCAGCGTCAGGTCGCGATAGGCATAGACCCAATAGCCCTCCCACGGCTTCATCTGACGCGTGACGCTGTAGGTGCCAAAGGCGTAGCCCCAAAGCGTGTTGCTAATCAGCTGGCGTCCCACTGCAGTCGTGTTGGAGATAACCTGGTTGGTGTCGGGATCGATGACCTGAGTCTGATCCCACGCCACAGCGGCGCGGAACGGCGTACCGATTAGGTTCCATCCGCGTCCAAGCTGGATCGAGAAGGCAGCCGTCTCATCAGCAGGCCTGCCTTCGGTTGCCAGCGGAAGGTCTACCGAACTCTCCATGAAGTAGCCACGTCCCAGTGCAAAGCGGTTCGCAGGCTCGGCAGGATAGAAGCGATAGCGCATCCCTTGCGGATTCCAAGTGAAGAACTTGAAGACCGCATTCTGCGGAACCTCTAGCAGCGCTTTCACATCCTGAGTGTAGTCGAACGGAGCGGACACAAGGTAACGTCCTCGCAGGAAGGTACGCAGTGGCGATGACAGGAAGTTGACGCCACTCGTGGCCTGCCCCGGATTGACCACGACATTCCGCGAGATTGGCTCGAAGGTGTATCCCGTTTTGCTCGGGCGTACCACATACTCGGCAGGGGGAACGCTCGAGATGGTGTAGTCGCCGTTCGAGTTGGTCTCCGCAGAAGCCACCACTGTTGTCCCGAACAGCACCTCTACTCTCACCCTCGGTTCGCCTGCACCCCCGATTTTGCGTGTAATCCGACCGCTGATAGTGCCTGGCGGGAGCGGGTTGAGGCGAAAATCCTGCGTGATGGTCTGGTTGGAAACGATGGTCACGCTCTCACTCTGGGGCGCGTAGCCCGGAGCCGTTGCAGTGAGCATATACTGCCCTGCAGGCACGGAAAGAGTATATTGCCCGTTGGAGTTGCTGAAGGTTTCGCCGCGCGTTTGTGTCCCGACCGTTGCAATTATCCGCGCGTTCGCGATGGGCTGGTTGGTGGTGTTATCATACACCGTTCCCGACACGGTGCCCGGCTCTGGCGTTACGACGAAGTCTTCGCTTAGGTTCGTCGTCTGGCTCGAGGCGACCTGCACAGCGCGAAAGACGCCATCGGGTGCGGGACGCACAGGAGGCAGGGTGTACCCCTGAGGCACCTCGACGACCCCTACATTATAGCTTCCCACAGGTACGCGAGTCATCAAGAATCTCCCGTCGGGATCGGTCAACACATCGATGGTCAGGAGCGGATCGGTGGTGTTGGTTGCCATCACACGGGCGTAGCGCACGGGCTGGTTGTTGATATCCACCACACGCCCAGCAATCTGCCCTGGCGGGCTTTTCAGCATAATCAGGTTAATCGTCTGGGTATTGGCTACCACGACCACCGATTCAGGGTGCTGAATTCGGAAACCGGGACGTTCTGCATCGATAATGTAAACGCCCGCCTCCAGCCCGACGATTCGATAGAAGCCTGCCGAGTCGGTAATGGCGTACCCTGCCACCTGGTTCGCCACACTCGGCGGGAACAACCCTGTAATCCGTACCAGCACACGCGGAAGCGGACGATAGTCGCGTATGTCAGGGTCGTACTGACGCACCACACCCTCCACGACGCCGTGGGTCATCCATGCAAAGGCGTTGTGAAGCACCTTATTCCGATAAGAATGTGCCCACAGAACTTGAACGGTACCAATCTGGCGAGTCGAGTAGTGGGTGTTAATCCCTTCAATTCCGAAGGAGAAGAAGGCGACCTTCGCTTTAGAGGCGGTGTCGTAGTAGTAGGAACCTGCTCGGTCTTGCGTACCCAGCCCTAACGCTCCCCCAGGTCCGCGATTTTGGTAACGGTAGGGAGCCGCTTTATTGGGGGTGACCCCGACGGTATCTAACCACACCTGATTCCATGCAGCGTCGGTGTAGAGCGGCGTGGTGGGGGTGGTACCTACTGGCGGGATGACATCAATGAAGTCGCCACCCGGTGTGATGATGTACGCGCCGGGATGGGAGAGGCGGAAGGTGGCAGGAGCGTCAAAGACGGGACTCCCCGTCGTGCCGATAAACGGCCAAATTTCGAGACCTGCAGGATTCTCAGGGAATGGGTTCGGGTCCTCACCTTGAGCCGGGTCTCCCAACAGTCCATCACTGACGAGGGCGTGGCGCATCCCTTGATAAGGCTGCAGGAAGGTATCAACAGCGGTATCGCTATCGAAGGTCGCACGCAGGGAGTTAGCCAGGAACTGGCTGGCAATCCCTCCTGCAAGCGAGAGCGCCCACGCCACATCCTGACCGCTCACAATCAGGCGCCCACCCCCTGCCAAATAAGCCTGCAGGAGCGTCTGCACTTCGGGGTCTAACAGGTGCCCCGGTCCTGCCCACACATTCCCGGTGTAGGGGCTCCCCCAGATGACGATACGCTCCGCGTGAAGTTTCGGGCGCACGCCACCCGATAGATCAGTCGGCTCTTGTTCAATGCGCGGCAGATAACCTGCCAGCACTGCGGGAGTAATTGGATTTCGGCACTGCACACGCCAGAGGTCGTAGGTATCTCCATAAGGCGTGTTCGAGCCCAGCGTGTCGGCACGAATGCGGATGAGCCTTAACTCGGGATCGTTGATCGCGCCATCTCCAACGATGCGAAGAGGCGTCCCCGAAGGGGGCTGAGTGAGGTTGTGCGGTGGCTTCGCTGTCGGGTTATCGGTCCAGTAGCTCTCTACGGGTTGCCAAGTGGGACGCGTGATATTGGTGCCGATTTGGGCGGTACGGTTCTGCACGAAAATCTGACCGCCCATATAGTCCGAGACCAACAGGATGCGATTCGCGCCAACAAATCGGCGGGTGGTAAAGCCCGAAATGTTATCGTAAATAAACTCGTTGCCGGCGTTATCGCGCACGATAATATCGAAATAGAAATCGCTGGGCACATCGGGCGTGCGCCACCGCACTTCGTAGACACCGGGTTCCACAGGATTAAACAGCAAGGTATCGTCTAAACGCCCATCAAACCCCAACCGTGCAAGCGAGTAGGGGTCTTTATATTCGTAGGTCTGTGGATGGATTGCCTGACAGCCCACCTCTACAAACAGAGGGACATAGGCTTGATTCTGATCCGCCAGGATACGGTTCGGGAAGAGGGGGTCAAATTGGAACAGCCAATAGAGTTTGTGTTCTAACCCTTCGGCATCTTGCTCGGCGCTGTCGGGATCCTTAAATTGAACGCGTACAGACTGAACCCCACTTTGGAAATCCAGAACGCGCACTCGGATCGTCACCTCATCGCCTGGGAACAGCTCTTTACCTGGAAGAACTTCGGGCAGCGCCTCCAGGATTGGAGGTGTGGTATCGCGTACGGAGGTCTCCCAGATATCGTGAAGCCCTTCATTACTCTCTGGGTTGGGGCGCGTGGACTGATAGATGACGCGGTTGCGAGCCACAACAGCAGCGGAGGGGTAGGTGGCGCCTGCAGCAGTGGTGGGATCGCCAGGATAGTTAGGGCGTGCCATGTCGCGTGTGCTGGGGTCTGCCGTATAGGCGACCGGCACGCTACCCCCCGTACTTTCTGGCAGGTCGACAGGCACAGCGTAGATGTCGAAAATATTGTCGGGGCTGATACTGTTACTGGGCGAACTCCGCTGGTGGCGCCCCTGATTGTCCAGCGATTTGCGTGTGCTGGCGAACACCAACAGCAGATTGCCCGTGTTTGGATCAACATCCCACGCAGGTTGACGGTCTTGCGGCGCGTTGCCAGAGCCGTCCACAAAGGAGGTCCACTGGGTGACCTGTCGTGTGTTGGCGTCCACGAAATAGATGTAGCTGCCTGCGGATGTGGTGCGTGCGAAGGCGATAAGGTGTCCGTCGGGCGACCAGGCAGGTTCGATGTCGTTCTCGCCTGGGTTGGGGAAGGTGTAGCGTCGAAAGATTGTGCCATCATCGAAGGGGCGCCCATCGGTGCGCACCACATAGATTCGGAATCGGCGATCAGCAGGGGTCTCGCCACGTTCCAGACGGTTCGAAGCGAACGCAACTAAGTTTCCGCCAGGGCTCAGCGCGGGTCGGAGGTTCTGGGTCACGCCATCGTTATCGGTGGTCAGCACAATCCGTTGACCTGTGGTCAGGTTGCGTACGATAATGTTGTAGTTGCCTGATGCGGTTAAATTCGCATAAGCCAAGATGTTAGCTTGCTGATTGATGCTCGGCTGGATTTGGCTCCCGAACTGTTCATCGGGAGTATCGCCTGTAATTTGGGTGAGGTTGGTGAAGAGTCCTTGATTGGGGCTGCTTCCATCGTCCATATCGCCGCGCCAGATTCGATAGCGCGGCCCCGGGTTCGCCAATCGCCCGTTCACAACTTGTGTGGCATTGCTTGAGAAAAAGGCGCGCGCCTGACCGGGGAAGTAGACCGGATGAATGTCGTCGGTTGGGGCGACAGTAAGGTCTCGATCCCAGCGGGGAGCACGCGATTGCTGCACCTGACCGCGCAGCTGTTCGAAGAACCGCTTCGGATCGAACAGCCCATCCTTATGCCAGCGTATCCCATTGCGCGGTGCGTTCTGCGGCGCGATACGGTAGTTCTGGGGCGGGATAGGACGGTAGGATGACGACTGTGCAAAACTCGCCACGGCGATGAGAAGCCCTATGAGTGCTAACCACCATCGTATCTTCACTGCGTTTGCACCTCCTATTGTCGCTGTACTTGCATTCGGCGTACAGAGCGCTTGCCCTGTATGCTTTTTGACGCCGTACCGCACAATTCGTTGCGCCCTACAGTATACCCAATCTTTACGCATTGAGGGCGCGCCAAACGCGCTGAACCTGCGCACAGGTGTGATCCAGAGAGCGATGGGTTCGGATAATCCAATCGGCGAAGGGCATCTTGGCACGGGCTGGCAGTTGCGAGCGCACCATCTGCCAAGCGCGCTCGGCTGACAAACCTCTGGCACGCAGGCGGTGGTACTGGTGGGCAGGCGTCGCTTGAACCACGATAATGCCATCGAACAGCCCCTGCATCGCCACCTCGATGAGCAAAGGCACTTCGATAATCAGCAGCGGCACCTGAGCGTGCGCGAGGCGTTCGACCATCGCTTGAGCGACCGCAGGGTGCATCAGCTGGTTGAGCCGACGGCGCATGGCAAGCGAGCCAAAAGCGATTTGCGCCAATCGCTCGCGCCATAGTGTACCGTCCGCCTGCACAATTGTCTGCCCAAACTCTGTGATCAATCGGTTCCATAAGTCCGTCCCTGGACGCGTTAGCTCCGCCACGAGCGCATCGCTACTGAGTGTGTGAGCGCCAAGTTGCTGAAACCTTTGCAAAACGGTTGTTTTGCCTTCGGCGACCCCACCTGTCAGGGCAATGCGCTGCATCCATCAATTCGATGCTTCCGTTTCGTCGGAGGTTCCCGATTCTCCTGCCGACTCCTCGGAAGATTTTTCGGAATTGCTTGGCTGCTGGGGTTGAGCAAACTGTTGGAGCTCCTGGAACTGCGCCGAGAGCCGTTCACCGATGGTAAACCCGCTTGGGCGCGTGCTTTGCGTGCGTTGGCGTTGATGCTCCTGCACAGCACGCTGTTCGTCTAATGCACGCACGCTGAGCACCATCCAGCGGCGGCGGGGGGTGATCTCGATGACCTTTGCGCGGAGCGTCTCGCCAGGCTTGATCACATCTTCGGGGTTGCGGACTTTCTTGGGGGTCAGTTCCGAAAGCGGGATAAAGCCTTCGATCCCTTCCTCCAGTTTCACGAAAGCCCCTGTGCGCACGACGCGTGAGACGGGCGCTTCAATCACATCGCCCTCGCGATAGTGCTGGGCGGCAAGGTGCCAGGGATCGGGCAAGAGTTGACGGCGGCTTAGGGCAACCTTCCCATTCTCAGGTTCCAACCGGATCACCACCACCTCAATCTCGTCGCCCTCCTTAAGCACTTGGGCGGGATCGTCCACGCGTGTCCACGCAATTTCGCTTACATGCAACAGCCCTTCATAGTCGCCGATATCCACGAAGGCGCCGTAGCCTGTTAGTCGCCGAACCACGCCGGTTAGACGCTGACCGACCTGTAGACTGTTGAAGACGCGCTCGCGGCGTTCGCGCTCTTCTTGTTCGCGTTGACGACGAATCTCGTCATCGGCTAACTTATGCGAGGCGACCGCCTTGCGCTTCTCTTCGTCCAGATCAATAATCTTGACGGGTAGGGTCTCGCCGATGAGCCGATCCAGTTGGTGCGGGGGAATGCGCTTGGCGATTTGGCTGGCAGGCACAAAGCAGCGCACGCCGATATCGAGGACCACACCCCCTTTCACGCGCTCTACAACGGGTGCCTCGATGGTGCGCTTGCCGTGATACGCCTCACGGAGTTCTTCCCAAAGGCGTTCGAAGTCCGCTTCGCGCTTGGAAAGCACAGGCGTGCCCGCCTCGCCGCCCGAACGCAATACCTTGACTTCGATCTCCTCACCAACTTTGACCACTTCCTCCGCCGAGCTTACTTGCTCCGCAGAAAGCTCCTGCAGCGGAATGCGGACCTCTGTCTTCGTGCCAACATCGACCAGCGCCCCTTCTCGATCAACCTGCACGACTGTTGCGCGAATAATCTCGCCTTTCTCGAAGGACCGAAAGCTCTGCTCAATCGCTTCGTCCATCGTGAGGGGCTCGTCTCCTGATTCGGGGGCACTGGGTGGGGCGGGCTCCGCAGAAGCCGCTTGCGGAGAGTCCATCCCCTCGGCGCTGGGAGCCACCTCCGCCTCACCAGAATGCGACTCGATAGGGCTCGTGGCGGACTGGTTCTCAACGGGTTCCGACTCGGTGTTCGTCTGCATCGTATCGTCTTGCCACATCGCTCCAATGACCTCCTTCGTTTGGTAGAAATTGAATTTTACCCCTTGTGACCATCTCCTGCTATCGAATGCGCAGCATAGCGACAGATTCCTGCCACCCATGTCGATTCGACCTGTTCATTTGCAGGGTTCCAGATGACAAAGTCTGCATCGGCACCTGGGCGCAGGGTGCCTTTGCGTCCTTCCAGACCCAACGCGCGTGCGGGATTGTGAGCGCACAGCATCGAGGCGGTCTCCCACCCGAACGCGCGCCCCGCATGGCGCCAACAGGTGTCCATGCCGATCACACTGCCTGCCAGGGAACCGTTCTCCACCAGCACGGCGCGCCCTTCCGAGACAACCGCTCGGTGACCCCACAGCTCGAACGAGTAGCCCTCAGGCATGCCTGCCCCTGCAACCCCATCGGAGATGCACAACACTCCCTCCACACCTTTCGCACGCACCAGAAGATGCGCCATAGCAGGGTGGGTATGCACATGATCCCAAATCAGTTCCGCTTTGAGTTCGGGGTGGGTCAACACGGCGCCGACTGTCCCTGGCTCTCGGTGGTGCATCGGACGCATAGCGTTGAAACAGTGGGTCGCATGGCGTGCCCCCCACTCCACGGCGCGCGCGACCGTATCGTAGCCTGCATCGGTATGCCCAATCGAGACGATAACGCCCGCTTGAACCAACGCACGCACAAGCGGTTCGCTTCCCTCTAATTCTGGGGCGAGAGTGATGATGCGGAGTTCGTCCACCAAGTCGCCCATCTCACGCTCCAGAGTTGTAAGACTGGGTGGGACGATATGTTCGGGCGGCTGCGCGCCGGCCCGCTGGGGATTGATAAACGGGCCCTCCAAATGGCATCCCAGCACGGTAGCGCCTTCTGAACCGTACCGACGCACCTCCCGTGCTGCGGTTATCGCTGCCCGTATCGCCGCCCACGGCGCTGTGAGGGGGGTCACCAAAAAGCCCGTGACCCCATACCGCAGCAGGTGCACGGCCACCGCTTGAACTGCCTCGAAGCTTCCCTCCATTAGGTCGCGCCCGCCACCACCGTGCACATGGATATCGATCAGTCCGGGCGACACCACTTTGCCCCGAGCGTCTACATCGGGCGGCACAGGCACAACCTCCTGAGGAGAGTAGGATTCCCAGCTCACGATGCGCCCCTTTTCTACCCACAAAGCCACATGGGCGTACCGACGTCCATCGGTCACCAGCGTCTCACAGAAGACCCGAAATACCATCGCTTATGATTCTACCCACTCCGACGCCCATCGGGGTATACTGCACCCAGCCTATGACCCTCACTATGTTCGGCTTTGCGGTGCTGATGGTAGTGTTCGGGGCATTATTAGCCTACAGCGCCGATTGGCTGGGGCGACGGCTGGGCAAACAGCGACTGAGCCTGTTCGGGATCCGCCCGCGCTACACCGCCACCCTGCTCACTACCCTCACAGGCGGGTTGACCGTCGTGCTGACCATCAGCCTCCTGACCGCAGTGAACCAGTCGTTCCGCGTCTGGATCACGCGCGGCGACCGAATATTGCAAGAACTCCATCAGAATGAAGAGCGTCTCAAAGCGCTCCAAAGCGTCAATCAGCAATTAACCCAAGAGCGCAAACGGCTCGAAGCCGAACGCGACCAGATTACCCAACAGAGGGAGCGACTGCGCGCCGACTACGCCATCCGTCTCCAGCAGGTGCAGGCGCTCTCGGAACAGCTCGCCACCACCCAAAACCAACTGAACCGCACACAAAGCCAACTTAGACAAGAACAACGGCGTATCGCCAGCCTCCGGAACCGACGTGCCGCCCTCGAAGCAATCCGCCTTCAGATGGAGCGCATGCTCCAAAGCCTAAAGCAAGACATCGCCCGCCTCCAAACCGAACAGGAACAACTGCGCACTCAAAACGACCGACTCGCCCAAGAAAGCATTCTCTTCGCCCGAGAGAACACCGAACTGGAAAAGCGCAATCAGGCTCTCCAAACGCAGAACAACGAACTCCAAACCAAAAATCAGCAGCTCGTTCAGGAAAATCGAGACTTGGAACAGCAGAACGAGATCCTGCTCCGACGCAACACCCAGTACCGAGAGCAGTTAGAACAGCTCCAAAGCTCGGTTCAGGAACTGCTGGAGCTGGCGAACTTGCGCTTGAAACCCGTCGCTTTCCTTATCGGTGAGGAGCTGGCGCGTCGCTCGCTCCGTGCAGGGCTCAGCGAGGTGCGCCTGCGGCAGGCACTCCAAGACCTGCTGGATCAGGCGGACCGCAACGTCCGCGCCCGCGGCGCCAAGGCACCCGCTAGCAGACGCGCCGTCTTTATCCCAGAAAAACGCATTCGGTTCGTGAGTGGAGAGGAGGTCTCCGTCGGCGAGGTGCAGAGCCTCGAAACCATCGTCAGCAAGATTCGCGCCGCCAACGAACCCGTAGTGGTCATCGCCGTGGTGTTGATGAATACCGCCGAAGGCGAACCGGTGCCCATCGAAATCCGAATCTTTCAAAACCCCAGAATATTCCGTGCAGGCGAGCTGGTCGCCGAAACCACTTTAGACTGCAAGCCCGATACCGATGTGCTGGCACAGATCCTGCAGTTCCTGCGAACGGATGTGCGGACGCGCGCCATCCAAGCAGGGCTCATCCCCGTCCAAGAGCGTGCCAGCGAGCCCACCACCGTCGGAGAGACGGAGCCGAAAACACTCACCCAGATTCTCCAACAAATACGCGACCGTAAAAGCACGCGCGTCCGCCTGCGCGCCTACGCCGCACAAGACACCTACGCAGGCGACCGCCTCCAACTGCGCTTCGAAGCCCTTCCCGGATCGAAAGCAGGACACACAGCCACCCTGCCGAATCAGTAAGCCTATGGAGCGATTGATCGGCGCGCACATGTCGGTCTCGGGCGGCCTGCAAAATGCGCTCTATGAAGGGCAAAAAATTGGGTGTACCGCCGTCCAAATCTTCACCACCAGCCCGCGCCAGTGGCGTCCCACCCCTATCCAACCCGAAACCGTCCATCAGATGGAGCAAGCCAAACAGCAAACGGGCATCACGACGGTGGTCTCGCATGCCGCTTACCTTATTAATTTAGCTTCACCGGATAGCGAGACCCGACGCAAATCGTATGAGGCTTACCATGCGGAACTTCAGCGGTGCGCCACGCTCAAAATCCCGTACGCTGTCTTGCACATGGGCTCACACCCAGATTTTCAGGAGGGAATGCGCCTGCTGATTCAGAACCTACGCGACCTGATCGCCGAAATGCCCGACGGAGTCGCTATTGCGATGGAGACGATGGCAGGTCAAGGCTCTGCCCTCTGCTCCCGCTTCGAGCATTTCAACGCGATTCTTTCGGCGCTACCCGACCCGCGACTGGTCCTCTGTGCCGATTCGTGCCATCTGTTCGCAGCGGGATACGATTTGCGCACGCGCGAGTTCTACGAAGCGGTGTGGCAGGCGTTTGATCAAGCGATTGGGCTCGATCGGCTCAAAGTGTGGCATCTGAACGACTCTAAAAAGCCGCTCGGCTCGCGTGTCGATCGGCACGAGCATATCGGTGAAGGCGAGCTGGGCATCGGGGCATTCCAGCTGATTATGAACGACCCCCGCTTTGTCAGCCTGCCTATGATTATCGAAACCCCGAACGAAGAGCGCTTCGCAGAAGATCTCGCGCGCTTGCGGAGCCTCATCGCCACACAGGTCTCTCCTGCTCCCAGGTGACGTCCTCTTCATACCATGATCCCCCATGCGCGAGGGGGTCCGTGTATCCCCTAATGAATTGGGGGGCTTACAGCCCCCTCGCGCTCCCCCGTTTTTCTAAGCGACTATCGGATCGACTCCAGCACGCCCCCAAACTTGCGCTGACGGTTCTGGTAATCCCAGATGGCTTCCAAGAGATCGTCCATCGTAAAGTCGGGCCAGAGGACAGGAGTGACGTAGAGTTCGGTGTAGGCAGTCTGCCAGATCAGGAAGTTGCTGGTGCGGCGTTCGCCTGAAGTACGGATGAGCAGGTCGGGGTCGGGCAGGTCAGGCTGGTAGAGGTGCGACTGGATTGTTGTTTCGTCAATCGTTTCGGGGGCTAGCGTGCCGTTGCGCACCTGTTGGGCAATAGCGCGCATGGCATCCACAAGTTCGGCACGCCCGCCGTAGTTAATCGCTAAGTGGAGCGTAATGCGTCGATTCTGGGCAGTGAGGGCTTCTGCGCGATGCAGAAGTGCCTGCAGTTCAGGCGAGAGTTCGTGCAGACGCCCGCTGAATCGGATTCGGACTCCGTTGCGCGCCATCACAGGGAGCTCTTCGCGTGCCGAACGCTCCATCAAGCGCATCAAGCCCTCGACCTCTTCGCGTGGGCGGCGCCAGTTCTCCGTGCTGAAGGTGTAGAGCGAGAGCACCTCAATGCCCAAATCGGCGCACCCGTGCACGATTCGGCGGACGGTGCCGTGTCCGTTGGCGTGCCCAATCAGGCGCGGGAGCCCCTGCTCGCGTGCCCAACGCCCGTTGCCATCCATAATGATGGCGATGTGGCGCGGCAAGCGCGTCAGATCGATCCCGCGCACGTGGGCGCGTTCTTTCCAATCGCTGGTGGGCATCAGACCTCCATCAGCTCCGCATCCTTTGTCTGCTGGAGCTTGTCGACCTCATCGATATACTTATGAGTCAGCTTCTCCGCTTGCTGTTCGTAGCGCTTGAGATCGTCTTCCGACATGAGTTTGTTTTTCTGCATTTGGCGCAGGTGTTCTATGAGGTCGCGTCGGATATTGCGAATGGCGACGCGCCCCTCCTCCGAACGGCGATGCACTTGCTTGGACAGCTCCTTGCGCCGCTCTTCGGTGAGCGGGGGCAGATGGATGCGCAAGCTGCGTCCATCGCTTACTGGGTTGACTCCGAGATCCGACTTCTGAATGGCTTTCTCGATAGCAGGCACTGCCGACTGATCCCACGGCTGGATCAGCAGTTGACGCGGCTCAGGCACGGTAATCGAAGCGAGGTGCTGGAGCTGCATCGGGGTGCCGTGGTAGTCGACCATAATGCGCTCCACCATCGCTGGGTTGGCGCGTCCCGTGCGGTAGCCGGACAAGTCCTGCTTCAGATGATCAATGGCATGCTTCATGCGGTTCTCTGCATCCTTAAAGAGCTCGTTAATCTTCGGTGTATGGTCTTCCTCGTGTTTGCGCGACATAAGGTTCTACCTCCTTCACGATTGGCGTACCAAAGTGCCAAGCGGCTCCCCCAGGACAAGCCGCCTGGCGGTGCCTGCTTCCCAAATGTTGAAGACGACCACCTCCATTTGGCGCTCCATGCAGAGCGTGAAGGCGGTTAAATCCATGACTCGGAGTTGCAGTCGGAGCGCTTCTTCGAAGGTGAGGTTCTCGAACCGTTTGGCATCGGTGTGTTGGCGCGGGTCGCGGTCGTAGATGCCATCTACATTGGTGGCTTTGAGCAAAGCGTCGGCGTTCAGTTCCACAGCGCGTAGCGCTGCGGCCGTATCGGTGGTAAAGAAAGGATTGCCCGTGCCCGACGCCAAAATCACGATGCGTCCCTTCTCTAAGTGGCGCATCGCGCGCCGACGAATAAACGGCTCAGCCACTGCCTGCATCGTAATCGCCGATTGCACGCGCGTGTCCACCCCGTACCGCTCGATGGAGGCTTGCAACGCCAGCGCATTGATCACCGTCGCCAACATGCCCATGTAATCTGCCGTCGCATGCTCAATCTCCGTAGGTGCAATTGTACTCCCCCGCACGATGTTGCCCCCACCCACCACCACGGCGGTCTGCACTCCCAGCTGATGCACCGAAATCACCTCGCGTGCCAAATAGTCGATCGCGTCAGGACACAGCCCGACCCCTTTGTCGCCTGCAAATGCCTCCCCACTCAGCTTGAGCAGAACCCGCCGCCAGCGCGGTGTAACCTCCGAAGTGTCCATCGAACTCACAGTATACCCGACAGCGACAGATCGTTCTGAATCAGCTGGTCGTAGGTCTCACGCTGAACAATCAGGCGCGCCTGCCCCTCCCGCACCGCCACCATCGCAGGACGCGGATACCGATTGTAGTTGCTACTCATCGAATAAGTGTAAGCGCCCGTGGTCAGCACGGCGATGAGATCGCCCACGCGCGTTTCAGGGATCTCCGCCCAGTCGATAATCGGATCGGTTTCACAGTGTTTTCCCAGAATCCGATAGGGGCGACGCGGCAGAGTTGGGTCCGCACGCATCGCATTGACCGCCGTGTAGCGCGCCCCATACATCGACGGACGCGGATTGTCCGACACCCCCCCATCCACAATCAAGTAGGTTTCGGGTAGGTCTGAACGACCGTGTGGCACATGCTTGACCGCCCCGACGCGATACAGTGTCAGCCCCGCCTCGGCAATCAGCGAGCGCCCTGGCTCTATCATCAGCACAGGCTCCGGATACCCCTCGTGCGCACACGCTCGGCGCAAGGCACCCACTATCGCCTCCGCCAGCGCCTCGGGCGTCCACTCCGAATCGTCAGGCGTGTAGCGCACGGCCAACCCACCGCCCACATTCAGCAACGGCGCCCAGTAGCCCGACTGCTGGCGCACGCTCTGCGCAAACGCCACCATCGCCCGAGTCGCCGAGCGAAAGGCCTCCAAATCGCCTATCTGCGACCCGATATGACAGTGAAACCCCTCCAAGCGAAGACGCGAATCCGCCAACACCGCCTCCACCGCACGCAACGGCTCCCCACTGTGCCAGTGAAAGCCGAACTTGCTATCGAGCTGACCCGTCTGAATTAGCGGATGCGTCTCGGCGGCGACCTCTGGCGCCACGCGCACCATCACGCTTACCGAATCTTCCGCCGACATCAGCCCGCGCAGACGCTCGATCTCGTCGAAGTTATCCAGCACAATCGTGCCGACACGCACCGCAAGCGCCTCACGCAACTCCGACTCGGTTTTATACACCCCGTGCAGATGAATTCGCTCTGGCGGAAAGCCTGCCTTCAGGGCGGTATACAACTCCCCCCCCGAAGCGACATCCAGCTCCAGCCCCTCTTCAGCCACCATCTGGCACACCGCCACTGTGAGCAGGGCTTTACCCGCATAAGCGATGCGTGTGTCTGGCTTGCGCGCACAAAATGCCTGCCGATACGCGCGACACCGTGCCCGAAAAGCCCATTCGTCCAACACGTATAACGGCGTGCCAAACTGCTCCGCAAGCGCAACCGTATCGCATCCGCCCACATGCAAATGCCCATCCGCACCAACCGACTGCGTTCCAAGCCACATAGCCCGATATTATAGCGTATGAGGGGGACTTTGTTGTGCGTATGCCGGATGGGAAGACCTATTTGATACAGACCTGTGAGGGATGGAAAACTGACACACCGACCACCTCCAAAACGGGCCGCCGGGAGCCCCGGGCTTCAGCCCTGGGGAGGAGGAGGCGCAAGCGGCTGCGGTACACCGTTCCCGA
>PSLB01000184.1:0-3312 GCA_040289385.1 Armatimonadota bacterium
AAGGCGGTATAATTCAGAAAAATCGCTCCGCCCCAAAGAGGGCGCAGCATATTCAAGTATCTGGGCCAAGGCCCAATAGTTGGGGCGATGGCGTCCCCCACGGGCGTGTGGTGGCACCCTCATCGGCGCGCCCGCGTATCTCGCTAACGCGAGAAAGAATCCCCCGGCTTTAGCCGTGGGGAGAACGTCAACGAAACTAAAGCAGCGGTGAAACCTATGAGCCGAGTACCCGAATCGGAAGTGGGGCTGTGGTTGGCGAAAATCCCCGACTGGCGGCGCGAGGGGAACAAACTGGTGCGCGGGTTCATGTTCAAAAACTTTCGCGAGGCGCTTGCCTTTGTCGTTCAGGTGGCGATGCTGGCAGAACGGATGGATCATCATCCCGACATTGTCATCCGCTATAAGCAGGTGGAACTGTGTCTCACCACCCACTCGGCGGACGGACTGACCGACAAGGACTTCGAGCTGGCTCAGCAGATCGACGCAATTCTCCGCTGAGGTGAGGAATGGCTCTGCATAAGCACGACCTGCAGAAATGTATCCACTGTGGGCTGTGTCTTCAAGCCTGCCCGACCTATGTGGCAACGGGTGAGGAAGCGCATTCGCCTCGTGGGCGGATATACCTGATGCGTTCCGCTTTGGAGCAGCGAACCGATTGGCAAGCCGTCCATCCCTACATCGACGCGTGCATGGGCTGTTTGGGCTGTCAGACAGCCTGTCCATCGGGAGTGCCCTACTCTCGCCTGATAGAAGGGGCGCGTGCTGAGGTGGAGCGCCATGCGCGCACGCCGTTCCAGCGATGGGTACGCCAACAGGCAATTGCGCACTTCACGCATCGCGGGCACCTTCGTATGCTATTGGGGATCGCGCATCGTTTGGGTTTTCGACGCGCCCCTCGCTGGATGGTAGGGCTTTTAGGGGCATCCGAGCCAGCAGTCGCCCTGCCCACGCTCCTGCGCGCGCGTTGGCCAATGCAGTCGGTCTACCTCCCACAGGGTTCTGTGCGGGCGCGCGTGGGGTTGCTGATAGGCTGTGCGCAAGCCGTGCTGTTTCCTGCCGTGCATCAGGCGACCATCCGCCTGCTGACCTTAGCAGGGTACGCGGTGCACCTTCCTAACCGCCAAAATTGCTGTGGGGCGCTGTGGGTTCACAACGGCTACCCCGACCGAGCGAGGCATCTGGCACGCCAGCTGTTCCGTGCCTTCGAGGGGCTGGACTGGGTTGTGGTCAACGCCGCAGGCTGTGGGAGCACGATGAAGGAGTATGCCACGCTCTTTGCCGACACACCCGATGCGGGACGTGCCCAAGCCTTCAGCGCACGGGTACGCGATATCCACGAACTGCTTGCCGAATCGGAACTGCCCAAGCCTTCCTTCCCAATCCCCTTCAAGGTGGCTTACCACGATGCGTGCCATCTTCTACACGGGCAGGGCATTCGTGAGGCGCCGCGTGCCCTCCTTCGACAGATTCCCGAGCTCCAACTGGTGGAGCTGGAGCATGCCGACATGTGTTGCGGGTCGGCAGGCATCTACAACATGCTCCAGCCTCAACTGGCGAAGCACGCATTAGCCCGCAAAGTGGAAGCCATTCGCAACAGCGGCGCCCAAGTGTTAGCCAGCCCCAATCCGGGATGCACGCTGTGGATTGCGCAGGGACTTCGAGAGGCGGGCTTAGTCGTAGGGGTCTACCATCCCGTAGAGCTCATAGCGAAAGCGTATGCCGATAGGGCATAATTAATAAGAAGATGCGATTTCAGCGTGATTCCGTTCCGAGCTGGCTTCGGCGATGGTGTCCCGATGAACATGTGCCGAGTGTGGTGGCCATCACCCCCGAGCATCTGCGTACGTGCGGGATTCGTGCGCTCTTGCTGGATTTGGACAACACCATCACGCCGTGGCGTAGTCGGCAGGTCCCCCACGAGGTGCGTCAGTGGATCGCGCAGATGCAAGCGGCAGGTATTCGGCTATGCTTCGTCTCGAATACGCGCCATCTGGCACGCCTGCGACGACTAAGCGAAACGCTGGGCATTCCCTACGCTCACGGTCCGATGAAGCCCCGTCGCGCCATGCTAATGCGCGCCATCGAAATGCTGAAGGTCAAGCCCGAAGAGACCGCTATCGTCGGCGACCAGGTTTTTACCGATGTCTGGAGTGGTAATCGGCTGGGCATCTACACCATCTGGGTTCGTCCGATGGCACCGCGCGAATTCATCGGTACTAAGATTAGCCGTGCCGTCGAACGCTGGCTCCTGCGCAAAATGAAGCCTTATGCTCAATCAAACGAACCTCCCGATTGATGCCCACACGCAGGTCGTTGGCGTGGTGGGCTATCCCGTGCGCCATTCGCTTTCCCCACGAATGCACAACGCGGCGCTGGCGCATCTGCGTCTGAACTGGGTCTATCTGGCGTTTGAGGTGGGGCCGAACCATTTGCACGATGCGGTTCGGGGCATGCGGGTGCTACAGTTTCGCGGATTGAACCTCACCATCCCCCACAAAGAGCCCGCCTGCGCGATGGTGGATCGGCTCACGCCTCAGGCACAAGCCATCGGCGCCGTTAACACCCTCTTTTGGGACAGCGCGTACCTCACAGGCGACAACACCGATGCCGAAGGCTTTCTACGGGCGCTTCAGGAAGAGGCGATTGACCCCGCAGGGCAAACGGTGCTGGTGCTGGGTGCGGGAGGCTCGGCGCGCGCAGTCGTCTATGCTCTGAGCCAGCGTGGAGCGCGGGTGTGGCTCGCCAACCGCCACCCCGAACGAGCCCACCAACTGGCGCAAATCTACCCCGTCGAAAGCGTTCTGGAGTGGGAACCGCAAGCCCTTCGGCACGCACTACACCAAGTCGACGGTGTGGTGAACTGTACCCCCCTCGGCATGCATCCCCACCCGAACCGCATGCCCCCTGTTGAAGTGGAGGCACTGCCAAGCCACGCTTGGGTATGCGATCTGGTATCCCAACCCGTCGAGACTCGTCTTCTCCAATCTGCGCGTGCGCACCAGCTCAAGGCAGTTTCGGGGCTGGGCATGCTTGTCTGGCAGGGCGCGCTGGCTTTGGAACGGTGGACGGGCGTGCCCGCCCCTATCGAGGCCATGAAACAGGCGGTTCTGTAGACTTCCATGTCGTCCACGGGGAAGGTTGAGGTAGTGGCAGACTCGCGTGTCTGACCTGCTTTGCGTGGCTCTGCTGTGTGTCTGTCATGCTCTCCGCGTCCCTACTGTTGCTTCTCCCATTGCCGAGAACATAGAAATCTGTTCCCGACACCCCCCCACAGGCGGGGGCGCCGGTCTTATGCACTGCCGGCTTCCCGCT
>PSLB01000185.1:0-3166 GCA_040289385.1 Armatimonadota bacterium
TGACTCGCTGCGCGGCATCGAGCGTTGCCAGCAAGTCAGCATCGGTTTCTATGAGGATCGTAACCGTTCGCTGAATTTCCATCACGCTCGCATTATACCACATGATGATGGAAGGGATCAAGCGCCGCCTCCTCCCCAGGGCTCAATCCCGGGGCTCCCGGCGGCGCGTTCTGGAGGTGGAACTCTACCACGACTTTTTGAACGAACAGAATGGGTATAATCGTTCTGCCATGCTAATCGAACGCGTCGCGTCGGTAATCCGCATCACTCCAAACGGCTGGAAGTGGGTTGCATTGGAAAAAGAGCTAGCAAGGGAGGTTTGCTGACATCGATGGCGATGACGCAAGCTCTGGTCTCACAGGAACTCCCGGTGGGGTCGCGCCTGTTGTGCGAAACGGCGGAGTTTGTGGTCTTTGAGCGGCGCTTTTATTCAGATGACCCGCTTCAGGCGCAAGAGTTCGCGGGTGAGCAGAAGTGGGCAGAGATTGTGTTGAGCTTGCGTCCGCCGGATACGGAGCATCTTATATGCCCGCGCACCTTGCACTCTGAGGTGCGTTATCTGCATCACCATCTGGTGGTTCGGATGGCGCCTGAGTATTTGCGGGCGCTGTTAGCGCCCGATTCGGAACGCGTCTTAGAGACTCTGCAGCCGTTCGTACGGGGCGAGTCGCCCCTCCCTCAAAGCCTTTATCTGCTAACAAGCCATCCTCTGCTGGCGGGCGTGGTCGAATCGCTCCGAATGCCCCCGCGCGTGGGGAGTCTGCGCCTGTTCTACGAGGCAAAGATTCGCGAGCTGGTCGCATATTTGTGTTTTCGGGAGCCTGGAACAGTTCCTGCGCACTATGATACGCGTTTGAGTGAAGCGTTAGCCTATCTACAAGCTCACATGAGCGATCCCGATGCCCTGCGCAAGGTGTTCGCTCAGCTCCCGATGAGCCAGCGCCACTGCCAACGGCTGTTCCGCGTGGCGCTTGGATGCTCCCCCTCAGAGTACCTGACTGAACTGCGTATGCGCAAGGCGGTTCAACTGTTGACCACAACGAATCGCAGCATCTCGGCGATTGCCCTGGAGGTGGGCTACTTGAACCTCAGCCACTTTTCGAGCGTGTTCCGTCAGCGATTTGGTGTTTCCCCACGCGAGTTTCGACGGGCGCCCCAGCAGGCTGGGGTACTATCCGACTCCTAACAAAAAATTCCCCCTGCTCCTAACAAAAAATTCCCCCTGCGCTCAGGACACAGGGGGGAGCGAGGTCTCACTTGGACAGATTTGCTGGTCAGGAAGTCGGATGGGCGCGCAGCGCCACGCACAGGTCACCATGCACCGTTTCCATCGTCAGCGTGCCCGTGCCGTTTCCACAGGTCGCCCTGAGGCTGTGGGGCTCGCGTTGCACGGCGTAGCAGGGGAGAGCGCACTCAATGTCGCCAGCGACTGTGTGCATGGCGATGGTGCAGTGGTTGTCGTCGGGCACGCGCAGGGTGATGTCGCCGCTCACGGTGTAGAGGTGCACCACATCAGTAATCGGTTCGGTCAGTTCCACTTCGATATCGCCCTTGACGACATCGGCTTTCAGGGTGCGGATGGCACTCTCTTCGATGCAGAGATCGCCGTGAGCAAGGTGTGCTTGTAGGTGTTCCACGCGCGCCTGAGTGAGATGGATATCGCCGTTCACGGTGCGTGCGTGCAGGTGTGGGGCGCGCACATCGGTCAGTGTGAGATCGCCCCGCACGGTTTCCACCTGCATCGCCCCGCTTGCGTGGCGCACCTCAATATCACCGTGTTGTGTCTTGAGCTGGAGCATCCCGTCTATTTTATCGACGGTGAGGTCGCCGCGATGTTTCACCTCGACCTTAAGGTTGACTTCGCGCGGGAGTCGGAGTTCGAGGTCGATTTTTTGTCCGATAGATTGAGCCAGTTCTGGGGCAGAGAGCCTGAGTCCGTCGGGGCGCTGTTCGACCAGAAGGCTGTAGGCGCGCAGGACGTCTTGGAGGGTATTGGGGTCGGCTCCCTGCAGGTGGATGGTGGCTTCGACTCGTCCCCCATCGAAGCCGCCGAGGAGGTGAACATTGCCTGCATGGAGTTCGACAGTGAGTGTTTGCCCCGTCGTGAGGGGAAGGTCCATTTGTTGTTGGCTTTCTGCGTGGTGTTTGCCCCATGCCCCCAAGGACCATTCGCCGCGTTCCAGTTCGGCGAGAGCTTTGCGCATCTCTTCGAGTCCGCGTTGGGTTTGGTTGCGGATTGTGTCGCCGAGGGCGCGCCAATCGATTTTGCGTACGGCTTCGGTGGCGGTTTGGGTCGCCTCTTCGACGGCGCACGCGATCCTTTCGAAGAGACTGCGCGCGTTTTCGGTTGGCTCGGCGTGTGGGCTTTCATGGGTTTCAGCGGATGCTGTGCTGGCAGTAGCGGAGCCATTCGTGTCGTAGAGAGCGTCGATGAGATCGGCTGCCTCCTCTGTTGTGATCACGCCCTGCTCCATTAGGTTCAGAATGCGCATTAAGGTTTCTCGCTTCATTGGTTGCGTCCTCCATTCAGCGCAGGTTTCTTAGCTTGCGCGCTGCTTCCTCAGCGGTGATTAGCCCTTGTTCCAACATATCCAGTATCTCCTGCTGTTGCGCCGATATCTGCCCATTCTCCTGCTGGACGGTTGAGGGCACGATCCCCAGCGCCAACAGGAGCGCGTCCAGCTTATTGCGTGCGGTGGGATAGCTGATGCCCAGTTCGCGCTCCACACCCGCCAGCATGCCCCGATGGCGTAGAAACACCTCCAGAAACTGAAGATGTTCTGCGTCCAGCTGGCAGAATCGGCATGCAGTCATGAACCCCATGGCTAAAGCCAGGGGCTTGCAGCTAGGCCGGTTGGCCCGCCGCGTATGGCCGCATACGGGCGGCCCTGCGGATGTTCTCCGCAGCGATGGCGTCGGCCGGCCCAGCAAAGCCGCACCCGACGCAGCGAAACTGTGCCTGGGTAGGCCGGTTGGCCTTCGCCACATGCCCGCAGGCCGGACAGGTGCGGGAGGTGTTCCGGGGATCGACGAGCACCACCGGGACGCCAGCCAACTTGGCCTTGTATTCGACGAAGGAGCGGAGCTGATGGAACGCCCAACTGTGCTGGACGCGACGCTGGGCCTTTTTAACCGAGAGCCGCTCGCGGATACCCTTGAGGTCTTC
>PSLB01000186.1:0-3164 GCA_040289385.1 Armatimonadota bacterium
GTTGTCAACCGGCCCTGTAGGGGCACGGCATGCCGTGCCCCTACTTTAGCTATGGGGTAGTTGACAACCTGTCGACATAGTGAGCAAAAGACGCAGAGCAGGCATGGATGCAACCAGCTCACGCGTGACCTTTGTCCACAAAAAGACCGCAATCCCCTCGCAAGAGGCATAGCGCGCGCAGTTCTCCAGAGTGAGATGCTCGGTGCAATAGTATATCCACGCACACGCTCTGAAAGCCCAATTTGGCCCAGCGTAGCCTGTGACCTCCTCCCCCCTCTAAAGAGGGGGGCTAGAACGTAGTCCCAGAACGTAGCCCCTAAGGGGCTGACTTGGGGCTGACCCCCCTTCATAGACGGAGCTTATGCGGGCGTAGGGATTGCTCCCCACCGTCCGCACAGCGGCCCTCGTCTCCAGGGGCGTTGCTTTCCGGTGTTTGCTACGCAAAGCAGCGGGTCGGTCCAACACTAGGGCGTCTTTAGGGGGGATGCCAAGCCCCTTCCTCTCCGATGTTTGCCCCTGGAACGTAGCCGCTATGCGGCTGACCGTGGCAAAGCAGCAGGATGACCAAGGCAGCATTATGGTCCCGATCTGCTTTCCACCCGCCGTGCTTTCGCGAAGCGAAACACCATCGGGTGCATTGAACTTCTCGATCGGAGGGGGTCAGGCTTTGCTTTAACCTGGCTTTCAGCCCGCCGATGGCGGTGGAACGGACCTGTCTTCCAAAGGGCCCTAGAACGTAGCCGCTACGCGGCTGACCCTGCCAACCCTTGACCTGGTCATCCTGGGTGCTTCCCGAAGGGAACACTGAGAGGACCACGGCTGGGTAGCGCTTGAGGAAGGCAAGAAGCTTGTTCTGAATGTCCTTATACCTGAACTGCAGGCCGCCCGATAAGGTGACCTGGGTCTTGATTCCAAGGTCAACGCCTAGTGGTGTTGAACGTAGCCCTTTCAGGGCTGACCCCTGGAACGTAGCCCCGTTGGGGCTGACCGGCGCTGCTTCGCGGAGCGAACACGGGTAGCACTGGGGGTCCATGTATCCCCCCATTGAAATGGGGGGGCACTATAGCCCCCCAGACCCCCCTTTTCTGTAATCTGCTTGCCAGGCTTCCAAATCGAAGAAGGCGACTCGCATCGCATTCTCTCTTGTTTCGCGTGGATCCCGAGAGACAGGGGAGGCCTAAAGACCTCCCCCGCCTTTCCCGCAGCTAAAACACGACAACGAGAGACGCACTGCGGGAGGTGTTATTGTAAGTGGCTGTAATGGTAACGGTGGTGATCGCAAAGAATCGCGGGTAAGTTCGGATCGTGAAGGTCGCCGTAGTTTGACCTGCGGGCACAGTCACCGTAGTCGGCACGGAAGCTCGCGAGGGGTCACTGCTGACTAACTGGATTACCGCACCGCCCTCAGGTGCTGGATCCGAGAGTCGAACCGTACCCGTTGCTGTAAAGCCTCCTAGAACCCAAGGAGGGCTGATGGTGAGTGATTGCAAGGTGACGCTGGGTTGGGGGTTCACGGTGAGGGTTGCTTGGCGCGTGACCTCGCCTGCAGAAGCCGTGATGGTTACGGTCGTAGAGCTGGTCACCCGAGCTGTGGTCACTGTGAAAGTGGTACTGGTCTGCCCCTGCGGAACCGTCACGGAAGCCGGTACAGACGCCACAGCGCTATTGCTACTGGAAAGCTGTACCGTGAAGCCACCCGATTGGGCCGGAGCCGTCAGCGTCACCGTGCCCGTGCTGGAGCTCCCTCCAACCACTGTAGACGGATTCAACGAAATACCGCTCAGACTGGGTGGACCGCCAGCGCCTGCAGATCGAAGCGCACGGTAGGCATTCACGCGCCCTGCGTTAGGAGCAATTGTGCGTCCTGCGTACGGCTGGTACGGATCCACATTGGTCTCTAAAATACTGCGCAGTTGCTGATTGGTCAGACTGCCATTGTGCGACCAAACCAGTGCCGCGACCCCTGACACATGGGGACACGCCATCGAGGTGCCGCTCAGGCTCCGGTATCCATCGCCGAGCCAAGTGGAGTAGACGTCCACCCCGGGCGCTGCGATATCTACCCATGACCCATATTGGGAGAAGTAGGCTAACTGGTCGTTCCGATCAGTTGCCGCAACAGCAATACAGTTCGTATAATATGCAGGGTATTGGGGCGATGAGCTTCCCCCATTTCCAGCGGCGGCAACAATCAAGCACCCTCGATTCCACGCATAGTTCACGGCATCCTGTAAGGCTTGAGAGCCCATCGAACCACCGAGGCTAAGGCTCAACACATGAGCGCCGTTGTCGGCGGCCCAAGTAATCCCACGCACCACACTATCAAGGGTACCCGAACCAGAGCTACTGAGCACCTTAACGGGCATAAGCTGGACATAGGTGCGCGCGTCCGATACATTCGGATTCCACGCGGCAACCCCTGCTATGCCGACGCCGTTGTTAATCTCGGCGGCAGCGATCCCTGCCACATGCGTCCCGTGTCCGTGATCGTCGTTGGCGTTTGTCGAGTTGGTAAGCGTGTTCCACCCATAGATGCTGTTATCAGAATGACGGCGGAACTTGTTCACAAGGTCCGGGTGATTATAGCTAATGCCCGTGTCAATAATCGCAATATAGACCGTTCGCTGAGGCTGCCATATATCCCAAGCTAAATTCGCTTGAATGCGTTGCGGTCCATACTGCTGGCTATACCCTGGATCGTTCGGGTCGGCGAAAGCATAGTAGACGTAGTTCGGCTCCACATATCGCACACCGGGTAGGCTCCGCAGGAAGGTTACTGCATCCTCCATGCGGATGTGGGGCATCAGCTGAACGACATATGCCTCGATAGCAGGAACTTGGTTCGCAACAGCACCCACCCAGTCTATCGCTGTGAGCGCTAATGCATGTCCACGAGTAGGGTCTAAACCTACGACCAGTTGATCAGGAACGTACTCGGCATCTGGGGCGATGATTGCCCCAGTCTCCTGCAACGGAGATCTATCATCCAACTTCTGCGCAAGGGCGCTTGTCCCTGTAAGGACTGTTGCTAACACGAATAGCGCTATGTATCGCATCGCCAATCCTCCTTCTAAGAATCCGTTGCCGAGAACATAGAAAACTGTTCTCGGCACCCGCCCAGGCATGGGCGCCTGTCTTACGGGCTCGCGCACTGCCGGCTTCCC
>PSLB01000187.1:0-2234 GCA_040289385.1 Armatimonadota bacterium
AAAGGCGAGATTGAAGCACCGACGCCCGATCATGTCGATCGTTGGGTCAATCAGTTCGAGGATAAGGTTCAGCTTCCGCTACTGCGTGAGCTAGATCACGTTCTCAAGAGAACCTACTTCTCCAAACAACGAGTAATGGCTTTTCTCCGCAAACTTATTTACGCAGAAAATCTTACTGGCAATAACCCTCAAGAATTCTGGCGTTCGGCCAATTTTCTCGACATCCAGGGCGGCGGTGACAGCCAGCGAGATATGTTGAAGTTGTTTTCCGAAGTGCTTCGGGGCGAGTTCGGCTTTGGTATCGAGGGCTGTGGTCAGCGTGATGATGTCTTCATTTACCTAGACGATTGCCTCTTCACGGGCAACCGGGTGCGGCAAGATATAGAAAAGTGGGTTATCAATACTGCTCCCGCGCAAGCCAAGGTGTATGTGGTTTACATCGCGTTGCATAAAAGCGGGTTTCACTATGCCAAAAAATATATTCGAGATGCCATCCAAAAAGCCAGAAAAAACATCGACATTGAGTGGCGGCCGGCCCTGGCCATTGAGTTGGAGAACAGAATCTTTAATAAAAAAGAAAATAAAGAATATAGCGACTCGTCAGACGTACTACTACCGACATTCATCCCAGATGATCCGGCAGTGAAAAACTATGTAGAAAGCATGAAGCGTAAGCCAACGCTAAGGCGCTCTGGGAACCCCGGCACAGCGAAACTTTTCTCCAGTGACGAGGCAAAGATCCTACTGGAGCAAGAGTTCCTGAAAACCGGGGTTCGTATCCGCCAGAGGTGTTCGAACCTCATGGTCACGCATCGCCCATTGGGATATATGAAATTAGAAACGTTGGGTTTCGGCTCGCTGATTGTGACCTACCGCAACTGCCCAAACAACGCTCCACTGGCGCTCTGGGCCGGTGATCCTTGGTACCCACTGTTTCCAAGGGTCACCAATACACAGACTGCGATCAGACGGACAATCAGACGGAAAATTTCAGGCCTGACTGAAGAGGACCTCTAATGCGCAGCACCAATCAGATACGCACTTACAATCGCCGTGAAAGTGTGGTTCTCTTGAAGACCAATGAGCCCTTCGGCGGGCTCTCCAACATGGCCGGAGGATTCCCCCTGAAGGTCAACGACATCCGCATTCTCACCTTGGAAGCGCTTTATCAGGCTTGCCGCTTTCCCCACATACCGGCAGTCCAGGAGCTGATTCTCGGTCAGGCAAGTCCGATGGCGGCCAAAATGAAGAGTAAGAAGTATCGCAAGTTCTCACGCCCGGATTGGGACCGCGTGCGCGTTAAAGTGATGCGCTGGTGTCTGCGTGTAAAGTTGGCACAGAATTGGGAAAAGTTCAGCAAGTTGCTACTGGCAACAGGTGACCGGCCAATCGTTGAGCAATCACGTGATGACTTCTGGGGTGCCAAGCCCGTCGACGATCAGACCCTCATCGGAATGAATGTGCTGGGCCGCTTACTTATGGAGCTTCGAGATGAGGTTCCTAGACTTATGAAGCTTCTTATGAAGCTTCGAGATGAGGTTCGTAGAAGTGGCCGTGCTGCGTTTCTCTGCGTCAAACCTCTTGAAATTCCTGACTTTTTGCTCCTCGAACAAAAGATTGAACCTGTCATTGCTGAGGGTATAGACCAAAATGAACAAGAGCCACCAGTAGGACCTACTTTGTTCCATCCACTCGATCAACCGCTACTAAAGACGGAAAGGGTCACTACCGCGAATCCACCCGTGCAGGCCACTCTTTTCGATCTATCGGAGCAGGCAGAGGGCCAAAAGCCGCAGGGTTCAGCCGAGACGTCTCGTATAGAACGCGCTTATACCCTCAAACCTTACCCCGCCTACAAAGACTCTGGCGTGCCGTGGCTGGGGGAGGTGCCGGAGCATTGGGAGGTGCGGCGTGGCAAAGTGCTCTTTGTGCCCGTAGATGTCCGTTCATCAACAGGCGAGGAAGAACTCCTCACCGTGTCGTCCGAAGAGGTGTAGTCCCGAGACGTTCGGCCAACGTGACGATGTTCAAAGCGGAATCATATGTCGGGTACAAGCTGTGCTGGCCAGGGGATTTGGTAATCAACAGTCTATGGGCTTGGGCGCGTGGCTTGGGCGTCTCCCGTTACCACGGAATCGTCAGCTCTGCGTACGGTGTATACCGGTTGAAGCCGGCATACGTCGAATACTCGCGCTTTATTCATTACTTGGTTCGCTCTACACCGTTCCAGTGGG
>PSLB01000187.1:2355-3160 GCA_040289385.1 Armatimonadota bacterium
TTGTGGACTGGGCGGACCGGCGGATACGGCGGGTGATGCGGGCGCGGCGGCAACGGATCAAGTTGCTCGAGGAGTACAAGCAGGCCCTCATTCACCAGGTCGTCACCGGGAGAATCGATGTCCGCACGGGCCAGCCGTACCCCGCCTACAAGGACTCCGGCGTGCCGTGGTTGGGCGAGATTCCGGCGCATTGGCGCGCCGTGCGACTCAAGTTCTTGTCAACGGAACCTCTTGCGTATGGTGCAAACGAGTCAGCATCGGAAGATGATCCTTCGTATCCGCGATTCGTTCGCATCACGGATATCCATGAAGACGGCAGTCTGCGGGCGGAAACATTCAGATCCTTGCCGCCCGAGACTGCGGCACCGTACGTCTTGGAAGACGGCGACATTCTGTTCGCGCGCAGCGGTGCCACTGTCGGCAAGGTCTTCATCTACAAGTCATCGTGGGGTGCTGCTTGTTTCGCTGGATATCTGATTCGGCTTCGCTGCAACCCACGTTTGGTTCATGCCGAGTTCGTGTACAACTACGCGCAGACGGAGGTTTATTGGGGGCAGGTTAGGGAAGGCACGATTCAAGCAACGATCCAGAACTTCAGCGCGGAGAAGTACGGGGATCTCGCGATAGGCGTGCCTCCGATCGAGGAGCAGCGCGCCATCGTCGACTACATCGCGCGCGAGACCGCGAAGATCGACGCCGCTATCGCCGCCGATCGTCGCTCCATCGAGTTGCTGCAGGAGTTCCGCACGCGCCTGATCGCCGATGTGGTGACCGGCAAGCTGGACGTGCGCGAGGCGGCGGCAAA
>PSLB01000206.1:0-3114 GCA_040289385.1 Armatimonadota bacterium
AGTGGGCGGCGGCGTGAAGCGGGCGTCTGTCCGTATCAGCATCGGATCGGGTGCGCCCGCTTGGATAGACCGTTCGGGTATCCTTGTTTTGTCGGAGGGAAGGGCTATGGTGCGCATGTGGGCGATAGCGGTGGGGCTAATCTTTGTTGGGTTGTTGGTGTTGCCGTCAACAGCCCCCTATCTACGCTGGCAGGTGCTGGCGCCTTTTATTTATTCGCCGTCTCGTGAGAGGCTCTCGCAGACAGATCAGGAGAGGGAGAAACCGCCCCAGTGGCTTGCAAGCTGTCGCCTGCGCCATCCGAACGACTTAGAGGTTCAGGTGGGGTGCTTGCTTTTGCAGGGAATTTTTTCCCCTAGCGAAGTGAGCGCCCAACAGTTGGACGCGCTGATAAACCAGTTTCCGCAGGAGCCAGCGCTTTACCTCTTGCGCATACGCCAGTTAGGGAGTTCTCTGCGCTTTATGCGTGAGGAGAGCCTTACACGCCAGACGGAGTCTCCACCCCCTCCCCAATTGCCCGACCCTGAGCAGGTGCGTCGGTGCCTCCAGCTTCTGGATCGAGCGGAACGGTTAGACCCAGAAAATGGCTTCTTTCCCGCAATTCGAGCGATGGTCCTCTACGCTACCAAGCGCGACGATGAGGGGTTGCGCACTCTGGAACGCGCGGGCAATAGCCCTCGCTGGGACACCTATAACGCCTTTATTGTGCAAGCGCTCCAGACCACCCATAACCGTTGCCGTGGCGTGCGCGGCAGTCTGCCGATGGCCAGTGTTTATGCCGTGCACTCGTTTCCTGAACTGGCGAAGCTGCGAGAGATGGCACGCACAGTGGCAGGACTGGCGTTGCGCGCGGAGTCGCGGGGCGATCTGCGTGAGGGCGTTCGCTTGCGGATGGCGTTGGCGCGTCTCGGCGCCCTGATGCGCGCGGAAGGCTCAACCCTCATCGAAGCGTTGGCAGGGATTGCCATTACTTCGATTGCGGCAGGAACCACCGTACACTGGCGCCAAACAAAGTTTCTTAATGCCCTGACCCAGCACGGCTTTCGCCAAGAGGCGCAGTGGTTCCGCAGCGAGTTCGAACGGATGAATCGCGCACTCGCCGTAGGGAAAAAAGCCGTGCAGGTGATGGAATCGCAGATTCTCATCACGATGGGATGGTTCATCTTTTGGGTAGGTGTGGGACTGGTTTTGCAAGGGGGGTTGCTTGCCTCGGCGGTGATGTGGCTTAGCGCAATTGCGGTTCATCGATGGTTTGGGGGGCGGTGGTGGCTCGTGCCGATAGTGGGGATAGGAGCGTCTGTGGGGTGGGCGTTTTCCCCTGCGGGTGATGGGCTCGTAGCTTGTGGAGAGAACCTGTGGGGGGCCTTTGAACTGATAGGAGGGGCGCAGGCGCAGGTGATCCTGCTGGCGGCCTTCACCGTGCCCCTGGTGGGCCAGGTGCTGCTGTTTGCGGGGATTGTGGACCTGGCCCTGGACTTCCGAAAGCTCAGGCCCCGGCCGGGTGCGGTGTAGGCTACCGCCGACCCAGCATCCGTTGCACCACGGCGGCGTGGGCCCGCTCCTCCAGGGCGTCGTCCAGCCGGCCCAGGCGCACCTGGCCGCCGTAGCGCCGGTCCAGGGCCCGCTGCAGCAGCCAGTCGGTAAGGTGGGGGTTCTTGGGCAGCAGGCTGCCGTGCAGGTAGGTGCCGATGGCGTTTTTGTACACCAGGCCCTCCAGCCCGTCCCGGCCGTTGTTGCCGTGGCCCCTGAGTACCCGGCCCAGGGGGCGGGCCGTGGGGCCCAGGTACGTCTTGCCCGAATGGTTCTCAAAGCCCACCAGGGTGGCCGGCTGCCCCAGCAGATCCGTTTCCACCACCACGTTGCCGATCATCCGGTCCGGCGACGCCTCGGTCCAGGCATCAAGGACACCCACCCCGGGCAGTTCCTCCCCATCAGCGGTGCGGTAGTAGCGGCCCAGGAGCTGGTAGCTGCCGCAGACGGCCAAGACGGGAAGGCCGCCGTGGATGGCGTCGGCCAGTCCGGCACCCTTGCCCTCGGCCAGGTCGCGGGCGATGAGCTGCTGCTCCCGGTCCTGGCCGCCGCCGATGAGCAGGAGGTCGAAGGCGGCAAAGTCCACCCGGTCGCCCAGGGTGACGTCCGTCACCTCCGGCTCCAGCCCGTGCCAGCGGGCCCGCTGCACAGCGGCGATGAGGTTGCCCCGGTCGCCGTAAATATTCATGATCTCCGGATACAGGTTGCAGATGCGGAGGCGGACTTCCGGCACCGGCTACACCTCCCAGAAGGGCGACAGGTGTCCGCGCCGCTGCAGGATGCGGCGCACCTGCAGCATGGCCGTGTAGGTGGGCAGAATGTACAGCGTCTCCCCCGGCCGCACGCACTCCAGGGCGTGGTCCAGGGCCCGGGCCAGATCCCGCTCCACATGGAGCCGGGCGGGGTCCACGCCTGCGTACTTGAGCCGCACCGCCAGGTCCTCGGCCCGTAGCCCGGAGCAGACCACGTAGCAGGGCCCCTGGGGATGGGCCGCCAGCATCTCGAAGTCCACGTCCCAGATCCAGGACACGTCGGTGCCGTCGGCGTACAGGTCGTTGAGGGCCAGAAGCAGCTGGCAGGGCTGGCCGGCCGCCAGCACGGTGCGCGGCACCTCGTTGTAGCCCACCGGGTTTTTCACCAGGGCCACAAGGACCTCCCGGCCCGCCACGGTCAGGCGCTCCATGCGGCCAAAGCCGGCCCGGGTGGCTTCAAGGCCGGATTGGATGGCCTCCCACCCGAGCCCCAGGGCACAGGCGCCCGCCGCCGCTGCCAGGGCGTTGTACACATTGTAAAGGCCCGGCACCTGCAGCCGCACGGTGCCGGAGCCCACCGGGGTGACCAACGCAACGGCAGTGGAATGGCCGTCCAGGGGCCATACCCGCTGGGCATAGACCTGGGGCCGGGGGCGTTCCAGCCCGCAATGGGGGCAGCGGTAGCGGCCCAGGTGGGCGTAAATGTACAGGGTGTACTGGAGCCGGCGGCCACAGCGCACACAGTGGCGCACGTCGGCCGCGTGGGCCGAATGGCCGGCGGCCACCCGCTCATCCTCAACGCCATAGTAGAGAACGGCCGGCGGCGCCCCCACC
>PSLB01000188.1:0-3098 GCA_040289385.1 Armatimonadota bacterium
CAGCCCCCTCGTGCTCCCCCGTTTTTCTAACCGTTGCCGAGAACATAGAAACCGGTTCCCGACACCCGCCCAGGCAGGGGCGCCGGTCTGACGCAGTTGCCTGCTGCCGGCTTCCCGCTTGGACCGCCGACCATAAAGCCGGTCTTACGCCCCGTCCACGGGCGTTTTCCGTCTTTGGTCCACTCCCGGCGACGGCAGCCACAATTGCTGTGCTGGTATATTATACCCCAAGCCACCCCCGTTATCTATCGGACGTCCAGCAGTTGCGAACCCCTCGTACAACAGGTACAATTACCCACGCGCCTATGGAACAGTGGAAACGAACCCATACCTGCGGTGAACTCCGCACCGCCCATGTAGGACAACGCGTTCGGTTGAACGGCTGGGTCCACCGCATTCGTGATTTGGGCGGGCTGGTGTTCGCCGACCTACGCGACCGCACAGGATTGGTGCAGGTAGTGTTTGACCCTGCCATCGATCCCGATCTCCATCGCCGTGCAGGCGACCTACGCGTGGAATATTGCGTCGCTGCGGAGGGAGAGGTTCGACGCCGTCGCCCCGGCGCCGAGAACCCGAAGCTCGCCACCGGCGAGATCGAGGTCTTCGCCCACGCCCTACATCTCTTCAGCCCATCGAAAACCCCTCCCTTCCCCCTCAACGAGGACAACCTGCAGGTCGACGAAATGGTGCGTCTCAAGTACCGCTACTTAGACCTCCGTCGTCCTGCGATGTATCATCGGCTGGAACTACGCCACCGTGTGGTGAAGTATATTCGTGACTTCCTTTCAGAGAGGGGCTTTTTGGAGGTAGAGACGCCTATCCTCATCAAAAGTACGCCCGAAGGCGCGCGCGACTACCTCGTGCCCAGCCGCCTCTATCCCGGCAAGTTCTACGCACTGCCCCAGTCCCCTCAGCAATTGAAGCAACTCCTGATGGTCGCTGGCGTCGAGCGGTACTTCCAGATCGCACGCTGTTTTCGTGATGAGGATCCCCGCGCCGACAGACAGCCCGAGTTCACCCAGCTCGATCTGGAGATGTCGTTCGTTGAACGCGACGATATTCTCGATTTAACCGAGGCACTCTATATCGGTATTGTGGAGCAGTGTTCTAATAAGCGCGTCAACAAACCTTTCCCTCGCTTGACCTACGACGAAGCCATCGCACGCTACGGAACTGACAAGCCCGACCTGCGCTTCGGCATGGAGCTGGTAGAGCTCACCGACATCCTGAGCCAAACAGGCTTCCAAGCATTCCGTAATGTTATCGAGGCAGGCGGAATGGTCAAGGCAATCGTTCTCCCCCAATGTGCTCAGTTCTCGCGCAAGGAGATCGACGAACTGACCGAATTCGTGAAACGCTTCGGAGCGAAGGGACTGGCAACCATCGCCCTCACAGAGGAGGGCATTCGCTCGCCTATCGCCAAATTCCTTACCGAAACGGAACTCAACACTGTGACCGAACGCACGGGTGCCCATAGAGGCGACCTTGTTGCTCTTATCGCCGATACGCCCAAAGTGGTGCATGAGGCACTCGGCAGGCTCCGCCAACGCATGGGCATCCAGCTCGGATTAGCAGACCATAACCTACTGGCGTTCGCCTGGATTATCGATTTCCCTCTGCTCGAATGGGACGAGAACGAACAACGCTGGAACTCTACCCACCATCCGTTCACCGCACCGCACGAGTCGGATATTCCACTTTTAGACACAGACCCCGGCAAAGTGCGTGCCCAATGCTACGACCTCGTTTGCAACGGCAACGAGCTCGCCAGTGGGAGCCTCCGAATCCATCGGCGCGATCTGCAAGACAAAATCTTCAAACTGCTCGGCTACACCGATGACGAGATTCAGGAGCGGTTTGGGCACCTTCTGGAGGCATTCGAGTACGGTCCTCCCCCACACGGCGGGATTGCCCCTGGCATCGACCGCACTGTTATGCTCCTGACCGACGACGAAACCATTCGGAATGTCATCGCCTTCCCTAAAAACACGGCGATGGTCGATGTCATGTTCGGTGCCCCCGCACCAGTAAGCGAGGAACAATTACGCGAACTGCATATCCAAATCATTCAGGATAATGATGGTTCTCATCACGCAAGCACCTGCGAAGATTAATCTGACCCTGGAAGTGTTGGGGCTTCGATCGGACGGCTATCATGAGCTGGCGAGTGTGTTCCACACGCTGAGCTATGCCGACGAAGTCACCCTGAAGATAATGCCCCCCATCACTGCCGAACGCCCACCGTCTATCAGAATCGCAATCGTAGGCATGCCTGCGCCTTTAGACTCCCGCAACACCGTCTGGCAAGCGATAGAGCAGTTCTGGGCGCATCTTCCGCCTGTTCATCCAAGTACGAACACAGACAAGGGGCAGATTCATGTCAACCTTCTCAAACGTCTCCCGTCTATGGCTGGGTTAGGAGGGGGCAGTAGTAATGCCGCTGCAGTGCTGAAATTGCTTGCCCTCTGGGCTCCATCGGCTGGCATTCCATTGCCGAACCTTAATGAGGTTGCGCTTTCGGTGGGTTCCGATGTGCCCTTTTTCCTGAACGCCCCATGCGCACTAGTGGAAGGACGCGGGGAACGCGTCACGCCCTTGCCCCCCCTTCCGCCCTTCGCATGGATCATTGCAAAGCCCGTGTTCACGCTTATTTCCACTGCGTGGGCATACCGACAGTTAAAGCGAAAGCCTCTGGGCAGACGCTCTTCCACGGGAGAGCGCACCGAGCAATTAGCACAAGCGCTGCTTCAAGGAGCGATTAAAACCCCCACAGACTTAGTCCCATACCTCCATAACGACTTCGAACCCGCGATATTGCCCGCTTGTCCAAATGTGCAGGCACTGCGCCAGCGCATGCTCGATTTGGGCGTGCTGGCCGTCCTGCTCTGTGGGAGTGGCGGTGCCCAAGCAGGCTTGTGTGAGTCGTGGGCGCAGGCGGAGGCGATTGCCCATCAGCTTCGTATAGAAAACGAAGACTACTGGAGTAAAGTGGCGGTTCTCCTAAACTAAAGAGGGAATGGAAGCCACCTCCAGAACGCGCCGCCGGGAGCCCCGGGCTTTAGCCCTGGGGAGGAGGCGGCGCTTGCTCCCCTCCATCA
>PSLB01000189.1:0-3060 GCA_040289385.1 Armatimonadota bacterium
AGCTGTACGGACATGGAGTAGTAGCCCTTCGCCCTAGGGAGCCCTTGTATCCCCCCAATGAATTGGGGGGGATTAAAGCCCCTTCGCACTCCCACGTTTTTCTAAAATCGATTCGAGAATCGATTCGAGCGAGTCGCCCATACTCCTTATCAGGAACTGCACGCCCAATTTTGGGGTATACTAAGGTTGGGAACCGAGCGGTCCAGCAGTAGAGATGCAACTCCAAAGAGCCAGAATCGTTAACCATCTGGGAGGTCTATGTTGAACCGAAATGTGCGTACCTTTTTAACCGTGGTGGGGCTTGTATTGATGGTGCTCCTGTTGATGAACTACCTGCGCCATCTTCAGCCTATTGGTGCTCGTGAGCTCACCTACACCGACCTAGTGCGCGCGATTGAGCATGGCACGATTCAGGAGGCGGTGGTGGAAGGCGACCGCTTGACAGGCGTCTTTAAGGACGGCACGCGTTTTTACGCTTCCCTGCCGCCTGCAGGTTCTGCTCGCGATACGCTTATCCAGCGGATGACCGAAGCGAACATTCGCTTGCGCTTCACCAGCGAGAACCGCGCGCCCGATTACCTCAGCCAATTGATGGGCATGCTTCTTGTCATTCTCATCTTTGGGGGGCTCATCTGGTTTCTGGTGATGCGTTCCGCACAAGCGGGCAACAACCAAGCCTTTTCGTTCGGCAAAGCGCGCGCCCGACGCTACAACGAGAGCATCCCACGCGTCACTTTCGACGATGTGGCAGGCGTCGAAGAAGCCAAGCAGGAACTTGCCGAAATCGTAGACTACCTGAAAAATACCCGCAAGTATCAGGCGCTGGGCGCGAAGATTCCTAAAGGGGTGCTTCTGCTTGGTCCGCCTGGCTGTGGGAAGACCCTCTTGGCGCGTGCGGTTGCAGGTGAGGCAGGGGTGCCCTTCTTCCATATCAGCGGATCCGACTTCGTGGAGATGTTTGTGGGCGTGGGCGCCGCACGCGTGCGCGACCTCTTCGAAACCGCCAAAGCCAACCGTCCCGCTCTCATTTTCATCGACGAGATCGATGCCGTCGGGCGTCTGCGAGGCGCCGGGCTGGGCGGAGGACACGACGAACGCGAACAGACCCTCAATCAGCTCCTCGTGGAAATGGACGGCTTCGACCCGAATCTGGGCATTATCGTCATCGCCGCGACCAACCGCGCCGACATCTTAGACCCCGCCCTCCTGCGCCCCGGACGGTTCGACCGCCATATCGTGGTGGATCCACCCGATTTGGAAGGGCGCAAAAAGATTTTGGAGGTTCACACCAGGGGCAAACCGTTAGCGCCCGATGTGGATCTGGAACTGCTGGCAAAGCGCACTCCGGGCTTTACAGGAGCCGACCTGGCGAATCTGGTCAACGAAGCGGCCCTGCTGGCTGCACGACGCAATAAAACCCGCATCACCATGGACGAGTTCGAGGAAGCGGTCGATCGAGTAATCGCTGGGCCTCAGCGACGCAACCGCGTGGTAGATCAGAAGGAGCGTCTTGTGGTGGCTTACCACGAGGTGGGGCACGCGCTGGTGGGCGAGCTTTTGCCCGAAGCGGAGCCCGTGCACAAAATCTCGATCCTGCCACGCGGAATGGCTCTGGGCTACACCATCCAGATGCCCGAACGCGACCGCTACCTCTACACCAAGTCTGCCTTGTTGGATCGGATCACTGCGCTACTGGGTGGGCGCGTGGCAGAAGAAATTGTCTTCGGAGAGGTCGGCACAGGCGCCCAAGATGACCTCAAGCGCGCCACCGAACTCGCCCGCGCGATGGTCACCGAATTCGGCATGAGCGAGAAACTCGGTCCGCTCACCTTCGGACGACGACACGGCAACCCCTTCCTCGGACGCGATCTCATGGAAGATCGAAACTACAGCGAACAGGTCGCCTACGAAATCGACCAAGAAGTGCGCCGTATCGTTGAAGGATGCTACCAGCGGGCACGCGAAATCCTTTTGCAACATCGCGAGACGATGGACCGAATCGTGCAGGTACTGGTGGAGCGTGAGGCCCTGAACCGCGAGGAGTTTCTGGCACTCCTACACGGCAACTCCCGCGGAGAGCCCCCTGTCGTTGAAGCGACTCCGAAACCTGCTCCCCAGCCTGAAACCGAACCCGAACCAACCGAGTCGCCCCCACCTGCCAAAAAGCCGCTCAAACCGCGTACTGCACCAGGTTAGGAGCCGACTATGACCCTAAACGACTTCCGTGCCACTCTGAACGACCCGCAACCGCCTGCAGGGCTTCCCATACCCCTGCAGGCTTTGTGGCATGAAGCAAAGGGCAACTGGGAGACCGCCCACACCCTCGTCCAAAACGATAACAGCCCCGAAAGCGCGTGGGTTCACGCCTACCTCCATCGGAAGGAAGGCGACCGCACCAACGCCAGCTTCTGGTACTGGCGTGCAGGCAAGCCCATGTTCGAAGGCGACTTCGACAAGGAGTGGACGCAAATCGCTACCGCCCTCCTGACCCACACGCCCTCCTAGCCCTAGATAATATACCCCTCTACGGACTCGATACCAAGGGCAGTCGCCAAATCGCGGACAGATACAAACACTTGGCCACCCTCGATGAGGGGGTGCGTCCACAGTGTGCCCCGTGAGTGCCCGGGCCTTCAGGTGTTCCCATCCGGCCCAGGCTTTTCGCAATGTTCGCTTACCCCTTAGGGGGAGGTCAGGATGGTGCCGGAGAGCCCTACCGCCACAAAGATGCCGTTGCCGTAGGTGACGCCAAGGAGAGAGTTCCCAGTCCCCGAGGTCCACGGGGTCCAGCTCACGCCATTCGGGGAGGTCAGGATGATGCCCAAAGGCCCCACTGCCACAAAGATGCCGTTGCCGTAGGTGACGCCATTGAGCCATACCCCCGTCCCCCGCTTGGTCCAGTTCATGCCGTCCTGGGAGGTGAGGACGGTGCCGCCTTCCCCCACCGCCACGAAGGTGCCGTTGCCGTAGGTGACGCCAAGGAGAGAGTTCCCCGTCCCCCGCTTGGTCCAGTTCATGCCGTCCTGGGAGGTGAGGACGGTGCCGCCTTCCCCCACCGCC
>PSLB01000190.1:0-3045 GCA_040289385.1 Armatimonadota bacterium
GAGGTCTTCAAGAGCCATCCCGCGACCGGTGCCTTTGGCCTTCGCGACCAGGGGTGCAGCGTGTTGCTCCTCGGTTGGTTGGAGCTTGACCATCAGCGTCCGGTTCATGTTTTTAGTATACCCCAGGCAGCTCAGTGGGTGCCATGGAAGGATGGAAGCCGCCCTTCCTCCCCGCGCCTGAAGGCGGGGGCTTCCGAGCGGCGGCGACGGTGAAGTGCCAGACCTCTGCGATGTCCCACATATGGAATAGAGTTCGGCACGGGCACGCACTCTCCTGCAAGCCAATCCTTAGGGGGGGATGGGAGAGTTTACAGGACGCCCTTTCCTCATGCTAAGAAGGGCGTCCTGCCACATTGGGTTTAGTTGGCGGCTACGGTAGTGAGGTCGGTGTCTTCGGAGGGTGGGTTTTCCCCTTTGACGAACACGATTTCGTTGCTCTCGTTGAGCCGTGCGATGATGGTGTTGCCTTCTTCGAAGCGTCCGAGCAGGAGCTGTTCGGAGAGCGGGTCTTCTATTAGTTGTTGCACGGCGCGTCGCAGGGGGCGTGCCCCGTAGTTCGGGTCGTAGCCTTTTTGCGCCAGTAGCTCCTTGACGGGGGGCTCCAACACGAGGCGCATATTGTGCGCCTTGAGCTGTTCAGCCACACGCCCGACCATCAGGTCGACAATCTGGAGAATCTCTTCACGGCTCAGCGGATGGAACACGATGACCTCGTCCACGCGGTTGAGAAACTCTGGGCGGAAGAGCTTTTTGAGCTCGTCGAGCATGCGGTTCTTCATCGCTTCGTAGGCGCGTGGGTCTTCAGGGTTCGTCCGCTCTTTGCGGAAGCCCACACCGGGCTCCTCCACAACGGAGCGCACGCCCACATTGCTGGTCATGATAATAATGGTATTGCGGAAGTCCACCACATGGCCTTGCGAGTCGGTCAGGCGTCCGTCTTCCATTACCTGAAGGAGCAAGTTGAAGACATCGGGGTGCGCTTTTTCGATTTCGTCGAGGAGCACGACGCTATAGGGTTGGCGTCGTACTGCTTCGGTCAGCACTCCGCCTTCCTCGTAGCCGACATAGCCGGGTGGGGCTCCGATGAGGCGCGAGACATTGAACTTCTCCATGTACTCGCTCATGTCGATGCGGATGAGGTTCTGTTCGTTATCGAACATGTAGGCTGCGAGTGCGCGTGCCAGCTCGGTTTTGCCGACGCCTGTGGGACCTAAGAAGATGAAGGTGCCCATGGGGCGCTTCGGGTCTTTGAGACCGGATCGGGCGCGTCGAAGGGCGCGTGCGACGGCGGAGACCGCTTCGTGCTGACCGATAACGCGCCGGTGGAGCTCCTCTTCGATATGGAGCAGTTTCTGGGTTTCGCTCTCGACCAGTCGGGCGACGGGGATGCCTGTCCAGCTCTGCACGATCTGTGCCACATCGTGTTCAGTTACGAGGGTGGTCATCTCTTGACGGGAGGCTTCCCATTCCTCTTGGAGTTGGTCGATGCGTTCTTCCAGTTGGGCTTTCCGGATTTCCAGTTCTTCGACGCGCTCGGTGTTGCGCTGTTGTTGGGCACTGGCGATATCTTTCTGAAGGTTCTCCAGTTCGCCTTTGGCGCGTCGCAGCTCCAGTGGGGGTAGTGTTTGTCGGAGCTTCACGCGCGAGGCGGCCTCGTCGATAAGGTCAATCGCCTTATCGGGCAGGAAGCGGTCGGTGATATAGCGTGCCGAGAGTTTGACAGCCGCTTCGATCGCGCTGTCAGTGATGATGACGCGATGGTGTGCCTCGTAGCGGTCGCGCAGCCCTTTGAGGATTTCGATGGCTTCCTCAATGGAGGGTTCGCGCACCTGTACGGGCTGGAAGCGGCGTTCCAAGGCGGCATCGCGCTCGATATACTTGCGGTACTCGTCTTGGGTGGTGGCACCGATGCACTGCAGTTCGCCGCGCGCTAAGGCGGGTTTCATAATGTTAGAGGCGTCGATGGCGCCTTCTGCAGCCCCTGCGCCGATGAGTGTGTGCAACTCGTCGATAAAGAGCACCACGTCCCCTTGCGCTTTGCGCACTTCGTCTAAGACGCGCTTCATACGCTCTTCGAACTCCCCACGATACTTCGTTCCGGCGACCAGCCCCGCTAGATCGAGCGAGACCACGCGCTTGTTTTTGAGTGTTTCAGGGACATCGCCCTGCACAATCCGTTGTGCCAGCCCTTCCACAATTGCGGTCTTGCCGACGCCTGGGGGTCCGACCAGCACGGGATTGTTTTTGGTGCGTCGTGCTAAGATTTGCATCACGCGCTCTACCTCGTTGTGGCGCCCCACCACGGGATCGAGCTTGTTTTGTCGTGCCAGTTCGGTGAGGTCGCGTCCGAATTCGTCTAAAGTGGGAGTGCGCGATCGCTGAGAGCGGGGACTGGTGGCGCCGTGCGACTCGTGTTCTTGGATATTCATGACTTCGCGTCGGGCGCGCTCCAAGTCAACGCCGAGCTTGTGCAGGACGCGGGCAGCCAGTCCTTCGCCTTCGCGGATTAAGCCTAACAGCAGATGTTCCGTGCCGATATAGTTGTTATTGAGTTGCCGTGCTTCATCGTAAGCGAGGTCGATGACCCGTTTCGCGCGTGAGGTGAGTGACATCTCTTGTGTGGGGCGCGCGTCGCCGCGTTGGGCGAAGCGATCCACCTCATTGCGAATACGCTGCAGGCTGACCCCCAAACGATCCAGAATGCGCGCCGCCACGCTGTCCGACTCGCGCACTAACCCTAGAAGAAGATGCTCGGTGCTGACCTGAGACTCGCCCAGACGCTGAGCTTCCTCCTGCGCATAGAAGATGACCTTGCGCGCACGCTCCGTAAACCGTTGCCACATCATTCTCGACCCTCCAGCACAGTACAAGTGCCGTATTGATAGGTTATTTCCATATAGCCTCCGTGATTTCACAGGGCACAACCTATCCGTATTATCGGTTGCGACAGGGACAGGCTTGTACCCTGCGTGACGTCCTCCCCTCAATCAATTGAGGGGCACCCTTATTCAGGATGCACGCAGGACTTTCTCCCTGTGCTTCGGT
>PSLB01000010.1:0-29698 GCA_040289385.1 Armatimonadota bacterium
CCCAGCCGTCTGCTCCAACAACCGCTTCTTTGGCGAACGGCGTTGGAAAGGGATAGAACGCAGGTACTTCCGGCTGCGTCGCAGTCTTCAGCGCAAAGGCACCCGCTCGGCCAAGCGGCACCTCCGCAGACTGGCCGGTAAGGTCAACCGCTTCCGGCGCGACTGCGACCACGTTCTGAGCCGGCGCATCGTCGATTCCGTTCAGCCCGGCACCGTGATCGTCGTGGAGAATTTGGTGGATATCCGCACGCGCACTAGGCAGCGGGGCAGGGAATCGCGCCGCCGCCTGCACTCCTGGAGCTTCGCCCAGCTCAGGTCCTTCCTGACCTACAAGGCGGAGGCCAAGGGGTGCAAGGTGGTTGGCATTGACCCCCGCCATACCTTGCAGATGTGCTCCCATTGCGGTTATGTCCATCGCTCCAATCGCCGCTCCCAATCACGGTTTTTGTGCGGGGCTTGCGGGTTCGAGTTGAACGCTGACATCAACGCCGCCCGGAATATCGCCCGGAAGTACCTTGCCGGTGGTGGCATGCCTGCCGCTGGTGGGCCGTTGTCAACCGGCCTATCGTGCCAGCCCGCGCAAGCGGGCTAGGTGCAAGCCCCTAGCTTTAGCTATGGGGTAGTTGACTCCCGTACCCACCCAACGGGATTGTGGAGCTGGACTACGAATATATGCTGCTGTTCAGGAAGCCTGGTCGATCATCGTCACCAGTAGAGGCGAAAAATGTTTCGCTGGATAAGGAGGCGTCGGCACTGATGCACGACGAATGGAAGCAATACTTCTGTGGGCGCTGGAAGATTGCGGGCGAACGCCAGACCCACCACGAGGCGATGTTCCCCGAAGCGATTCCCTTGATACGTATGTTCTCCTTTGTGGGCGAGACGGTCTTAGACCCCTTTGCAGGCAGTAGCACTACGCTCAAAGTGGCGCGCGATCTCCAGCGTAATGCGATAGGTTATGAGATTCAGCCCGACTTCGTCCCGCTTATAGCGCAGAAGTTAGGGGGTGGCGGACTGTTTGGGGAGGTACAGATTGTTCGGCGCGAGGTGCCTGTTCCGCCAGTCGATCCGCCTGCCTATCAACCGCAAATCAAGGACACCCGACCGCTTGTAGACCCGCAGAAGGTCATCCCCTTCCAGCGTATGTGTACCTAAGCAATCGGCTGTTTATCAACCGCAAGATGATAGAGAGCGGGTTGGCAGTGGTGGATAAAACTCGTTTCTACGCCTATCGACATAAATTTATTCGCGCTGAGGAGAAAGGAAAGAAATAATCGATCGTGAAGTTATCATCGAAGAGATTAGCAAGGAGATGGCTCGCTTGAGAGAGCTCATATAGTCCTATCATGGTCGGGGCGCCCGGACTCGAACCGGGGACCTCCTGCACCCAAAGCAGGCGCGCTAGCCATACTGCGCCACGCCCCGACGCCCAGAGATTATACCCTCCTATATCGGGAAGCCGAACGCCCGCAGTGCCTCGCGCCCCTCTTCAGAAATCCGTTCGGGAGTCCAAAGCGGGTCGAAGGTGAACTCCACCTGCACATCCTGAATGCCAGGCAGGCTCATCACACGGTCACGAATCTCCTCGGCAATCATGTCGCCAATGGGGCAGCCGGGCGAGGTCAGTGTCATGCGGATGAACGCCTCGCCCTGTTCTGAGACCTGTAGGTCGTAGATGAGCCCCAGATCGGCGATGTTGAGCGGGATTTCGGGGTCATAGACATCGTGTAGGATTTCCCACACTTGATCGCGCAGGCTGTTCACCGTATCGCTCCCTGTTGGTATGCCATCGCTTCCAGTCGGCGGATGCGCTCCTGTACGGGCGGGTGCGTGCTGAACAGCGCCATCAGCCCACCACCGCTCAGAGGGTTGACGATATACATGTGCGCAGTGGCTGGCTGAGCGTGCTCCATGGGGATGCGTTCCGATGCAGCTGCCAGTTTGCGCAGAGCGTTCGCCAGTCCAATGGGCGTGCCTGCGATCTCGGCGCCCACGCGATCGGCTTCGTACTCACGCGCTCGCGAGATAGCCAGCTGAATAATCATTGCGGCTACGGGTGCCAGAATAACCATCGCTAAGCCGACAAGGGGATTGCCCCCGCGATCGTCGCGACTGCCTGCGAAGATCGACGCATAATAGAACATATGCGCAAGGAACGAGATGGCGCCTGCGATCGTGGCGGCAACTGCCATAATCAGTGTGTCCCGATTTTTAATGTGGGCTAACTCGTGGGCAATAACGCCCTCCACCTCTTGGCGATCCATCAAGCGAAGCAGTCCGTGCGTTACTGCCACCACGCCGTGAGCCGGATCGCGTCCCGTTGCGAAAGCGTTGGGCTGATCTTCTGGGATGAGGTAGAGGCGTGGCATTGGCAGGTTGGCACGTTGGCATAGCCGACGCACCATCGCATATAGCTCAGGCACCTCTTGCTCCGATATCGGCTGTGCCCCCGACATCGCCAAGACCAACTTATCGCTGAACCAGTAGGAGCCTAAGTTCATTAAAGCCGCAAGCACTAACGCAACGACCAGCCCTGTCTGACCGCCTAACAGGTTCCCGATTGTGATCAGAAGCAGGGTCAACCCTGTGAGCAAAAGACCCGTCTTCAATAGATTTATCAGCGCCATAGGCATAGCACCTCCTGCTGAAATTATACCTGCTCCTTAGGGGGCAAGTTCCTAAAAACTCGCAGAATCCACAGGCAGGAAAGTCCGATACCGAGCGTAATTCTAAAGTATGGAACATCCGACAGGAGCGACCTGTCCAACAGGGGTAGGTTCCACAGATGGGGTGAAATTCCGGTGCGTTTGCTTATGTTGACATGGTTTCTGGTTGGTTCTCTGGTCTACCAAAGCCACTGGCATGAGTCGCGGGGGTTCGCTTCCCCTCCTGCGAAGCGTGCATCGGCATCATCGGAGCGTTCGGTTGTGTTGGAGTATCGTAAGGTTGACGCCGTGCCTGTTCAAGTTATTACCGTAGATTTGAACAACCCGTATGTGCGTGTGAGCGTGGTGACTGCCGAACGGATCGGGCGTGCGGAGTCGGTTTGGAACCTATTGGCGCGTTCGCGTCCGACAGCTGCGATTACCGGCACCTATTTTGGGTCGAGTTCGAAGGTGCCTGTTGGGGACATCGTGATAGAGGGCGAGCGTGTGCACTTTGGCGGGGTTGGCACGGTGCTGGGCATTACTTACGACAATCGTGCGCGGTTCGTGCGCCCGCCGTTGAACCGTCAGGTCTCGTGGAGCGACTGCTACACGGTATTAGGGGCTGGGCCGCGCTTACTTTATAAGGGGCAGGTGTCGCTCTATCCGCGTGGGGAAGGCTTTCGTGATCCGCGCGTCTATGGGCGCACTGCACGCACTGCGGTGGGGGTCACGCGCCACAATAAACTGCTTTTGGTCGCCACGCGGTATCCCACTCGTTTGCGTCAGCTGGCGTGGGTGATGAAACGGCTCGGTGCGGTGGAGGCGATTGCATTGGATGGGGGCTCCTCGACTTGCCTATACTATCGTCGACAGCTCAAGATTGCCCCTCAACGCCCCCTGACCAATTTGTTGGTGGTCTATGAAGACAGCCAAGAGTATGAAGCGCGTGTGGCGCGCCTCAAGCCGATGCATCGGTTTGCGAGGCGTTACTAATCGGAAGGCGTTTCCGATTCGGTGAGCAAGCGCCAGCGCTCTTTGAGCAGGGAACTCTCCTCAAGCGTGCTCAACGCCTGCTCTACGGTGTGGACTGCCGCCTCATGCGCGCCCAGCCAATCCAAGAGCCCCGTAGTAATGTCGTACAGGTCTTCGAAAACCGATTGGAAGGTGCGCAGGCTGGGGGTGTAAGCCCACTGCGATTTTGCCAGCACCTGCCAAGCGCGTAGCACATAGGGATAGGCGCGTTCGGGGTTCCCCTCTGCAAGAGCCAGCTGAGCCATGCCGACCATCGCCTCGATACTGTTGGGGTAGCGGCGCAGAATATGGAGGTAGGTGTTCCACGCGGAATCGAGGTCGTAGAGGTCGAACTGGTAGATCTCAGCCTTACGCATTAGCGGGTAGAAGGCATCGGGTTCGAGGCGGAGCCACTGGTCGAAATATTTGAGGGCGCGTGTCGGGTCGCCTTCGGCAATCGACTGTTCGATTAGCTCGTCCAGTGCAGCGATTGCGATGTCACGGGCACGCTCTGCAATGATCGGGGTCTCTAATAGCACCAGGGGCAAGGCAGCCTCCAGGGCGAGTTCGAACTCCCCATCGAGAAGATACTGGTTCGCCGTGTCGCAATTGGCACCTGCTTCCAGAAGGGTCTGGACACCCTCGTGGTCGATATATTGCTTGAGAATGAACGCCATCCGATGGTTGGTTGTGGTTTCGGATCGCATCGCTCTGGATAGAGTATACCTCAGTTGTCTACCGTTTTGTGGGGCGATCTTCCTGCAGGACGCGGTAGACATCTTGCATGAGCCGTTGTACCTCGTTTTTGTCGATCCCGTTGTAGTAGCCGCGAATGCGCCCTTGACGGTCGACCAGCACGAACTTCTCGCTGTGGATGAAGTCATGGTCGCCCCATTGCTGTTCGGGTGGCGCAGGCTCCACGCCCAATTTAAAGCTGTGGCGTGCCACACGGTAGAGGGTCGCCTTGTCCCCTGTGAGATAGTGCCACTTGCCTCGTTGGACGCCCCACTTTTCACCGTATTTGCGCAGAACCTCAGGGGTGTCGGTCTTGGGGTCTACGGTGAAGCCGACAATCACCACATCAGGGTTTTTGGCGAACTCCAACTGCACATCGGTCATGTTGCGATTCATCAGGGGGCAGATGGAAGGGCATGTGCTGAAAAAGAAGTAAGCAATCCATACCTTGCCCTTCAGGTCATCCAAGGCAACGGTTTCCTTCCACTGGTTGGTGAGGCGGAAGGAATCCGAGACAGTGCCGTAGACACTTAGCGCCGATTCTGCTTGGGGGCGGCTGGTGCGAGTAAGCGCGTAGATAAAGAAACCCACCGAAGCCGCCAGCAGAAGCCATGAAAAGACCCTTAGTACACGCATCGTCCTCCTCCATAGTTAGCGGATCTGCATCAATCCGAAGAGCGCAGCCCACAGGACACCCATAAAGTGCCAGTAGATTGTGCCCAGTTCCACTTTGAGGGCATCGGCTTGCGCGTGGCGAAACACCCTGTAAAGCAGGTAGCCGATGAAGAGTAGTCCACCCAGCAGGTGCACTCCGTGAAGTGCCGTGAACACATAGAACAGTCCTGTGAACAGATTATTGCCCGTAACCTGCACTTGGCGTGCGAGATCGACCCAGCTGATACCTTGTAAGCAAAGGAACAGAACCCCCAACGCCAGCGTGCCAATAAGCCCCCAGCGAACCCCTGTAAGCTGTGCTTGGCGCGCACTATTGAGCGCATGCTGGCAGAAGAGGCTACTCACCAAAATCACTGTAGTGCTGACCCAACTGACTGAGGGCACTTGGAACGCGAAATCTGCACGCACAGGAAGCCGATAGAGGAAGATCGCTCCGATGGCACCGAACATCATCGCCACCGCCAATAGGAACAGATACAGCCCTAACCGCGCGGAACTGCTGGGATTGGGCTCCGAGCCTCCCGACCCATCGCCTCGATAACGCCGAAGCGGGATGTCGGTGCCTGAACCGCCGAAACCCAGATCCGTTCTCGGGCGCACTTTTGTTTTTGCCATAGTTTGCCTCCTATCGAGTAAGGATAATGCTGATTAACAGGACGGGCAAGTAAAGCACTGAAGCCATCAGCACACCGCGTGCTGTTTGTCGTTCAGGGTTTTGATAGAATCGCCATGAAAGGCACAGATGCCATAGTCCCAACAGCACTGCCATTCCCACATATGCCAGCGGGTTAGTCACATAGAGCGCCATCGTTAGGCTGAACAGCACCAGCGCCAGTGTGTACCAGAGGGTGAGCCGAGCGGTTGCCTTGCCATCTGCGCTCGCATAAGGGATCATGCGGAACCCCACACGGCTGTAGTCTTCCAGATTCATCCAAGCGATCGCCCAGAAGTGGGGGAACTGCCACAGATACTGGATGGTGAACAGCAAGAGCGCTTCAGGCGTGATCGTGCCCTGAGCCGCGGCCCAACCTGCAAGCGGGGGAATCGCTCCTGGGACGCCCCCAATCGCCGTGCAGAGGTGGGTTCTGCGCTTCAGAGGGGTATAGACGAATGCATATAAAACGATAGAGAGCGCCCCCACCCACGCCACCAGACTGTTGACTCCCAAGGCTAACACGGCGACGCCCAAAACACCCCACACGGTGGCAACAATCCAGCCTTCCGCCACGCTCACCGCTCCCGACGGGATGGGGCGCGTCGCCGTTCGGCTCATACGCGCATCGTACTCCCATTCGAGGGTCTGGTTGTAGGCATTCGCTGAAGCGACCGCCAGCCATGAGCCTATTAGGGTCGCTACAATCAGCCCCAGTGGAAGCGACTGCCCCCAACCCCCCAAAACCAGCCCTGCCAGGGTCGTCAGCCAGACCAGTACCGTTATCCGAGGCTTGCTGAGTAGCCAGTAGGCGTGCCATCGTTGAAGAATCCAAGCCGCTCCAGCCAAAGTGACTGGACGCACTGCCGTTTTCATCTACCCAACAGTATACCCTAAAGGAACCTGCAAACAGGTAGCATAGGGCCGGGTGGGAAAGGCGAAATCCTTGACCCACCCGACAGATCCGCCACTTTACGGCGTGCAGTTTTCGCATGGAGTACCCGTGCACTGTCCACGAGATTCGTTGGGGTCATAATCGGGGCGGAAGAGCCACGGATTGCAGCCATCCCACCAAAAGATTTGGGGAAAGCCCTGAGCGTTGTATTGGGTGTAGGGATCAGTGCGCCAATCGGTGTGGCTTGGGGCAAGTTGGGCGCCCAGCCGTCGCCACTTAGCGCTTCCGTCTGCGTGCACAAATAAAGCCCCATTTGAGTGGATCCACATCGTACCCTCAAGTACAAACATAGCGCCCGTTGGATATGGGTTTCCAGGGTTACCGTAAGTACAACTGAAGTATTGGCATGGACGCGTGGCGTCTGTACACATAAGTGCAGGGTTTGTTAAGGCGAAGCCTTCTATGCTCGCCTTCCCGCGACCTTCCCATGCAAGCGGTAGTTTTGCTGGACTAGCAATCCGAGCTATGGAGAGTGAGTGCAAAAGCCCGTTATAAGTATAAGCTACCTTTGCAGGAGTAGCTCGCGGGTTGCCATAATCTGGCGTGTCTAGGCGCTTCGGTGAGCACGAAAGACATTCGTACAAGCCGTAGTTTTTCATATACGGCTGGATAGTGTGGGACCAGTGTACAAGGTACGAGGCATAGCGAGGATCAGAGGGTGGGACGCTTGGGCGCCAATTGTATGGAGCGGCATGGTAGAAGTTCCATAGCCACTGCCCTGTACCCCCTGCACGACCGAAACCCAGAGGGAAGGTCTCATCATAATCGTTGATATACTGCATGAAAGCAAGACCAATCTGTTTGGTGTTGCTCGTACACGTCGTTTGCCGTGCCTTCTCGCGTGCCTGGGCAAAGACCGGGAACAAGATCGCCGCCAAGACCGCAATAATCGCGATCACCACTAACAGCTCTATGAGCGTAAATCCTTGAAAGGTTCTGTGTCGCATCATCGTTCCTCCTTGTTCAGTCGCTTCGAAGCCTCTATGCGATAGAGGCTTAGCCAACAATTTGAGGTTTTGTGCCAGCGGCAGCATGGTGCTCCCACACGGCACTTAGGCGGAAGCGACGAATACAGGAGGGGCGCGACACGCATGAACAGCGGGAAGACCAGAAGAGAGGGAGGGTAAGGGGTGGGTGTGGAAGATGCGGATTGGCTCCAAACGGGGCAGATTAAGCCGATCTGGTCGCGTTGACGGGAGGCACTCTGCCGAAAGCGAGCCACTTTTATGGGCATACGCTTGAGGATTCTGCCTGGGATGACAGAGGGCACAGTTGGGGCAGGTCTCCTTGCTTGGAGCGCTCCACAGCTGCACTTGGGTGTGCCAACAGCATAGGCGTTCTGAGCGTGTGCTGGAGCACTCTAACAGGCATCCCAGCACCGCTCCCACCGGCGCCAGCCCCAGCCAGAGCATAAGAACCCAGCACCACAACCGCCTACCCTGTCTCGGCATTAGGGAGATTATACCACATTATGGAGAATGCACCGTGACGTCCTCCCCTCCATCAATTGCGGGGCATCCTTATTCCGGATGCACGCAGGGCTTTCTCCCTGCGCTCCGGTTCGGCGACGCCGTGCCATCCCAAGTGGTATGACACGACCACAGGCCGCGCCACACGGCCACTACTCCCCTTCAAGGTACGGGTTAGTTGACCACAGGAGATACATGCTCCCCCGCTTTCTCTAAGTGAGGTATAATCCTGTTATGGGTCGCAAGACGGTCGATTTCCCGTTGATTTTTGAGCGCAGTGTGCCAGGTCGCTGGGGCGTGCGCCCACCCGAATGCGATGTGCCCACCAAGCCGCTAACCGAACTGCTCGGTGCTGAGAACCTTCGCACAGAGCCCCCGAACCTCCCCGAAGTCAGCGAGCTGGATACAGTACGCCACTATACCCGTCTTTCACAGCGGAACTATGGCATCGATATCGGCTTCTATCCGCTCGGCTCCTGCACGATGAAATATAATCCCCGCATCAATGAGCAGATCGCCAGCTTGTCGGGCTTCACGCACGCCCACCCGCTCCTGCCCGAGACACTCGCGCAAGGCGCACTCAAGCTGATGTACGAACTGCAAGAGGACCTCAAAGCCATCACAGGGTTCCCTGCGGTCAGCCTCCAGAATGTGGCGGGAGCACACGGCGAACTGCTCTGCTTGATGCTCATCAAAGCGTATCACGAATCGCGTGGCGAAGGGACAAAGCGCAAGGTGGTTCTGGTACCCGACTCGGCACACGGCACGAACCCCGCCTCCGCTGCGTTGTGTGGCTACACTGTGCGCACCATCCCCACCGATGCGCACGGCAACACCGACCTGCAGGCGCTGGAGTTCGCCCTCTCTGAGGAGATTGCAGCGATGATGCTGACCAACCCCAGCACGATGGGACTGTTTGACCAGAACGCTCCGCGCGCGTGCGAACTGCTCCATCAGGCAGGGGCGCTGGTCTTCTGCGATGGCGCCAATATGAATGCGCTCGTCGGCATCGTGCGCCCCGCCGACATCGGATTCGATTGTATGCACTTGAATTTGCATAAAACCTTCTCCACACCCCATGGGGGCGGGGGACCCGGCGCCGGTGCGGTCGGCGTAGCCAAACACCTGGAGCCATTTCTGCCTGTGCCTCGAATCGTCTTCCAAAACGGGCGCTACCACCTCCGCGACGATTACCCCCACTCCATCGGGCGCGTGCATGCGTTCTATGGGAACTTCCTGAACTTAGTGCGCGCCTATGCCTATATCCACTCTTACGGCGGAGCGGCCCTGCGCAACATCGCCGAGTTTGCTGTGCTGAACGCGAACTACCTTTTGGCGCGCATCCGCCATGCCTTCCCTCCCGCTGTCGACCGCTTGTGTATGCATGAGTGCGTGGTGACGGCTCAACGTTACAAGCAGGCTTATGGGGTGCGTGCCTTCGACATCGCCAAGCGCCTACTGGATTACGGTTTCCATCCACCGACGATGTATTTCCCACTGATCGTGCCAGAATGCCTGATGATCGAGCCCACAGAGACCGAAAGCAAGCAGACTTTGGACATGTTTGCGAACGCTCTGCTGGAGATCGCGCGCGAGGCGATGGAACAGCCCGAACTTTTGCGGGAGGCACCACATAGCACCCCCGTACGCCGATTGGATGAGGCAGGCGCTGCGAAGAATCTGGTTCTGCGATGGCACGGACAGGTTCTCTATCCGAGCGAGGTTCCGTCCTGCGCTTGTTGAATGATGGGCTCTGCGCGCCTGCAGACACGATGGCGCGCGACAGAGCGCTGCTGGAGGCGTTCCAGAAGGGTCTCATCCCGCCTACTTTACGGCTCTATCGTTGGGCAAGCCCAGCAATTACCTATGGTCTGAACCAGCGAGTGCCCGAAACCCTGAGTGCCGAAGCCCAACGGCTTGGTCTGCCCCTCTTGCGCCGACCGACAGGAGGCAAAGCGGTGTTGCACGGGCACGATCTTACGCTCGCGCTCATCTGGCGTCCCGCTTTGGAGCGACCCTACCCGCTGACGGTGTACCGCACGGTGATGCCCGCATTCGTCTCTGCTTTCCGCCGACTGGGCATTCCCGCGCAAGCGGGCGAAGAGAAGCCCCACCCCCCTTGTGAAACCCAACAGGATGGGGGCGATTGCTTCGCTCGGACGACCCCAGCCGATGTGGTGCATTCGGAAACGCGCGCCAAGCTGATGGGCTGTGCCCTGCGGGTTCTGCCAGAAGCCACGCTCCTGCAAGCTTCCATCCCGCTGACGACACCGACCGTACCCGTGGAGCGACTTTTTGGGCATTCCCATCCCACACCCCCGCCCCTCGACGCCGAACAGCTGTGCCACCAGCTCTACGAAACCTTAACGCAACTGCTGGAATCTAGGGTGTGATCTCCGTGATGATCTCGCGGATACCGGTCAGGTCTCCATGGCGATCTCCTTCACCCCACGCAAGAGGCACTCCCGTTCCCGTGCCGGGGCATGGGTTCGCCTTCACCGCCACCACCAGACGGGCTTCAAATCGCCCGGTTTCCCTGTCGTAGGTAATGGAGAGCTCGCGCACGTACCTTATGCCGGGATGGCTGATCCTGAAGGAGACCTGCCTTACCCCATCTGCCCTACCTGTGCTCAAGGAGGGGACTACCTTGTCCCCTTCCACCTTGAAGCCGCTCTGGACGTACTTGAGGGGGGAGAGATCACCTTTCCGCCAAAAGCCGGGGGCTTGGTGCTGGGTGAAACCCCTCTGCCTGAGGGCGAAGAAGGACTTGTACGCTTCCTGGACCTCGTCCCGGGTGAGCTGTACGGACATGGAGTAGTAGCCCTTCGCCCTAGGGAGCCCTTGTATCCCCCCAATGAATTGGGGGGGATTACAGCCCATTCGCGCTCCCCCGTTTTTCTAAAAAGCGACTTTTGGCACAAAAATTGCTGTTAGTGTGGGTGTTCCTTGCACCTCCCTCTCTCTGTCGCGCTCTGGCATCCCATCCCGCCAGAGCGCGCTTTTCGATTCCAATTGGGTATAATAGCCATCAGTCAACCTATTGAGGTGAACGGGCATGATACGGCTACTGGATTTCGGGGCGAAGACCGAGTATGCCATCCACTCGTTGGCGCGTCTGGCGCAAATGGGGGAGGGCGCTATCGCCACCGTGAAGGATTTAGCAGCGGAGACGGGCATCTCGGTTCATTTTCTCTATAATATCTTCGATGCACTGACGCGGGCGGGCATTGTGCGACCGCATCGGGGGGTTCAGCGCGGATTCTCCCTCTCTCGCCCTGCCGATCAGATTAGCTTTTATGACATCTTGGTGGCTGTGGAAGGTCCCATCGAGAAAGTGCACTGTTTGTTGGATCATCGTGCGATGTGCAACGCCGATACGCCCTGTGCTGCGCACCACCTCTGGCAGAGCCTGCGTGAGCGTGCGGAACAGGCGTTGCGCTCGGTCAGTCTAGCGCAAATTGCCCAGCAGAACCCGCCTTGGGAGCGTTTACCCGCTGGCATCTAAAGCCACGCTAAGCGGATTGAACTCAGTCCCATTGACAAGCACCAGAGGCTTGGCGCCTGCTTATAAGAGACGCGCACGCACCCCCACCCCCCAATTCTGAACTCAAAATCGCCCGATTTTTAACTAACCCGTCGTTCGATAACATCGAAACGCGCAACATCCCACATATCGTGCCATTCTGCCTTGCTATGATACCACCCCTCGCGTTTGTAGCCTACCTGTGAGGGATGGAAACGATTGGGTAGGGGCAGACCTGCGTGTCTGACCGGTTTTCTGGGGCTGATCCTACGCTTGCTTTTCAGCAGGCAGGAATGGTTGTTAGGTACAATTAGGCTATGCAGTTTCTGGAGCCGGGCTATCTGTGGCTTCTGCCTCCACTGCTTTTGTGGGTCTGGTGGAGTGGGCGTCGGATGTTGGGCATGGGGCGTGCCCGAAAGCGGCTCGTGCTGGCTCTGCGGATGGTGTTGGTCCTGGTTCTGGTGCTGACGCTGGCTGGGCCGCAAGCGGTTCAGCCGAATAAGGGAACTTGCGTGGTGTTTGCCGTAGATATGTCGGATAGCATTTCCGACAGAGGGCGCGCGGTAAGCAAAGAGTTCCTACGCCAATCGGTGCGGTATTTAGGGCGCGAGGATCAGATTGCGATTATTGCGTTTGGGCGCGATGCGCTGGTCGATATGACCCCCACCTCGATTCACGCGATACCCCCCATCTACTCTAAGCCAGACCCAAGTGGCACCAACATCGCGGCGGCGCTTCGCTTAGCCAGTGCGCTCTTCCCCGACGGCAAACATCGCCGAATTGTGCTGTTGACCGATGGCAACGAGACCGAAGGGAGCGCCTTGGAAAGCGCAATGGTCGCCAGCACGGAGGGTATCGAAATCGATGTGGTGTCGCTTGCCTCCGCCCAGCCTGAAGAGGAGGCGTTGGTCCTGGAGGTGCAATCGCTGAACACGGTCAAGATCGGCGAGCCGTTCCAGATGCGCGTAGTGATCGAATCGCGAACCCATGCGGAGGGCGTTCTGCATATTGACCGCGACGGAGTTCCTGTCAAGCGCGTACGGGTCGCCCTAACGCCAGGCAAGAATGTGGTCGTCGTTCCAATTCGCGCGGAGCGTGAAGGGTTCCATCGGTACCATGTTTTGTTGGAGGCAAGCCCCGACACAGATGTCCGCAATAATCAAGGGCGCGCCTTTGTGAAGGTGCAGGACAAGCCGAAAGTGTTGCTGGCGGAGGGGGGCACTCAAGACCGAACCCGAGCGTTGGAGCGTGCCTTGCGTGTGAACAACCTCGATGTGGTTCGCGCCAATGAGCTGACCTTCCCAGCGCGTGCTAACGAAGTTCAGGCTTATGATGCCGTGATTCTCCACGACTTTCCTGCGACGGTGCTCACCCCTCAGCAGATGTTGATGCTTCAATCAGCTGTGCGCGACACGGGGATTGGGTTTGCGATGATAGGGGGGCAAAACTCGTTTCTGCCCGGAGGCTACTACGAGACCCCCATCGCCGAAATGCTCCCTGTGGACTTGGATGTGCGTCAGCGTAAAATCTTTCCGCCTGCCACAGTGGTAATTATCGTAGACATCTCGGGCAGTATGGCGGTGGAGGAGGCGGGTATCCCCAAGATTCAGCTGGCTGCCAAAGCGGCTGTGGAGTCGCTCAAGCTGTTGCGCCCTCAAGATCGCTTCGGAGTAATCGTGAGTGGGACAGGCGTCGACTGGCTGACGCCAATTCAGTCTGCGACCAACAAAGAGGGCACGATTGACCGCCTGATGCAGATGACAGCAGGGGGAGGTGGGATCTATGTGCGTCCGTCGCTCGAGTTCACGATGCATGCGCTTGCGACCGAGACGACCGCCGTGCGCCATGTGATTCTGCTGGCAGATGGCGACGACTGCGACGAGCAGGATGGCTGTTTCCAGATCGGGGACACGATGCGCCGGATGGGCATTACGATGTCGGTGGTCTCGCTGGGGAGGGGCAAGGATGTGGAGTTTCTGAGGCAGTTGGCGCGTGTTTCAGGTGGAAACTTCTATCTAACGGAGCGGGCGCGCGATCTCCCGCGTCTTTTTACGGCGGATGTCAGCCTCATGACGCGCTCCGCTATTGAGGAGGGCGCCTTCATCCCCAAAGTAGCTATGAACGACGAAATTCTGCAAGGGATTGCGTGGAACACAACCCCCCCGCTCCTCGCCTATAACCTCACATCGGATCGCCCCCTGGCACGCACCCTGATGCGCACCCACAAAGACGACCCGCTTCTGGCAATCTGGCAGTATGGGTTAGGCACCGCACTGGCGTTCACTTCGGATGCCAAGCCGCGCTGGGCACGGGCGTGGGTCGGTTGGAGCGAGTTCGCCCCCTTCTGGACTCAACTGGCGCGAGCCATCCTACGCAAGAGCAGTCGCCAAGACTACCAGCTGACCGTGCGTCCAGAATGTGGTCAAGCGATTGTGGAGATGCAGGCGTTCACGCCGCAGGGCGAGCCGATTAACTTTCTCCAGCCGGAGATGCGAGTCAGCACGCCGACAGGTGAGAGCTTGACCCTTACGCTCCAGCAAACGGCTCCGGGACGCTATCAAGGGCGTTTTCCGTTGCGCAAGATTGGCGAATACCTGCTGACGCTGGTGGAACGACAGCCCGACGGCACGATGCGCATGCTTACCAGTGGCTTCGCTGTACCCTATCCAAGCGAGTACCGCTTCACGCGCGCCGACCTGCCTCTGCTGACCCGAATTGCGGAGTTGACGGGGGGCAAGGTCAATCTCCAACCTGCCGAACTGTTCCGCGCACCGAAGCGCGTGGGTTCCTCGGTGCGTGACCTATGGCAGAGTTTCCTCTGGTTGGCACTACTGCTTCTGCTGACGGACATCACCCTACGGCGGGTGGTGATTCCCTTACCAGCAATATGGGGCTGGGTTCGGTCTGTGGCGCGCCGCATGGTTGGGCTTCGGCAGGCGCGTCGCCCTGTGCCACAGCCCACCGCCTCTACGCGCTTGCTCCATGCCAAAGGGCGTGTGCGTCCGTTCGATTCCCCAACCCCACCTGTAGTACCCCATACGCCCGTGGCGCCTCCCCCTACGAACGACACTCCGCCGCCGCGCTCCCCCACACCAACGACCCCACAAGAGACCACCAGTCGTCTCTTGGAAATCAAGAAGCGCACGTGGGGTCAGTAGCCCAGCTCGAAAAAGGTGCGTAGCCACGCCCCCGCAATCGGTGCGGCGATGGCTCCGCCTCCACCTGCCTCCTCTGCCATGACACAGACCACCACCCTTGGCTGGTCGGCCGGGGCGAACGCTACAAACCAAGCGTGCGTTTTGCCACCCTTTCGAAACTCCGCTGAACCCGTTTTGCCCGCCACCCGAATGCCCGGCACGCGTGCTTGTCCCGCTGTGCCCTTCTCCACAACCTGCACCATGCCCTCAATCACCGCCTCCCAGGATGCAGGGCTGAAACGAACCTGATGGATGACCTCAGGCGTGAAGGTCTGGAGCACCTCTCCTGTTTCGGAGACAATCTGTTTGACCAGATGGGGGCGGTAGATAATCCCGCGATTAGCGAGTCCCATCGTAGCAACCGCCATCTGCAAGGGGGTAGCATGAAGGTAGCCCTGCCCGATGCTGTAGTTGAGCGTTTCTCCGCCGTACCAGGGTTGTTTGTAGGCACGCTGTTTCCAATCAGGGTCGGGCACCAACCCCTTGCGCTCGTGGGGCAGGTCGATGCCCGTCGGTTGACCGAGCCCGAAGGCGCGTGCCGTCTGCGCAATGCGTTCGGGACCCAACTTCTGTCCCAGCTGGTAGAAGAAGACATCGCACGACATCGGGATCGCCTTATAGAAGTCCACATAGCCGTGTCGTCTCCAGCAGCGGAAGGTGCGCGTTCCCAGCCGATACCCGCCCGTGCAAACCACTGCCGTGCGCGTGGAGATCAGCCCATGCTCCAGCCCTTCTAATGCCAGTAGCGGCTTGAAGATCGAGCCGGGCGCATAGCTCGACTGAATCGCACGGTTATTGAGTGGGGCGTCCGGATTCTGGATAAGCGGGCGCCACACGGCGGCGGGGATACGGGGCACAAACAGGTTCGGGTCGAACGCAGGTTGGCTCACCATCGCCAGCACCTCGCCCGTGCGCGGGTCAAGAGCGACTAAGGCGCCTTTGTGGCCTTGAAGCAGTTCGAAAGCCTTTTGCTGGAGCCGCGTATCGAGGCTTAAGACAAGTCGCGCCCCAGGTTGGGGTTCAATCTCTTGAACGGTGCGCACACGCTTCCCCAGTGGGGTCACCTCCATCAGTTCGCCTCCGGGCTTGCCGTGCAGAAAGCGTTCGTATTGCTTCTCCAGCCCGTTTTTGCCCACGAAATCGGTACCGTCGTACAGCTGGGCAGAAAACCAATCGGTCGGCTCATTGGACTGGGGTGTGCTGGTATACTCTTTGAGCTCTTCCGCTGAAATCTGCCCCACATAGCCGACGATGTGGGCGTAGAGCTTGCCGTGAGGGTACCGACGCATCGCCTGCATCGATATCTCCACCTCAGGTAGGTTATACTGGCTTTCGATAAGGTCGACTGCCTGCTCGTATGCAATGCCTTTGCACACGGCGTAGGGCACATAGGGGTTGATGCGTGGGTTGTGGATCAGATCGGCTAAATCGGCGGGAGCGATTCCAATGCGCTGGGCAATTAGCGGGATTCGCTCCGGACGCTGGCGCAACATATCGGGCAGGACGCTCACCACCAGCTGAGCGGTGTTCAAAGCAATAGGGTGTCGGTTTCGGTCGACGATAAGCCCACGCGGGGGTGGAACGCGCATCAACCGAGTGCATACCATCTCGGCGCGGGCGGCTAACTCGGCTCCGTGGTAGATTTGCAGGTACCACAGGCGCGCTCCGAGCACAATCAAAACGCCGCCCACAAGAACCAGCATGAGATACTCCCGTGGACGAATGGTGCGCTGAGGTTCGATCTGGATGCTAAGATGGCGTTTCGGGCGTCGGATCATCGCAGACGCACCCCATGCTTCCGACACTTCTGTTTGGGCTGTGACCCTGCCGGGAACTGTCGGCGCACCACCTCGGGACAGTAGTCAGTGGCTAATTGCCCCGTGTCGACACAGATGGGCACGCCAACGGTTTCTGGCGGGCTTGCAGGCTTCGGCGGGGGCGGAGGTGTCTGGGCACGAGGCGAACCAATTTCGGGCTGGGACGCCTCCGAAGGCTCGCGCCAGTTAGGAGTGGGAACGGTCGTTGGCTCTCCGGGGAACGGCTGAGACAGGATGGGGGTCTCAGACGCCGGTGCGGTAGGGGGCGCTTGGGATCGCACAGGCGTATCGGGTGGCACTGCGTGGGCAGGTGCCTCTACCGGAGTAGGGGGCGTGGGGGGGACGCCTTCAGTCTCTCTGTTCGCAGTGGGAGCGGGTGCAACGGTCGGAAGCTTCGCATCGATAGCCAGCACCTGCTCCATTAGATCCGCCCAAATGCGCGCACAGACCGTCCCTCCGAAAACGCGACGCATCGGATGGTACGCCCACCGATTGGTCGTTGGGTTGTAATGCTCGCTAGCGACCCAGACCACTGCCAGATAGTGGTCCGTGTAGCCGATAAACCATGCATCTCGATAATCACTGGTGGTGCCTGTCTTCCCGCGTGCGTTGGGGATACGCGCTGCTGCTTTGCCCGTTCCCCGCAAGACCGCCTCTCGCAGGATAGAATCGATCCATTCGGCACTCTGCTCGGATAGCACATGGGGGACGACTTGCGCGCGTTGATCCAGTAAAACGGCTCCGTTGCGGTCAAGGACTCGCTTGACCAAGATTGGCTCGATGCGGTTGCCACGCGTGGCAAACACGGTGTAGGCTTCCGCCAGTTCAATAGGGCGGACTGCCGAGGCACCCAGTGCTAGCGGCAACACTGGTTCGATGGGCGACTCGATGCCGAACCGCTCGTGGGCGAAATCCGCCAACTCTTTGGCACCGACAAGCTGAGCCGCACGCACCGCAGGAATGTTGATCGAAAACGCCAGCGCCCGCGTGACCGAGACCGCTCCGCGAAACTTACCGTCCGCATTTTGGGGACGCCACAGCTTCCCGCGCACCCCACTGGGCAGACTAATCGGACTATCGGAGAGGACACTGGTGGGGGTTAGCTTGCCCAGTTCGAACGCAGTGGCGTACACAATCGGCTTGAACGCCGAGCCCGGCTGGCGTCGCCCTTGCGTAATGGTGTTGAACTGCGAACGACGGAAGTCCACACCGCCCACCATCGCGCGGATATGTCCCGTGCGCAGGTCGATCAGCACGATCGCGCCCTGCGTGACCCCTTGCTGGGAGAATGCCTGCACGCCGCGCAGAAGCGCGCGCTCTGCGGCTTTCTGCATCTCCATATGCAAAGTCGTCTCTACCCGTAAGCCCCCCTGCAACAGCAGTTCCTTCCCGTAAAACTGCTCCAACATACGCAGGGCATCCATCACGGCATAGGGCGCCAAGAAACGGGTAGCCGGGCGGTTGCGTGTTAGGCGGAGCGGTTCCCTTTTCGCAAGGTCGCGCTGCTCAGGCGTGATATAGCCCTCGCGTGCCATCAATGCCAACACCAGATTGCGATGTTCGATAGCCTCATCAGGATTGCCAAACGGTTCATAGGCAGAAGGGCGTTGAGGAAGTGCTGCTAAAAGTGCACACTCCGCCAAGGTCAATCGCTCCAAAGGCTTGTTGAAGTAGACCCGTGCCGCCGCCTTAACCCCATATGCCCCATTACCGTAGTAAACCTGATTCAAATAAAGCTCCAGAATGCGTTCCTTGCTCAATCGGCGTTCCATCTCCTGAGCCAGAATAATTTCTTGGAACTTTCGGGCAAAGGTGCGTCGCTGGGTCAAAAACACATTGCGAGCCAACTGCTGGGTGATGGTACTACCTCCTTGACGGATGTCGCCCTGTGTGAGGTTGACCCAGAGGGCGCGCAGGGTGCCCCGCCAGTCCACCCCGCGATGTTGCCAAAATCGGCGATCCTCTTTGGCAATTGTGGCGTTGACGAGATGCTTGGGAATCTGATTTAGGGGTACAGGCTCACGGTACTCTTCGGCGATACGAGCCAGTTGGACGCCATCTGCTGAAAGGATTAGGCTGGCGTCGCGTGGCTGATAGTTCTCAATCACCCCGATTGAAGGCAACATCTGCACCACCTGATAGTAGAGCACCACCACAAAGGTGAGGGCTCCCAACGCCATCAGCATTGTTAGGAGCGCAAAGTAGGCAAGGAGCCGCTTCCACCATCGGCGTCGCTTGCGTTTCGGTACCGATGCGCTCACTGTCCCCGAACGCGTTCGCATGGATACAGAAGTATATGTGACGTCCTCCCCTCCATCAATTGAGGAGCATCCTTATTCCGGATGCACGCAGGACTTTCTCCCTGCGCTTCGGTTCAGCGACGCCGTTCCACCCCAGGTGGTATGACACGACCACAGGCCGCGCCACACGGCCCCTCCTCCCATTCAAGGTACGGGTTAACGGGAGATACCTGCTTAACCTTGGCGTCTACCGGAGGCAGGAGCACCTGCTTGCGGTATTTTCGTTGACCATACGAAGTGGTCGTTGATCTCGTAGACCGCGCTCGGCGTTGACTTCCACGTTTTCTTCTTCATACCATGATGATACCCCATGCGCGAGGGGGTCCGTGTATCCCCTCAATGAATTGAGGGGGATTACTGCCCCCTCGCGCTTCCCCACTTTCTCTAAGTGTACCCGAAACTTACTCAACCGCCCGTCTCGATAAGCCCTATCGGCGAACGACTCAGCACTTCACAGCCAGTCTCCGTGACCAGCACATCCTGCTCGATTCGCACGCCCCCAAAACCCGGAATGTAGACGCCCGGCTCTACCGTCAGCACCATGCCGACTTGCAAAGCTCCCTTCTCGCGCGGCGAGAACCCGCGCCCGTCATGCACTGCTAGCCCCAGCGAATGCCCCAAACTGTGCCCAAAATAGTCGCTCAATCCGTGCTTTTGCAGCACCTTGCGAGCAACCGCATCGATCTGCTTGCCACGCCTCCCAGGACGAATCGCCTCGATACTCCGTTCCAACGCCTCCAAAACCGCGTAGTAGACCCGCTTCTGTTCGGCAGAAGCTTTGCCCACAACCACCGTGCGCGTTATATCCGAACAGTAACCTTGAAGCCGTGCACCAAAATCGACCGTCACGAAGTCCCCACGCTGGAGGCGACGCTCTGTTGGGCGCGCGTGGGGCAGGGCACTGCGCGTTCCTGAGGCGACAATCGTTTCAAACGCAGGGTACGCGCCCTGCCGACGAAGGTAGAAGTCGATCTCCATCGCAATATCCCACTCCACCACCTCAGGCTGAAAAAGACGCTGGATGTGTTCGAAGGTGGCATCGGCAATCGCAACCGCATCGCGAATGCGTGCCACCTCATAGGCATCCTTGACGATGCGCAACAATTCGATGGGAATCCGTGTGGGACGCACCTGAATGCCCGCTTTACGCAGCCGCCGCTGAAGCCCCCGAATAAATGCATAGCTTTGGCTCGTATCCACGCCCAGCACACGCGTCCCCAGCGCCTGTAAAAGTTGACACAGCGGCTCGGTAGGCTCCACTCCTACAGGAATGCGCTCGCAAGGAATGTCGGGCACCTCCTCAGCGATTTGGGTGGCATAGACCCCGCTGGTCAGCAAATGCTCACTCTCCGGACGCATCACCAACCATGCAAACGAACCCGTAAACCCTGTCAAATACTCCAAGTTCGGCGCACCAAGCACTAACACCGTGTCGACCGTCTGGCGTATCCGTGAAGAAGAAGCAAACACCTTCTCGCGCAGACGCCGACGCCTTGCCGAGTAGTCTAATCTAACGGCTTGATCTTGATATTCCGAAACCATAGTGGATTCCCATGATTCTGCAGCGCGATATAGCCAGGACGAACCATCTGATTATACGGGTATTTGAACTTGTTTGGGGTTCCATCGGGATTACGATGGGGCTCCGTCCACTTACTGAGATCGACCTCGTTCACCTTCTTACCATTCAAGTAGACCACGATTTGGTAGTCCCTGCAGATGATATGATACGTGTTCCATTCTCCAGGGGGCTTAACAGCGTTTTCTGTGGGCGCCTGAATGTCATAGAGGGCACCACAGTCGTGGCGCGTGGGCTTCTCTACACCGTAGCGATCCAGAATCTGTACCTCTATGCCTGTCTGCACCGGATCGTTTTTGTCCCAAGTGCGCAAGAAGACCCCACTGTTGGCGCTGGGGGTCAACTTGAACTCCAGCTTTAGCTCAAAGTTTTTGTAGACGCCCTCAGCGTAGATCATCCCGCCGCCCTTACCTCTGCAGTAAAGGGTTCCCTCTTCGACGGTCCATGAGTCAGGATCGCCCATGATGGTCCAGCCGTTAAGGTCTTTGCCGTTGAAAAGCAGTTTCCAGCCCTCTTTTGATTCCTGCTCACTCAACTGATTAGGGGCTTGGAGCGCCACGCCTACCAGCGCCAAGATAATCAACACCCCTACCAGAAAGCCAATGGGTCGCCGTGCATTATACATATCCCTTCTATTCTACAAGCAGAAGTCGGGTTCCTGCTGTTTTTATCGACAGATATCGGCGGAGTGAAGGGCGACCAAGGGACAACTTGGATCTGCACTGCTTCCACAGTGGAGACACACATCGCCCGCACTGAGAATCCCTGCGGAGACCCCCGCGCGAATAAAGGCACTCAATCCGTTGATGAAGGCGTGGCGCTCCGTCGGCTCCATCGAGCCCAGCACACGCGCGAAGCGCTGTCGACGCTCGGTATCTACCCGCTCAATCAGTCCACGCCCCTCCTCTGTCAGCGCCAACCCCACTTGACGCCGATCGCGCGGATTGGCAATCCGACGGATAAGCCCCTTCTTCTCCAAACGGTGCACCATGTTGGTCGCCGAAGGGTAAGAGATGTTCAGTCCCTCCGCCAAATCCCCCACTGTCACACGGCGATGTGTGACGAGATAGCGTAGAGCCTGCATCTGCGAGTAGGTCAAATCCGACTCCGCCAACTCCTCCAGTAAGCGCTCGCCAATGGAAGTGTACATCGCCTGAAGAAACACCTGCGCTACCAGATCGGCGTGATTCAACAGCTCCTCACTCAAGGCTATCGGCAAATGGATTGGCTGTTTCACAAGAATCACCGCCCATAGTGTACCTTAATGGGATTCTATAAATTACCGCTTCTGGACGCATGAACCATCGGGGTGCCGAACGCCCAGGCGTCACCCCACTGCTGACATAGACCCATGGGTTGCCCACACGTGCCAACCCGTACGGATGCTGAATCCCAAACTCCGTCTGAGGCAGAAAACTGCGTCCCAGAAGCCGTTTCGCCAACCGATGGAATCCCGGCGGAGCCCAAATCTGCCCCCCATGCGTGTGCCCGCTCAGAATCAGAGGCGCCCGATGACCGTACGGACTCCGCACGGCATCAGGATTGTGCGAGAGCCAGATCACCGCCTCCCCACGAGGGGACGAAACAGAACGGAATGTACGCTCCCAGTCTGGGTTACCTGTATACAGATCCTCAATCCCCGCTAACACCAATCGAGTCTACACCTTGCGCGGTGTGCGCGACTCGTTCATTAGTGCCACAATCCCCAACGACTCTGACTTGCGCCGAACCTCTACACCCCATGCCAGGAATCGTGATTGCCCAGCACCGCATACACCCCCAGCGGGGCGTCTATCCCAGTGACGTCCTCCCCTCCATCAATTGAGGGGCGTCCTTATTCCGGATGCACGCATGACTTTCTCCCTGCGCTTTGGTTCAGCGACGCCGTGCCATCCCAAGGGGTATGACACGACCACAGGCCGCGCCACACGGCCACTCCTCCCCTTGATGGGAGATACCTGTTCATACCATGATGATCCCCCATGCGTGAGGGGGTCCGTGTACCCCCCAATGAATTGGGGAGGGATTACAGCCCTCTTGCGCTCCCCCGTTTTTCTAAATCTGGTAGGCATGACACCCTTATAGGGTATAGTACGGATTGGCAAGCCTTATCCTAATGCGTTCGCTGTTGTGTTGAAACGCGAGGTTGTGGAGCGAGTGTTTCCAGAGATGATGGGACAGACTTTTCGGGCGATGCGCTCGCCGCAGTTCCGTCGATATTGGCTGGGCGCGTTCTTTTCGTTTGTCGGTTCATGGATTCAGAATGTGGCGCAGAGCTGGTTGGTATACGACCTGACCCGCTCGGAGTTCCTGTTGGGCTTGGTTGGCTTTATGCAAGGTATTCCGATGCTATTTCTGGCGCCGTTAGGTGGGGCGCTTTCGGATCGGTGGAATCGGCGCACTATTCTGTTGATTACTCAGAGCCTTTTCGCTGTCAGTGCGTTGACGCTGGCGTTGTTGACCTATACGGGCTGGATCCGCTACGAGATTATTCTGGGGCTGGTTTTGCTGAATGGGCTGGTGTTATCGGTCGACTTGCCGACGCGCCAGTCGCTGGTCGGGCAGTTGGTGCCGCGAGAAGACTTGGGGAACGGTATTGCGCTTAACGCCGCAGCGTTCCATACGGCGCGTATTCTAGGACCCGCTGTGGGCGGAATCCTGCTGGAGGGGTTTGGTCCGGCGCCCTGCTTTCTGATTAACAGCCTGAGCTTCTCGGCGATTCTGCTGGCGCTTTGGAGCATTCGAATGCATGGGGTTCCAGAGCATTTGAGCCGTGTCAGCCTATGGGACTCGCTGCAGGAGGGCGTTCGGTTTATTGTTCAGCGTCGCGATCTGCTGGCGTTGTGGTTGAATGTGATGGTGCTGAGCGCGTTCGGCTTGTCGTATTTGGTGTTATTGCCTGTATTTGCGGAGAAGGTGTTTCAGATTGGCAAAGCGGGCTTGGGTCAGCTTTACACTGCAGCTGGGGTGGGGTCGGTGTTGGGTCTGTTGCTGGTGGCGCGTCTTTCTGGGGAGGTTCCCAAAGGCTGGCTGGTGCTGATGGCTGCGAACGGCTTCACATGGAGCGTAATCGGGTTTGCCCATGCGCCGAATGCGTGGGTGGCGCACGGGCTTCTGATGCTGGCGGGGATGTTCGGTGTGATGCAGTTGGTTTCGACGAACACCGTGCTTCAGACTTCGGCGCCCGATTCGCTGCGCGGGCGCGTGGTGGCACTCCACAGCTGGGCCATTAACGCACCGGCGCCGTTTGCCTCCCTGCTGATCGGGAAGCTGGCACAGGCATGGAGCGCACCGACCGCAGTAACGGTTACGGTAAGCGTCTGTGCCCTCTTTGCGCTGGGTCTTGGGAGCATTCGTGAGGTACGCCAACTGGAATGAGGCAAACCAGCCCGAACGCGTTCGGGGCATGCGCAGGCATCTATCAATTGGAGCCGGCGAGGGGATTCGAACCCCTGACCTTCCGCTTACAAGGCGGCTGCTCTACCGCTGAGCTACGCCGGCGTTGGACGCCCCCTATTATACCTCACCTGCAGGACTCTGAGCCGTAGCCCCGAACTGGTGAAGCCATGCACACCGACTACATTCCTCAAGTTATCCAACGCTTGCAAGCGGTGTACGCCAGTCAGCTGGCGCGCCTCCAGACCGCTGCCGAGTGGGTTGCTGAGACCCTGCAGGCGGATGGGCTGGTGTATGTGTTCGGCGCATCGCATGCGGGCCTCCTCACCGAAGAGCTGGTCTACCGTGCAGGGGGGCTCGTGCCGATTAGCCCCATCTTTCTGCCTGGTTTGACCTGCAATGTGCGCCCTATCACGCTGACCTCGACCTTAGAGCGGGTCAACGACTACGCCTGGAGCGCAATGCAGGAGATCCCGCTAACGGATCGGGATCTGTTGATTGTGCATTCGGTGTCGGGGCGCAATCCTGCGCCTGTGGAGGTCGCCCTCTACGGCAAACAGCAAGGAGCGCGCGTAATTGGGCTGACCTCACTTGCCTATTCGCAATCGGTGCAATCGCGCAGCAAAACAGGACGACGACTATTTGAGGTGGTCGATCTTGTTATCGATAACGGTGCGCCAACGGGCGACGCAGTGGTGCATCTACCTAACTTTATGCAACCCGTTTCACCTGTCTCGACGGTGTTGGGCGCGGCGATTTTGCACGCCATTATGGCAGAGGCGTGCGCTATCCTACTGGAGCGCGGGGTCGAGCCCCCCGTTTTCCTCTCGGCAAATCTGGAGGGAGGCGATGCACATAATCGGCGATTGATGGAACGCTATCGCCCTCGCGTCCTCTATCTATAAGGAGGTTCCCAATGGAAGGCAAACTGGTGTGGAAGGGACGAATGCTGTTCGAAGGGCAGACCAATGTAACAGGCAAGACCGTGTTGATCGATGCCCATCCTGAACATGGGGGACAAGGCGTCGCTGCGACTCCGATGGAACATCTGCTATTGGCGGTAGCAGGCTGCACCGCCCTCGATGTGGTTGCCATCCTGCGCAAGATGAAACAAGACCTGCGCGAATACTGGGTCGAAGTCCATGCAGAGCGCTATCCAGAACATCCCCACCGATTCACCAAAGTCATGATCATCCACCATTTTAAGGGCAACAATTTAGACCCACAAGCGTTAACAAAGGCGGTTCAGCTCTCGGATGAGAAATACTGCTCGGCGTCTGCCACCTTGAGAATGGCGACGGAAGTCGAGTCGAGGTTCGTGATGGATACCCCATGACCCTTCATACAGAGAACTGGGTTTACCGGGCAGGATGGATACTGTTTCGGTGGCTGGGTCAGCGTCTTTTCCAGTTAGAGGCGCATGGGGTGGAGCATGTGCCCCTCACGGGGCGGCTTATTATTACGGCGAACCATCTTAGTTACTTAGACCCCCTGCTGATTGGCTGTGCGTGCCCGCGTGAACTGCGCTATCTGGCGAAGGCGGAACTGCTTCGCTGGGCACCCTTTGCGCGTTTGCTTCGCAGAGTGGGCGCCACACCAGTGGAGCGTGGAACCGCCGATGTGAGTGCCATCAAAACGGTTCTGCGTCTGCTTCAAGAGGAGCATGGAGTGCTTATCTTTATCGAGGGCACGCGTGGCGATGGGCGTGCGCTTCTACCCCCAACTTCAGGCGTGACGCTGTTGGCGCGTCAGGCGGATGCGCCCGTTCTTCCTACAGCCATCATCGGTACCGATAGAGCGTGGGGACGCGGGCAGATGTATCCGAGACCCGCAAAGGCAATTGTTGCGTTTGGAGAGCCTGTATGCTATCGGACACTTTTTGGCGATCGCACCGATCGGACTACTCGCGATGCGTTCAGCGACTATGTGATGGAGCAGATCGCGGGGTTGTGGCGTGCACTGGGCTATCCCATCCCGCGTCGGAAAGCGGAATAGGCAAAACGCCCGTGCGATCGATCTCCACGCCATACAGACGCGTCTGCACGACCAAGTAGCCTGCTTGCTGACGCCTCATGGTCGGCACTGCCAGCCACAGGAGGAGTGTGTTCCCATCACGACTCGCGGGTAAGACGGTGCTTCCTGGACGGTAAGTCCACTGCATCGTGTTCCAATGCCCACGCGCATCGATAGTAATCAGGCTAATCTGAAGCTGGAACGGCGTTTTCAGCGGCTGGCGCGTGGTGATTTCGACCGCCAGCCCGTTTGGTTGGGGTGTCACCTGCACGGCGCGAATGTCGCCTTCTGGACGCAAGCGCAGAGCAGGATTATCGTCTACAGGGTTGCGGTAGGATAGCGTCGGCACTTGGGCACCCTGGAACAGTTCATTGAGGCGCACGAAACTGCTTAAAAAGCGCGTCATCAGGGCATACTGGGTTGCGTGGGCTTCGAGGGCTGCGCGCTTCCGCTCTATGGCGGTTGGTGTAAGCGGGAGGTAGAACCAGCCGCCGTGCCCCATGCTGAAAGGGGGGAGCAGAAGGCGGTCGGGGTGGTCGCCCTGGGGCAGTGGCCAGTCGCCACGATGAACCAGATAATAGTAGAGTCGTGGGCGTTGAGAAAGAGCGCCTCTCTGAACCGTGTGACGAATGGACTCCATCGTGAAGAGGGCGCACGCCATGTGGTCAGGGTGATCGTCCAGTGGGTGGGCAGTAAAGATGTCGGTAGGCTGAAACTCGTCGAGGATTTGGATCAGGTCCCAAACGACGCTGGGCGCGGTGTACGGGTGCTGAGAGTTAGCGCACTGTGGGTAGGCAACCCTTGTGTATCCGGTGTAGGGCGAGCGCACAACTCTATCGCCTGCCAGTGCCATCGTCCAGAGCCCCCGATCGGGGTAGCCTAAAAAAAACAGATCCGCTTCAGATAGTCCGAGTATTTGGCAGGCGTGGCGTGCCTCTTCGATACGCGTTTTGCCGAGCGTACGGTAGTCTTGGCTATCGGGTGTGGAGCGTCCAATCAGCATCGCCGCGCCTGGAAAGCCGTCGCCTGCAGTGAGCCAGACCACCCTCACTGGAACTTTGCGCTGAACTGCTTCTGCGATCAACCCCCCACATCCCAGCACCTCATCATCAGGGTGCGGTGCGATGATAAGCAGTCGGCGGTTCGTCTCAAGCGGGGGCATCGGGAGCCACTCTTGCGGCAACTGAGAAAGGCTGGTGCGATGCGTGCCCACAACGAAGAGGATCACAGTCACCCCGACATACGAGCCGAACACGCCGATAAGGGCTAAACCCAGCCGGAACCACCAGCGTCTCACTTGTGCCTCCCCTAACGCGATGGCGGAGCGGGTGGGATTCGAACCCACGAGCCCCCTTTCGGAGGCTACACGATTTCCAGTCGTGTCCCTTCAGCCGCTCGGGCACCGCTCCGCGCACCGCTATTATACCCTGCACTACTGAAAAAAAAAAGCGTGGGACCCTTACGAGCCCCACGAGAGGGAGGTTGGGTAACAAGGCTGTGCGGTCTGCTCTTGCCACCTGTACGGTGACATGCCTATTGTAACTCATTTTTGGGGAATATGGGACTGACAAATTTACCAGATTTAGGGGGTTCGGAGAGCGACGCGTGCCGGGGCGCCATCTGCTCCTTCGATCAGCAGGGGCATCCAGATCAGTTCGTAGGCTCCCGCTTCCACCGCAGACAGGTTCAAGCCCTCAATAATAACAACACCTGCACCGCACAGTTTGTGATGCACTTCGGGTGTGGGCGCGCCGAAAGGCTCTACCGAGAGATAATCCCAGCCAATGACATCGATACAGTGTTCGATGAGCCAATCGCATGAATCGGGAGTGAGCGCCACATAGGTCGGCTGAAACTCGGAAGATTGACACAGTGCCGAGTTGTCAGTTTTAACAAGCAGGCACGTGATGGTATGGGAATGCGCGCCTGCTCCAGCGCAGAAGCTGTGATTCTCGGGTAGCCCTGCAGATCGGCGACCCACGCATGCCCAATAAGGCGCGCCAGAGAAATTTGGTGCAGACGCTTTCCCTCAGGATTGAAGTGCCACGGTGCATCGATATGCGTGCTGGTGTGCGTGCCCAGCACTATGCGCGAAAGGTTGCACACAGCGCCTTGCTCGATTCGTAGAATCGGCTCCAGCGTAAAGGGCTGGTCACCAGGGTAAAGGGCATCGGCTCACGGATCGGCACGCTGACATCGATAAGTATGCCCATCCGCTTACGAAGACTTCTCTTGAGGCGGAGCGGCGCTCAGTTTGGGCAAAGTCTCTCGCAACTGCTTGAGCCAGTGTTCGGCTAACTGCTTGACACTCATTTTTGCCGCTTCGGCGTCGGCTTTAGTAACGGTGACAAGCAGTTTTCCACGCAGGTAGATTTCGTACTGGTGGTCTTTTGTCACCTCTTTGAGGGTGATCTGTTCCGCCGTGAGTCGAACGCCCAGATTGGTGGTGATACGGTTCTCCACGATACGAGCGCGCTCTTGCAAGCTGGTGTTCCCGACGCCCGTGCGTAGACGAAAGATAAACTGACCACCTATCACGATGTCGATATAGTTTTGCGCCAGCGCAACAGCGCACACACATACTGACATAACTAAAAATGTCTTTCGCATTTGAGATCCTCCACCTTTAGAGTATACCCAACTGAATTGGGTATCCTAAGGGCGTATGATGCCAGAATCGGATTGGGTTCAGCAGACTCGGCTGAGCTACGAACAGGGCGCCCTGATAGAATCTGAAGGGTTAACAGATCCGTTTGAGCTGTTGCGTCTTTGTCTTACAGAGGCGAAAGAGGCGCACCTGATTGAGCCAAATGCGATGTGCTTAGCCACGGTGGATGAAAATGGGCATCCCGATGCGCGCTTTGTGCTTTTACGAGGCTTGGACACACGCGGATTGGTCTTTTATACCAACAGCCAAAGTGCAAAAGGTGTCCAGTTGGCTCGATGTCCCTATGCGACTGCGGTTTTTTGGTGGGGGGATTTGGAGCGTCAGGTGCGCGTTCGCGGGAGGGTAGAAACGGTCAGCGAAGAGGAGGCGGATGCGTACTTCGCCACGCGACCACGTGGGCATCAGGTATCGGCGTGGGTCTCGCCTCAAAGCCAAGTAATCCCCCATCGAGAGTGGCTGGAGACGCGACTTATTGAGGTGGAGCGTCAATTCGAAGGACGTCCAGTAGAGCGTCCGCCCTACTGGTTGGGCTACCGAATCGTGCCCGATCAGTTCGAGTTTTGGCAAGGGCGTCCCAATCGTCTCCACGATCGACTGCGCTACACCCGCCAGAGCGACAGCGGTTGGCTCATTGAGCGTTTGGCACCGTAAGTTTAGGGTATCATCCGTGTACTGCGGTGTGGAGACCCCTGGCTTCAGCCATGGGGAGGAGCGCCGCCTTTCCTCCCCTCGCAAAATGTGGTAGCATATGAGTATGCAGTGAACGATCCGGCTTCGGCTAAATCCAACCCCCGAGCAGGCGGGCGTGCTTCTGGAGACGCTGCGTCAGCATGCTGAGTGCTTCAACGCCGTCGCGGCCTATGGTTGGGCGCAGCGGGAGAAGAATGGCGTCCGGTTGCACCACGCCACCTACCGCACCCTGCGGGAGAAATTCCCCAACCTGCCTGCGCAACTGGGGATTAAGGTCTGCTCGATCAAGCCATTGGCTTCGACAGCGCGGACCTGATCTACCGCAAAGGGAGGTTCTGGCTCCATGTCGTAGTGACACATCCTGATGTCG
>PSLB01000191.1:0-2917 GCA_040289385.1 Armatimonadota bacterium
GAGCAAGCGCCGCCTCCTCCCCAGGGCTAAAGCCCGGGGCTCCCGGCGGCGCGTTCTGGAGGTGGAGATTCCGATGACCGCAGCAGAAATTGTGGATGTTGTGCCGGGGTATGCCGACTCGTTCAAAGTGGGCAATCGGGCGCAGGTGCTGGGCACGATCTATCGCGACGAGGCGTTTGCCATCGCAGGCAAGCTCCGCCAGATGTCGTGCCTGATGCCTGTGAGAGTGCAAGTATCCGACCTGAGCAAAGGCATTACCCGAACCTTCCGCTGTGAAGTCGTGCGCCACCCCCTGATCACGGGGATGCTGATCTCTGTTGCCGTAGAGGAGTTCGTCGGACAGGTGCATTTTGGGATGGGTGACGCCTCTGCACTCGTCCGCTGGCGCCTGCAGACCGACCGTTTCGGCACACTTCCATACGAGGATCGGGTTGCCACGAACTCCGCTCTCTCTGGCGAGATCCTGAACGATCTGATGTATCTGACCGATTTGTTGCTGAATGCGCGTGATGTCAAGGTCAATCTCGAATCGTTGGAGATGGAGGTGGTCATCACGCCCACGCGCGCGACAGCCTATGTGGCATCGCTGACAACCGACAAGCCTGCTTATCGCCCTGGCGAGCATGTCCACACCACGGTGCTCCTGCGTCCGTACGGGGGCGAGCAGGTGTCCCACTCGTTCCGCTTTCGCGTGCCTGCGGATGCGTCGCCAGGTCGCTATGTGTTACGAGTCGGGAGCGCCAATCGGGGGGTTTGAGGGTGTCTCCTTTAGGCAGACCGATTTTGAGCACGCTGGATGGTGAAGGGTTCGGAATGGGGGGCGGGAGCCAAAGCACGGAGGTGCCCCTCAGAGAGTTCCTGCGTCGCGATCGGCGCTCCCAGCTGGTGGCTTCGCTCTCCTCACATGGGTGCTGGAGGGCACTCAGACCGTCTTTCTAACGGTTCTGCCTGCAGAGGGCAGGGACGGAGCGCGTACACCCCCCTTCCTTTTTGAGGGGGCAGTCCCCTCGGATGACGGCGCTTCTGAATTCACGCCCAGGGAAGGGGAGTCCCATCGCGAATCCGATTCTTCAGAAATGGCACACACCTCATCTGACACAGAAACGGATCGTGCCGTCTCTTCGGGTGGGGGCGAGAGCCCTCGCGAGGAGGTGCCGCCTGTTAGCCGAAAAGTGCAATATTGGGTTGCAACCGAATCGCGCACGCTTCAACGAGGCACTTTACAAGGAGTGGCGGTCAATGTCAACGGAACCCTTTCGCACGCACCAAGCCTGACGCCGTCCGAAACCCTACCAGTGGACTACCTCTGGAGTGCCGTCGACCCTGATTACGGCATTAGCGGTCGATTCTGAGGGCAACCTCTATGCTGGGGCATCACCCGAAGGCACGCTCTTCTGTGTGCGGGGCGATGAGCGGGAGCCCGCTATGTGAACGCGCTCGTGTGGCAAAGCGGGAAGCTCTACATTGCGACGGGTGGGCCCGCACGCGTGATGGTCTGGGAGTCGGGGCAACTGCGTACCCTGCTCACCTGCGAAGAGGCGCACTTCTCGGCTCTGGCGGTGAGGCCCGATGGTATCGTGTATGTAGGCACATAGGAGCAAGGAGCGATTTATCGGGTGGAACCGATAGGGGTTGCCGAAGCGATTGCCGACCTGCGCGAGGCAACAGTTTCCGCCCTATTCGCCCATAGTTCAGGCGACCTGTTTGTCGGCACGATGCCCTCAGGCAACCTCTATCGTGTGCGTCCTGACCGAACCCTCCAGCCTTTAGCGGATCAATCTCGGTGGAGTGTGCGCTTATGGATGCCCTACGGTGAGATGCTTTTAGCGCTTGCGAGCGAAGGAGTTCTGCGTGTGGATCCCAGCCAGCCGTCTGCGCGCGCGGAGTTGATGGCGCGCCTCCGACACGACTGGGTGGGCTATGGACACATTGCGGATAAACCCGTGCTTGTGAGCGCAAACGGACAACTCCTGACGATGGAGTTAGTAGAAGAGGGAATCTATCTCTCGCCCGTGTTAGATGCCCAAACAATCGCTCGCTGGGGCACCATCCGCTGGAGCGCATCGCTTCCTGAGGGCGCCGAAGTGCAGATTCAAACCCGTTCAGGCAATACGCGCGAACCCGACGCCTCGTGGAGTGGATGGAGCGGGACTTACGGAGAACCTACAGGAAGTGCTGTATTCAGCCCACCTGCCCGATTCCTGCAAGTTCGGGTCATCCTTCGGCATAATGCCCGCCTCAATAGCTTAGTCGTCTCATATATGCCTGCCAACCGCCCTCCAGAGGCACGCCTGCAGAGCCTCAAGCCGTACACCGTGGCTAGCGGCAAGTACACCCTGCACTGGAGCGCCCGCGACCACGACGGCGACTCCCTCCGATTCGAGGTGCAACTCTCGTCCGACGGCGGGCAATCGTGGACGCCTCTCAAATCTGCTGATAAGCAGTCCAATCAGCAGGCTTCTCCCAACGATTCGCCCCGCAATAAGAGCAACGCCGAGCTGCAGCAGCTGCTGCTGGCAGACTTAGATGCCAGCCCCGACATTCCCGAAGCCGTTAAAGCCCAAATACGGGCGCAGGCACCCGAAATGGTTGAACAGATGCGCAAAGCTGTAGAGACAATACCCGTCGAATCGGCACAGTTCGCCACGCCGACTCGCGAGAACCGCCTTGTGTGGGATACAACCCAGCATCCAGACGGGGTCTACCTCCTGCGGTTGATGGCGAGCGACCAACCTGTGCCAGGGGTAGCCATCACTGCCGTGCAATATCGGGTAGATGATGGCGAGTGGCTGAGTGCGGAGCCGTTGGATGGACTGTTCGATTCGAGCGACGAGCCGTTCCGCATTCGCACCAAGCCCCTCCCCAAAGGGGCGCATCGCGTGGTCATCCGTGTACTGCGGCGCGGAGACCCCGGCCT
>PSLB01000192.1:0-2908 GCA_040289385.1 Armatimonadota bacterium
CTCTACCTGCCTGATGGATGTGTCTGCTCTGTGACCGATGTGCCCACCGTGTTTTCTGGAGCTGGATAATGCCCCTACCCTAACCCTTCCCCGTGGATGGGGAGGGAACCCTCTGTAGGGGGGTAGACCTGCGTGTCTGCCCCTTTTTGTTGTGAGTGTCAATTTCTCAAGTGTCCTCGGCCGCTACGCCCCAAAACATCGTGAGAACCCAGACCAGCGGTGCGGTGACGTAGCCTATATCGGCAAGTCCGCCAATCAGATAGAAAAGCATCCAGTCTGCGTCGCTACTCCCCGTAAAACGCATCCAGAGGTACGCAATCCAGTAGAGATTCAGCGCAATCAGTGTGACCGCACTCAGACCTCCCCCTATCGCTATCGTTTCAGAACGCACCGCGATCGCCAGGCGGTTGCCGTAAAGGTCAAAAAGCCCTGCGCGTGCGCTGGCAGTGCCTACATCGACGCCGATCACATACCCTTCCATTATATGGGTTTAGATTCGGAATCGGGGCGATCTTTCCTGCATGGTACAATTGCCATCGATAGGGAGGTAAAACGATGGCTATACGCATAGGTATTAACGGTTTCGGGCGCATCGGGCGGATGACCCTGCGCGCCATTCGGAAGCACTATCCCGCCGACTTCGATATCGTGGCGATTAACGACCTCACCGACGCCTACAGCAACGCGCATTTGTTCAAATACGACACCAGCTACGGCGTCTATCCGGGCGAGGTTAAGGCGGAAGAGAATGCCCTCATTATCGATGGCTACTGCATTCGCGTCTTTGCCGAAAAGGACCCGTCTGCCATTCCGTGGGGCGATGTGGGTGCCGACATTGTTATCGAGTCGACTGGCGTCTTTACCGATTCCCAGAAAGCCAGTGCCCACCTGAAAGGTGGAGCCAAGAAGGTGATTATCACGGCGCCTGCGACTAATGAGGACATCACGATTGTTTTAGGGGTCAACCACGAAGCTTACGACCCAACGCGGCACCATGTGGTCTCCAACGCGTCGTGTACCACGAACTGCTTGGCTCCCGTTGCGAAGGTGCTTCACGAGAGCTTTGGCATCGAGCATGGCATTATGACCACCGCCCATGCTTACACGAATGACCAGCGCATACAAGATCAAATTCACAAGGACTTGCGTAGGGCGCGTGCGGCTGCGGCGAACATCATTCCGACCTCCACGGGGGCGGCGAAGGCAATCCATCTTGTGCTCCCCGAACTGAAGGGGCGTATGCACGGGATTGCCTTGCGGGTGCCCACCTTGACGGTGTCGATTGTCGATCTGACGGTGAAGCTGGCACGCGAAGCAAGCGAGAGCGCCATCAACGAAGCGTTCCGCAACGCGGCTGCGGGTGCGCTGAAGGGCATCTTAGGCGTTACGGACGAACCGCTGGTGTCTTCGGACTTCCGTGGGGACGAGCGGAGTGCGATCGTTGATTTGCCGTCGACACTGGTGATGGGCGGTCGGCTGGCGAAGGTGCTGGCGTGGTACGACAACGAGTGGGGCTATTCGTGTCGGGTAGCCGATCTCGCGAAATACATCGCCAGCAAGGGCTATTGAGGCCATATGCGCCCCTGCTTGTGGTGGGGGTGCATTTTGTGCTGGCAATTGCCTACAATCTCACCACGCCCTTTGGCAACAACGGCTATGCCAACACGCCCGACGAGAGCGCCCATTTTCAGTATGTTGCCTATGTGGCGCACCACTGGCGACTGCCAATCTTTGAGGGCTACGAGGGGGTCGGATACGAGGCACATCAGCCGCCTCTCTATTACTTTCTGGCGGGGTTGGCGTACCATCTTGTTGGGGGCGAGGGGAAAGGGGTGCGTCTGTTTTCGACTCTGTGTTCGGCTGGGGTGGTGTGGCTTGCGTGGCTTACTGCGCGTCGGCTTTTCCCTGATAATGTCTGGATTGGGCTCTCGGCGATGGCGCTCGTGGCATTCCTGCCGATGCATCTAGCTATCGGTTCAGCAGTAGGCAACGATTCGCTGACCAATCTGCTGTTTGCGTGGGTTCTGTATGCGTTTGCTGTTCCCCCAAAGACCAGTGCGCCCGTCGATGGGGTGCGCTTCGGGGTTCTGCTGGGGCTGGCTTTGCTGACCAAAGCAACTGCTCTCATACTGATACCGCTGGTGGCGATGGGGCTGGCTCTGCGCTATAAAGGGGCATTGAAACAGATGGCTGGTGCAATCGGGCTGACAGGGCTGACTGCGAGCGCGCTTGCTGGGTGGTGGTTCGTGCGAAATGCACTCCTATATGACGCTCCGCTTTTACAGAAGACCTTCCTCAGTGTCTTTGCGGGCACTGCCAAAGCACAAGACTTTTTTGCGCAGGGGGTGAGCGGATGGGAGTATGCACGGCTGGTCGCAGACTGGACTTTTCGCAGTTTTTGGTTTGCTTACGGCACGCCGCAGACGGCGCGCATTGGCTTACCCAACTTCCTACCCGACAGCGTCTACTGGGGGCTGATGGCTTGGTGTGTGCTGGCAGGGGTCGGACTAATTCGGCACGGGCGGCAGCAGAAGATCAAAGGAGCGAGTTGGGAATCGCAGTGGTTTATTTTGGGAGCCGTACTGATTGGGCTGGTGCTTGTGAGTTTCGTGCTGTTTGTGCGGGTGTTTTTCCAGGCGCAGGGGCGATATTTTTATCCTGCTTTAGTGCCGATAGCTCTCTTTCTGGTGAGGGGGTGGGACGGGTTATTCCCACCTTCGCTCCGTGCGTGGGCGCATGTTTTCTTGAAGGGGCTGTGGTTTTTGTTGGCGGTGGGCTGTTGGCGCTATTTGACATAGCCGAATCGGGGTAAAGTTCGGCGAGGCAAGTAAGTGAAGATTGCAGGAATCTCTGTCCTCACGCAGAATATCGGCTTCAAGGAGGGAGAAGACTCTTAGGAAAACACCGC
>PSLB01000011.1:0-29119 GCA_040289385.1 Armatimonadota bacterium
CCGTTGTCAACCGGCCTATCGTGCCGGCCCGCGCAATCGGGTTAGGTGCAAGCCCCTAGCTTTAGCTATGGGGTAGTTGACTATTCAGGGATTGTGCAGTCGGTGTTTATCATTGGCTGGGAGACGGGAGGCTTTCTGTTCGGGATTGTCGGAGATCGGCTGGGGCGTACCTGCACGATGGCACTTACCATTCTGAGGTATGCGGGCTTTACTGGCTTGAGTGCGTTTGCCCAAAGTTGGGAGCAGTTTGCGCGCTTGCGCTTTCTGGTGGGGTTAGGCGTCAGGGGCGAGTTTGCCGCTGGGGCCGCCTTAGTTGCGGAGACCTTTCCTGCTCTCTTTCGCGATATCCGCTGGCGTCGCCATACGCTGGTGGGCGTCGGTCTCGCAGCGGTCGGCGTCGTGGGCTTCTGGGGGATAATTGGCACTTGGTCTCCCGATCTGCTGACTCAAGCCCTCAACCCGACGGGCGACCCGCAGTTGAAAGAGTTGGTGGAGGCGCGCAAGTCGTATGTGGTTAGGGCACAGCAGGTGGGGGCTTTTTTTGGCATGCTGAGTTGGGCTTACTTAGCGCAACGGATAGGGCGTCGGTGCACCTTTGCGCTCACTTTTCTGGCTTGCTTGGCGATTTTGCCTGCGTCCTTCTTCCTGACCACCTCACATGAGCGGGCTCCGTTGTTGGGCTTTTTCACGACGGCGCTCTTTGCGAGCTATGCGGTCTACTTTCCGGAGTTGTTTCCGACGCGGGCTACGGGGGTTGGCTTCTGCTATAATGTAGCCCGCTATATCGCAGCGGTTGCGCCCTTCACTTTCGGAGTGCTAAGTGCCCAGTTTGGGATTGCTTGGGCCGCCCCCCTCATCTCGACGGTGTCTGTGCTGGGATTGATGGTGCTTTACTTTGCGCCCGAAACACACGGGAAACCCCTTCCAGAAGGATAACATGCGACGCATTGGACTGTTTGGCGGCACCTTCGATCCGATCCACTTTGGCCATCTGCGCTTGGCAGAGGAGGCACGCGAGCAGGCGCAGCTGGAGCAGGTGCTATTTATCCCTGCGATGCGTTCCCCGTTCCGAACACGGGAACCGCTTACCCCAGCCTTCCATCGGTTGGAGATGGTTCGGTGTGCGATTGCCTCGAACCCCGCCTTCCAGCTCTCGGAAATCGAGGTTCAGCGGGGGGGAATCTCATATACTATTGAGACCGTCGAATCGCTGCGTTCACACTATACCGACGCGGAGCTATGCCTGATCATGGGGTTGGACTCGCTGAAGGAGTTCCCCCTCTGGCGTCGTGCCGAGGAGTTAGCGCAAGTGGTGTGGCTTCTGGTGGGTGTGCGCCCCCCAGACGCGTTCGAAGCCGTTTGCACGCAGCTTCCGCCCTGGCTTCTGGTGCGTGTTCAGCAGGTCGCGATGACGCCGATTGGCATCAGTGCGACGGCGATTCGGCAGAAGGTGCAGGCGGGGCATTCCATCCGTTATTTAACCCCCGACGATGTGATAGAATATATCCGACAACACCAGCTGTATACGGAGCCGAGGTGATATGAATACGGAACTGAAGCGTCTAAAGATTATCGAGGCGTTGGAAGACGCCAAGGCGGAACGCATCCATGTAATGGATCTGCGCGGGAAGACCCTGATTGCCGACTACTTTATCGTCTGTACGGGCAACTCGGAGGTGCATATCCGCTCAATAGCCGATAAGGTTCAAGAGTCCCTCAGGGCGCAGAAGGAGCGCGCCCTGCATGTGGAGGGCTACCGTGAGGCAAATTGGGTACTTCTGGACTACGGTGATGTAGTAGTGCATGTGATGCGGGACGAGAATCGCCAACACTATGGACTGGAGACCTTCTGGGAGAATGCGCCTTTGATGGAGAGCTTACGGGAGCAGAGAGCCGATGGGAACTCACAGCGAGCTGGATCCGCGTCGCGATGAGGTGGAGCGTCTGCTAAGGCAGGCGCATCTGGAGAAGATGCGCGGGCAAAGCGAGCAGGCGCGTGCCACCCTGCAACACGCGCTGGAGCTGATGCCCGACAACCCCGATGTATGGGAGGTTCTGGGAGACTATCGACGCGAAGCAGGCGACTGGAAGGGCGCATACGAAGCCTACAAGAGAGCGCACGAGCTGATTCCTGAGAACCCCCACATCGAGCGCAAGTTCGCCGAATCGGTGCTGATGCTGACACGCCAGCAGGAGCAGTACCGCCACTGGGAACTCGCTTTAGAAGGGAAGGCTGATGGCGACGCGCTCTTGATGCCCCGCAACCCAGGTTTGGCGTTCCTGCTCTCGATGCTGATGCCAGGAGTCGGTCAGCTTTACAACGGGCAGTGGGTCAAAGGAGGCGTGCTGATCACTCTCTATGTGCTGGGCTGGATAGTGTTTATGCTCACTCCTGGCGGAAGCGACTTCCTCTACAATCTGTTGGCGTATCTGGTGAACCCCGCGCGGGTGCGTGGGACGCTGAGTACCTTTCAACTGTTCGTGGGCTTGATGCTGTTTCTGGTGTGGATCTATAGCATGATCGATGCGCCTCTAAGCGCCGCTGCACGCAATCGGCGCATTCCAGGCACAGAATAGCCGTCCTCCATCCCGCTTTGGGGTACAATATTCTCCTGCGAACAGGAGGCAAGTAGAGAAATGGCACGCGTTTGCGAAATCTGTGGCAAAGGTCCGATGTTCGGACACAATATCCAACACCGCCACTCGGGGCAGTGGCGCTACCGTGCGCCCAAGACCAACCGCCAGTGGTCGCCCAACCTACAGACCGTGCGCGCCTATGTCAATGGAGGGAAGACGGTCCGACGGGTGCGGGTCTGTACGCGCTGTCTGAAAGCGGGTAAGGTCCTTCGTGCCGTTGGATGAACTGGGTTGCGGTTCTGGACGCGCTGGCGAAGATCTGCTCGGAACCCATACGGCGTTCCGAGCAGATGCGCAGACATACGACGCTACGAGTCGGCGGACCCGCAGCCCTGTTCTATAAGGTGCGCGATCTGGAGGAGTTCGCTCAAATCGCCCTATGGTGCCAGCGGAACGGAGTGCCTACCTTCATCATGGGGCACGGTAGTAATATCCTGGTGAGCGATCGCGGAATCCCTGCGTTAGTTCTCTATAACGCTTGTGAACGCGTCGAGATCGGTGAGGAGACCTATGCCCAGACGGGTATCTCGTTCCGTGAGCTGTTTTTGAAGACGGCACAGAGGTACTTGAGCGGGCTGGAGTTCGCTGTCGGCATTCCGGGCACGCTGGGAGGGGCTTTAGTGTCCAACGCGGGCGCCTATCGGCACAACATCGCCGATCGGCTGGTCGCCTTAGAGGTGGTCTCAGAAGGGGAGCGCCGATGGGTTCCCCCCGACTGGATGGAGTTTTCCTACCGAGACAGTAAGTTGCGTCGTCCGAATGCGCCACCCACTGCTTTGTTGAGTGTACGGCTCCGCTTGACGCCCGATAGCCGTCTGGCGATTTTATCACGCGCACACCAGCTCCAACGCCAGCGCATAGAGAAACAGCCACCCGAATCATCTGCGGGCAGTTTTTTCAAAAATGTCTACTCTAACGACTTAGCAGAACGGGTGCCAAACCTCCCTGCCGCCTTACGCGAGGCAGGCGTGGTGCCTGCCGGATTTCTGATAGAAGCGTGTAGATTGAAGGGCTATACGCTGGGAGGCGCAGCGGTCTCCCGCAAGCACGCTAACTTTCTGATTAACCGAGGCTGGGCGACAGCAACCGATTTCCGTAGGTTGGCAGACCTCGTTAAAGCGCGGGTCTACGAGCAGTTTGGAGTCTGGCTTGAGGAGGAGGTGCTCGCCGTCGGCGACTGGAGCGAGACCTCATAAGCCAAAGGGTATAGTAGACCTACCACGATGCTGAAACCGATTCCCTTTGACAGCTTGAACCTTTATGCCGTGCTGACCGAGTGCCAATCGGCGGTTGGGGGACGCATTCAGGAGATTCGCCAACCCGAACCGCTGACCATCGTGCTGGAGGTCTACGCGTCGCATCAGGTACACCTATTGTTGCTTTCAGCCGATGCCCAATTCGCCCGGCTTCACCGTATCAGTCGGCGCCCTCCCAACGCGCCGACCCCCCCTCCTTTCCTGCAAAGCCTGCGTAAGCACCTCAAGGGGGGCTTCCTTGCGCATATCGAGCAAATCGGTTTTGATCGGATTGTGCGCTTCACGGTTCACACTCGTGAGGGGGCGTTTCAACTGATGGTGGAGCTGATGGGCAAGCATTCGAACATTATCCTGGTCAATCCGTCGGGACTAATCCAGAGTGCGATCAAGTGGGTTTCACCGAAGCGGAGTGCGGTGCGCCCCATCCGTGCCGCCGATCGCTATCAGCTGCCGCCAACGCGCATGGCGAATCTGCGTCATCCGCTTACCTTAAGCGAATCGGAATGGCGCACGCTGTGGGATCGAGTGCAGGCAGGTGAGGAGTGGCAAGCCTATCTGGAAGGGTTGAGCAGATTCACCGCACAGGAGCTGACCGCAATCGCTCAGGAGCATGGCGCGGAAGGGATTCTGGCGTGGGTAGAGCGCATACAGCAGGGGCGGTGGGAGCCGGGCCTGGTGCGGCACCCGACCACACACCGTGCGCTCGGCGCCTACCCCTTTCCGACTCGACAGTTCCCAGCGCAGTGGTACTACTTACGACAAAGCGTCAACAGCGCGTGGGAGACCGTGTTTGCAGAGCGCATCGCCCAATCGCGCACGGAGGCGCTCCGCGCCACGCTCGTGCCTGCCCTGCGCAAGGGGCTTCACGCACGCACACGCGCCCTTAGCGACATCGAACGCGCCATCGAAGAAGGGCTAGACCGATGGCAACTCTACGGCGAGCTGATCTTGGCGTTTGAACAGAACTTGACCCCAGACGATACCAAATTGCTTGCCCCAGACTACACGCATCCCGACCTGCCGATTATTGAAATCCCGATAGACCCCAATCGAAGCCCGATAGAGAATGCAGAGCGCTACTTCCATAAGGCGCGACGCGCCCGCGAACATCAGAACGAGCTTGCCCAGCGCTACGGGCTACTGGCCCAAGAAGCGCAGGCGATACACCACCTCTTGGAGCGCGCCGAGAAGGCTCACGCAGAAGCCGACCTCCGCACGGTGCTGGAAGAGGCGAAGACACACGGCTGGCTCCGCGAGACCCCAAACACGCATCCCAACCGACGCACTGACAAAGACCCCTACGAGGGACATCGTATCCGAGAATATGTTAGTCCTGACGGATATCAGGTGTTGGTCGGAGAGAACACCGCGGCGAACGATTATTTGCTGACTCGCATCGCTCGACCTAACGACTGGTGGCTCCATGTGCGAACAGGCACGGGCGCCCATGTGATTGTGCGGACGAATAACCAACCGGATCGCGTCCCTCGTCGTACGCTGGAGTTTGCTGCGATGCTTGCCGCGCAACACAGTGCCGACCGTCAAGCCCATGCGGTAGAGGTGGATTACACTCTCCGCAAGTATGTGCGTAAGCCCAAAGGGGCTCCCTCAGGCTTCGCTCTCTACACCCACGAGAAGACCCTTACCGTTCATCCAGCGAGGGGGTAGGGTTAGCCATACAGCGGACCTTAGGCTTGGCATGCTCTGAAGTCGGCACTTTCCGAATCGGCAGTGCCGAACATCCCCCACTGGTGGGGACGAAAGATGCGCTCTGGGGGCACATTATGCATCGCCACAGGGATCCTGAGCATCGAGCAAAGCGTAATGAGCGCGTGCCCAATATGCCGTACTCCTGGAGACGATGGAGCGCTTCAATGCGGCCTGCAACGCTATCGTCGAGGTCGCATTCCACAATCTGTAGGGGCACGGCATGCCGTGCCCCTACCAAAGGATGACCGTCCGCACCATCAGCAAAGTCGAGGCTATGGCAGGAGCCACTTCACGCGGACAAGGTGGCTCCTGCAGGTCAGCGTTTAGGAGACGGGTGGATTGCGTCGTCGTAAGAACGCGGGGATCTCGCGATTTACTAATTCGGGATTGTGTGTGGTGGAATCGGTTGGGTTGGCGAATGTGCGGTCGTGGGATCGTGACGGGGTAGACGGGTTGGGACTCAGGCGCGGGTTGGGAATCTGTTCAAGGGGATGCGGGTCCTGCTGGTGCGGGAGGACCACCGCCTTGTCGGGAGCTTTCTCAGGGAAGCCCGTTGCGATGATGGTGACCTGCACCACATCACGCATTTCGGAGTTAAGAACCTGCCCATAGAAGATCTCGCATGCCTCGCTATTGGCCATCCCGCTTAGGTAAGACAGCACCTCATTGACTTGCTGGATGCTCAGGCTTTCTCCGGAAGTGATGTTGACGAGGATCCCGCGCGCGCCCGCGATCGTGCTATCGTGTAGTTTGCTGTTTAACGCTTCATGAACAGCTTGCATCAGGGCGTTTTCGCCAGTGCCTTTGCCGATGCCCATCATAGCGGTGCCGGCGTCTTTGAGGATGGTGCGGACATCGGCGAAGTCGACATTGATGTATCCGGTGCTTTGGATAACATCCACGATGCCCTGAACGGCGTAGCGGAGCACATCATCGGCGAGGCGATAGGCTTCTGTGACAGGCAGGTTGTGCTCGGCGACAGCCAATAGGCGGTCGTTGCGTATCACGATGAGTGCGTCGACACACTCTTTGATTTGGCGGATCCCTTCCTTGGCGTTGCGGGCACGGGTGGGGCCTTCGAAGCTGAAGGGATAGGTAACGACGGCGACAGTGAGGGCACCGAGTTCGCGAGCGATTTCTGTCACGATAGGGCTTGCTCCCGTGCCCGTACCACCACCCATCCCCGCTGTGACGAAGACCATATCGGCGTTCTCGAGGAGGCTTCGGATTTCTTGGCGGTTCTCTTCGGCGGCACTGCGCCCGACACTGGGGTCGCCGCCGGCGCCCAAGCCGCGACAGAGCGATCGGCCAAGTTGTAACTTAATCGGAGCGTGCGATTTGGGAAGTACCTGCGCATCGGTGTTCATTGCAATAAACTCCACATTCTGGAGCCCAACTTCCACCATGCGGTTGACGGCATTGCTCCCTGCGCCGCCCACACCAACGACTTTGATGCAGGGAGCCCACTCGGTAATGGGGCTTTCCCCATGCGGGGATATGCTCTTAGAGCGATCATGTTTTGCCATAGTAGTTACTCCTATGCGATGTTTTAGTGATGTCCGTGGAACGAACGGCGATACCACGCAACGAAGCGCTGCCACACAGTGGCGACCCTCTCTGGTACACGCGGCGGAGGGGCTATTTGAGCGCCATACACCACGAGCCCGACCGCAGTGGCAAAAGAAGGATGGAGTAGACTGGAGGACAGCCCTCCTAGCAATGGTTGGGGTGTGCCCACTCGGACGGGCAGAGGGTCGAATATCTGCCGCCCCAGTTCGGCAGTGCAAGGCAGGCACGCACCGCCGCCAGTCAGCACGATGCCTGCGGAGAGTTTTTCATAGAGTCCGGATCGTACCATTTCTTCTTGAACCATCTCGAACAACTCCTTCACACGCTCTTCGATGACCTCGGCAAGCAGTTTGCGGGGAATACGCCGCTCCTGCAAACTGCCGATCTCTTTATAGGATACCCGCTCGTCCTCGGGCACGCGCTCTGCCAGCGCACAGCCCTGTTCTAACTTGAGCCGTTCTGCCTCCTCGGGCGAGCTGATGCGAAACATCAGGTAGATGTCGCGCGAAACTTGCGTCCCACCTAATGGCACAATGCCGGAATATGCTAAAAACCCATCATGGAAGATGGCGACATCGGAGGTCCCGCCGCCGATATCGACTAGGGCCACCCCGACCTCGCGCTCCTCCTGAGAGAGCACCGCAAAGCCTGATGCGTAAGGCTCCAACACTAAGGCACGTACCTCCAGTCCCGAGCGCTCCACGCTACGCCGAATATTCTGCAGGAAGGTCAGACCTCCTGTTATCAACAGCCCCTCCGCTTCTACATGGGACGCACTCATGCCACGCGGATTAAGCACACGCGGTTGGCGGTCGACGATGTATTGCCGAATGATGACATGCAGCAGTTCACGGTCGGGTGGGAGCATCACCTGTTGGAGTTGGAACCTGAGCCTGTCTAAGTCCTCATCGGTGATTTCGCGGTCGGGGCGGGAGATAGTGATCTCGGCGCGGCGCGGGATCGACTCGATATGGGTGCCCGTCACCCCCACGATGGCATCGGTGAGGGTCACATCTGCGAGTCGTTGTGCTTCCTGAACCGCTTGCTGGATGGCGTGTACCGTCTCTTCCAAGTCGACCACTTGCCCTTGTCGAAGCCCTTTGCATGGGCTGACGCCGTAGCCGATGGCTTCTGGTGTGGTGCCATTCCAGCGTGCCACCAGACAGCAGACCTTCGTCGTACCGATGTCTAGCCCTACAATGAGGCTCATCCGCGCTGCCTCTTCAGTGCGATTTGGTTCAGATAGTAGCGTCTAATAAGCGACAGGTTCAGGAACATGCGCCCGCCCAGAGTGACCACAGCCGCAAGGAACAGGTCTACCCCCAGTCGGTCGCCGAGGTAAGCCAGCAAGGAGGCGAGCAGGGCGTTTACGATGAAGCCAGAAACGAACACATCGGTATGGAATCGCCCTTCTAAGGCGGCACGCCAGCCCCCGAAAGCCGTGTCCAGTCCTGCCAGCGCCGCCAACGAAAGGTATGCCGCACCCTCAGCAGGGAGGGGTACATCCAGAAAGAGGTAAGCCACAACGATCCCCAGAATCAGCCCGAGCAAGCCTACCGCAATCATTCGTCTGCCGCCTCCTTCGGTTCTGGCAACACGGGGCGTGCATAACGGAACTGGGTCGAGCCGGTGTAAGCCGGAATGCGCACTTTCTCCAGCACTTTGATCACCACCATTTTCGGGTCGGCTTCGATAATATCCGCCAATACCCCACCAGGCATCCGCAGGGTACTGACAAGGGTTTGAGGGTCGCCTACGGCGTGGAGCACAAAAGGCGATGCCATCTTCACATCGTTGACGAAGATGACGGGACCCACGCATCGGATTCCTGTCGTTGCGACGATGCGTTGCCCATTGATGCTGACCGCTTCTGCGCCTGCCTGACGCAGTTCGTTCACTACTCGGAGCAGGTCATAGTCGTGGATAATAAACAGGTCAGGCAGTGCCGATTCGATGGAGCCGGGTGCATGCTTTTTGGTGCTATCACGCAGGATCAGCTCGATGCCGGGGCCTTCCACTTCAGTGAGTCCGGCGAGCATTTTGGCTTCCTGAAGGCTCTGATTAAGCACTTGGGTCTGCTTGGTTCCACTGGCGAGGGCGTTTTCCAGTTCGGTCGTGCGGGCGCGCAGGATCCGGATCTCCTCTTCCAGTGCTTGGGTGGAGCGTTTCTCTTGGAGATAGGCACGCGCCAGCTCGGGCAGACGCGAGCTGGGCAGCTCCGCAGTGCGAATTTGCACTTGCGCCTTGAGTGCCACTGCTAGCATAATGCCCACCACCAGCCAGATGAGAAAGAAGATGGCGATTTGCATCCTTCGGTTTTCATTCATTTGGATCACCCCCAGAACGGTGTTTGATAGCGGGTGCAAAAGGCGATTTGAGGTCGATATACTCCCAATGCGCCATCTCTGGATTTGCGTGGGTCAGCACGGCGCGAATAAGGCGGAGCTGAGCTTGCCAGGATAGGGCATCACCTAATCGGAAGGTGAGGGGGAGGGATCGTCCCCATGGCTGACAGTGCAACAGAAGTTCGCCCGTCGGTTGGATAGTGACGCGGGCTTGCTGAGCCGTCCGCTCTTGAGCGAGTGTACCCAGTAGGGCAAAGGCGTGTTGCATCGCAGGGTCGATCCTCTCGCCATCCAGAGGCGGGCTTGCAGGGTGTGAAAGCTCGATAACCCCTCCTGGCACCGCCGAGACATTCTTCGGCGCACGGTACAGGAATCCTGTCGGATCGAGATAGCGTTTCTCTCCGTTTGGATAGCGTACTTCAATAAACGGTGTGCGCGCTGTGACGAGAACACGCGCCCGATGAGGCGTTTGGGCTATCCACACAGCCTGCTGAACCCAGCCCATTTGCTGGAGAGCGTTCTCCATGCGTTGCGGAAGATGCGTCAAGGCGGGGTGCTGGTCGAGCAAGGGGGTCAAACGCTCTCGAATCGGTGTTTGTACCGAATCGGGGACGCCGACAATCTCCAAGCGCTGCAGCTGAGTACGCGGAGAGAACCATAAACTGACCCCCAACAGGGCTAACACAGCATAGACCAGCGCGGTGTCCAAGCGTCGAAGCAGACGAACAATAGGGAAGGCACGACGCCTCGGGCGAGCGACAGGTTTGGGGTGGTTGACTTTGGGAGTGGCTACACTCCCCGTCGGCTCCACGATTGCCACGGTGGTACGGGGTGGGTTCAGGCGTACGCGTCGCCCTTTAGGTCGCTTTCGAACGATCATAGCGCCTCCAGTGCGTCTTGAATGATATGGTCTATGAGCTTGTCAAACGGGATACCAGCCGCCTGCGCGCTACGCGGGAGTAATGAAGTTGGGGTCAGCCCCGGCACCGTGTTGACCTCCAGCACATAGGGGATCTGTTCGTGAACGATGATGTCCACTCGGCTGAGCCCACGACAGCCGAGCGCGCAGTGGGCGGTGAGGGCGGTCGTTTTCACGAGTTCAAGCATTTCTTCAGGCAGGCGGGCAGGCACAATTTCTTCGGTCATGCCCGGCACATACTTTGCTTGGAAATCGTAGTAGCCCGATTGGGGGACAATCTCCACAGGGGGCAAAGCCCTTGGTTTGCGCGTGCCCAGCACAGGCACCGAGACCTCCACTCCTCCGACGAGGGCTTCTACTATCGCAGCAGTGTCGTAGGCAAGTGCTTTCTGTAGGGCTCGTGGCAGGAGCTCCCATTCGAACACGCGCGTCGTGCCCAGCGTAGACCCTCCCTGATTCGGCTTGACCACCAGTGGAAGCGAGAGAGTTTGCTGAACGCGTTCACAAGTTTCCCAAGAGTCGTCGTGAACCAGTAAGGCTGGGGGGGTCGGTAAGCCTACTTCGCGAAAGATAATCTTTGCAGCGTGTTTGTTCATTGCTAAAGCGCTTGCCAGCACTCCAGAACCTGTGTAGGGAATACCGAGCAGTTCCAGTAGCCCTTGAATCGCGCCGTCTTCGCCGTGCCGACCATGGAGTGCGACGAACGCAAGGTCTGGGGGCGGTTCGCTGAGAAGCTCCTTGAGGCTCCAGACATCCTCTTTGGCGTGGGGAAGGGCAGGGTCTACAGGAATCCCTACATACCGAGTTGGGTCTAACGCCTGAAGAACACGCATTCCTGACAAGAGCGACACATCCCGCTCGGGCGAGTCGCCTCCCATCAGCACGGCAATCGTGAGCCGACGCACTTGACCGCGCGCCTCCAGCAACTGTAAAAGCTTAGGAGCGATTTGATCGATATCGCCCGCGCCCATCGTGACGACCACATCGTTCGGCTTTAGGAGGCGTGCCAAGCGTGCGGGAATCTGCTCTTTAATAGGAATGTAGAAGGTTGGAGGTGTAGCACGCTCCAGAAGCCCCTCAGCGATCAGCGCCGCACTCACCCCAGGAATCGGCTTCTCGCGTGCGGGGTAGATGTCGGTGATGACCACAAGGTCGGCTCGCGCCAGACTCTCGATAAACCCGGAGAGGTGGTCGCGTGTGCGACTATACATGTGAGGCTGATAAATCACCACCAGCCGACGGTTGGGAAACCGCTGACGCAGGGCATTGATTGTGGAATGGATCTCTGCTGGATGGTGGGCATAGTCATCGACAAGGGTGATCCCACTTGCCTCACCCACCATCTCTTGTCTGCGCTTGATACCGTGAAACTGTGCCAGTGCCGACTGCAGAACCTCCAACGGAATTTGTAGGGTCAAGCCAACAGCTATTGCGCCCAGAGCGTTCTGCACATTGTGGTCGCCAGGATAGGGCAGGTGGAAAGGGGCTTGCCGGCTCGAGCCCAGTAAGACGGGGGCATAGAGATTAAATTCGGTGGCACTTGGTGTGCGTGCGCTGATTTGGGCAGAGACCTCGTGACTTGAGCCAAGTCCGTAGGTAATAATCGGACGCTTTTGACCCGCGTATTGTTGAATCCGCTTGATAAGCGCCTGCACCCCACGGCTATCTCCCCCCAGAATCCATGTTCCCCCTGGCTTCACGCGGTGCAGGAACCTCTCGAAGCTTTGCAGGAGGCGTTCGTAGGTGCCGTGATAATCGAGATGGTCGGGGTCAATGTTGGTTACCACCGCGATTTCGGGTTGGAGATCAAGAAACGATTCGTACGCCTCGCAAGCCTCCACGACAGCCCATTCGCCACGCCCTAAACGGACATTACCTTGCCACGGTTCAGGGTAGGGCACATCTGCGCCGATGAGGACTAAGGGATCATAGCCTGCACCCTCCAAGAGCGTCGCCATCAGGGCGGTCGTGGTGGATTTTCCGTGCGTGCCCGATATTGCGATGACCCGATGGTGGTGCAGAAACCAGCCCATCAACTGCGAGCGACGCCAGAGGGGCAGATTCCTGCGCATCGCCTCCTGCACCTCAGGGTTATCAGGAGGCACCGCATCAGAGACCACAACCCAATCCGGGTTGCCCATCTGCTGGGTATTGTGCGGGCTGTAGGCATGGATGCCTTGCTCGCGCAGGGCTCTCATAGTGGCGGTATCGAGGGCGTCCGAGCCACTGACTCGGATGCCATGAGCATGCAGGAGCCGTGCCAGTGCGGACATACCGGCTCCCCCGACGCCAATCAGATGGAACTGCATCGATGGGTCGGGTTCCCTGTCAGTAGTCAGTCGGATGCCTGTGGTGGAGAGCATCGCAAAGCCTCCTCAATGTGGCGCACCACTCTTTGGGTTGCATCAGGAATCGCCCATGACATGCCCGCTTGGCTCATCGTCTGGCGCTTGTCGGGGCAATCCCTGAGCTCCATCAGGTGCTGTGCCAGTTTCTGTGGGGTGAGGGCATGCTGTTCTATCAGGATGCCCGCCCCGCGCGCCTCCATCGCTCCACAATTATACCGTTGGTGCCCACCCGCTGAATGGGGATAGGGCACTAAAATCATAGGGATGCCGTTGCGTGCCAGTTCGGTAATAGTGCCAGCACCACCGCGCGCCACTGCGACCTCCGCCGCACTGTAGGCAAGCCCTATCTCGTGCCCTTCTAAGAAGGGTACAGCACGATAGTTGCCGTTTAGCCCCAATCGGTCTGCAGTCGCACGTACGGTGTCGAAGTGTGCCGTGCCTGTGACATGAAGCCACTGCAATTCCCTTGAAGGAATGTATTGCACCGTGTTGAGAATGACCTCATTGAGCGATTGTGCCCCCTGACTCCCTCCTATCACCAAGACCGTGAACCGATTGGGGTCGAGTTGGAAGTGGCGACGTGCCTCTGCTGGGGATATTTCTGGGCGAAAAACCTCAGGGCGCATGGGCAGTCCTGTCCGCTGGACGATGCCTTTGAGAAAGTGGGAACCTGCCTCCTCGAAGTTGAGGCAGACCAGATAGGCATGCCGTGCCAGCAAGCGGTTTGCTTTGCCTGGCAGGGCATCGGGCTCGAGCAGGATCATCGGGCGTGCGCTTCGCCGATGTGCGGCAGCGACTGGGATGGACGCATACCCTCCTGTCGTGAACAAGAGATGTGGATCGAATTGCGCTAAAATCTGCCGTGCCAGCTGTGTCGCACGCCACAAGGTGAGGGGAACCGACCATGGGGTGCGCCGTGTGGAGCGCAAGCCTTCCATCGGGATCAACGCCTTCGGCAATGGCAGGGTCCGTCGTGCCTCGAGCCCATGCTGGCTACCGATGTAAAGCACTTCGTGCCCGCGCGCTTGCAACGCCTCTCCAACGACCAGCGCAGGGAACAAATGCCCCCCCGTGACCCCGCCTGCGATTGCCACTCTCATTGCCGACACTCCCGCGCGACCGACTGAGCCATCCCGATGCCTGCCATCAGGCTGACCAACGCAGAACCGCCTGCGCTCAAAAACGGCAAAGGTAGTCCGACTGTGGGGAGGAGCCCCAGCGCCATTCCAATATTGATTAGGGCACTCAGCGCCACCCAGAGGGCTAATCCACCCACGAACAGGCGTCCGAAGCGGGTGGGCGCGCATAGGGCACGCTGAAAGCACGCCAGCACAACCCCCCCAAGAGGCCCGATTACCGCCACAGCACCTATAAATCCTGTCTCCTCAGCGATGGCAGCGAAGATGTAGTCGCTTTCGACTGCGGGGAGAAAGCGCTTCTCGCGTCCCATCCCCAATCCCAGACCTGTAAGCCCGCCATTGCCCACCGCCAGCTGCGCACGCACCATTTGATACCCTACACCCTGTGCATCCGACCACGGATCCAGCATCACCTTAATCCGCTGGAGCCGATAAGCGGTTCTCTGCGTCTCCAACGGCGTCCCTGAAAGATGGCTTCTCCCATACGGGAGCAGAATCAGGAGGGTCATCCCCACCAAGCCAATCAGTAAAAGCAATCCCATTCGAGCCAGACTTGCTCCCCCCAGAAACGCAACCCCGACCCCGATCGCAAAGATTAGTCCTGCTGTGCCTAAATCGGGCTGGCGCTCCACCAGTAGGACACCCGCAAGCCAGATCCCCAGTATCAAGAAGGTGGTCGGCTTCCACCGGCGGTTCGGCGCTGTTGCATAGAGCGCAGAAAACCAGATCAAAGTCGCCAACTTGAAGGCTTCCGAGGGTTGAACGGTGAGCGCGCCCAAGATAGGCACTGGCACGCGAATCCAGCGTTCGGCCCCATGGAAGGCGTGCCCCAGCGAGGTAAAATGGACGAGTGCCAGCACTCCCACACAAAGGACGATCCAAATGCTGGCAGTGCGTTGCCAGAATTGAGAAGGAATCATCGCCGTCAACACCATCGTGATCAGTCCCACGCTCACCCCAATCGCCTGCATGATTGCCAATCGGAATAGCTGGAACGGCGAAGTCGCACTTGGCTGCGACTTTAGGACTTCGCCAATGTTCACGCTGAATAGAAAAATGAGGCTTAGCCCACACAGCACGAGCGATAGAACCAGCATGCGCTTGTCGGGGCAGAGTAGGGGCGTCCGCTTGACGGTTGGGGTAGTTGCCGCACGCCCAATTGGAGGCTCTATGAGGGCATAGCCTTCACTGCGGGCAGAATAGGTTGCTCCCCGATAGCGCGATTTCATTCGGCGTCCCTCCTCACAAGGGCTTTGAACTGCTCTCCACGATCGATAAAGTCGCGAAACTGGTCGAAACTGGCGCATCCGGGGGACAAAATCACCGTTTCACCGGGTTTTGCCAGCGTCAACGCTCGATGGACCGCTAGCTCTAATGTGCCGACATACTCCACATCGGTGTAGTGGCGTGCTTTTAACGCAGTGTGAATGGTTGGTCCATCGCGTCCGATGAGGAGCACATAGCGGCAGTGGCGCGCCAGCGAGTCGGCAATAGCATCGGCACTTCGGTTTTTGTCTACACCGCCTGCAATCGCAAGGCACGGCTTTGGAGTTGCCCGTAGAGAGTGTTCGAGGGCATCGGCGTTCGTGCACATCGAGTTGTTGATAACAAGGACGCCCCCGATTTCAGCGACACACTCCATTCGATGGGGAACTCCCCGAAAGCTTTGGAGCGCATTTAACACCTGTTCGCGCGTGCCCCCCAGAATGCTGGCGATGTGTGCGCTTACCAAAGCGTTCTCGACCGCATGGGCGCCGATGAGGGCAGGCATCGAGGCGTGGGCGAGATTCAGCACTCCATCCGACATAGGCACGATAGGATGCTCCCCTACGAAGTAGCGCACATGCCCAGCCGACTCGACAGCCCGCAGTCCCGTCACGCCTTCCGAGTGAAGCCAGTGCAAGAGCCGAGCAATCCCCTGATCGCGCGCGTTTAGGATCGCCCAGTCTTCAGCGGTCAGATTGTGCAGAATTTTGCCTTTCGCACGGACATAAGCCTCCCAAGAGCCGTGGTAGTTCAGATGATCTTCAGTAATGTTGGTGATGACTGCAATGCGCGGTCGGAAGGTAAGGGTGTGCAAGAGCTGGAAGGAGCTTACTTCCGCCACCAGCCACTCCTCTGGCTCCGCAGAGTGGGCGGCACTGACAAGAGGTAAGTCGCGTTCAGTGCCTGCCACATTCCCACACAGACGCGCCCGATAGCCCATCTGGGTCAGCACATGGTGGGTCAGCACGGTGCTGGTCGTCTTGCCGTTGGTGCCGGTGATGGCGACGATGGGGACGCGCGCGATGCGGTATGCCAGCTCAATCTCGCCCCATACAGGAACGTCTTGCTTCTGCGCCTCCACAAAGAGCGGATGCGTGGGAGGCAAACCGGGGCTGACGATAATCAGTTGGTAGGCGTCTAATGGGGCTGGGCAGTCGCAGTTGGGGTAGAAAGGGATTCCCGCCTCGTGCAGTTGCTGGCGTGCGTGTGGGAGGGCTTCGGCACTGGCACGGTCGAACACAGCCACTTGTGCCCCGCGCTCTTGGAGCACCTTTGCCGATGCCAGCCCAGTGCGTCCTGCGCCGATTACCGCAATGCGCAAGCCCTCAAACATGGCTCCCCCTCCACGCTTGGGATAACAAGAGGGCACCCAACGCGCAGAGCGCCCCGATAATCCAAAAGCGCACCACAATCTGGGGTTCGCGCCAGCCCAGCAGTTCGAAGTGGTGGTGGATGGGCGTTGCCTTGAATACCCGACGCTTGAGTGTCTTCACCGCAGAGAGTTGGACGATGACCGTCAGCACCTCAACGGCAAACACCCCACCTAATAAGATGAGAGTAGCAAATGTGGTCGGTGCTGGAGTGGCGTGGAGCTCACGCCAAGTGAGCATCCCGAAGGAGGCACCCAGTGCCATTGAGCCAGTGTCGCCCATAAAGACCTTTGCGGGATGCGTGTTCCACCACAGGTATCCGAGTGTGGCCCCTGCCCACAGTAGGCTCAGCTCGTTGACCCCCACCTCGTGTGCTATGACGGACAGCGCACCGAACGCAATCACAGCCAATCCGCCTGCCAGCCCATCCAGCCCATCGGTCAGATTGAACGCGTTGACCCAGCCAATCAGCCAGCCTAACCCGATGACCCACCCTAACCACGATCCTTTGAATCCTGAGGCAGGAGGGAGAGCGTTCTGTAGCTGGGGTGGGATCTGAGCCATCAGCCACAGACAGAATGTGCCTGCGAATGCTTGTAGAATCAGTTTGGTGCGCCATTCCAGCCCGCGCTGACCTTTCCAGCGACGGATAAGATCGTCATCCACCAGCCCGATTAAGGCGAACAGGAGCGCACCTGTAAAAATTGCCATCATCAAGGGAAGTGCATACCGCTTTTCAGGGTGCATGGCATAGAGAGCTACCCCACTGAGAACCCCCAGCAGAATCAACACTCCGCCCATTGTTGGGGTTCCTTCTTTGGTACGGTGGGTTTCTGGGGCGTAGGTGTAGATGGTCTGGCAGATGTTGCGCTTCGCCAGCTGACGGATGACGGGCTTGCCCAATAATAGCGCGGTTAGCACAGCGGCGAGGGTTTCCATCGTTTCTCACAATCGGCTTAGTGCTTGTTCCAGTCCTACAGCGCGCGAGCCTTTGAGTAGGACCCAGTCGCCTCTCTGCACATGGCGTGCGAGCCATTCTCCTGCCTTAAGAGGTGTCTCGAAGTGCAGGATTCGGTGCGAGGGGAACCCGCCCTCCTTGGCGGCTGCAGCCGTCCATAGCACATCGGCACCTACCAGAACGAGGTAGTCCAGCGGTTGCGATGCCAACCAGCGTCCCAAGTGCCAGTGGAGACGCATACTGTAGGGACCGAGTTCTTTCATGTCGCCCAGTACAGCGATTCGTCGTTGTGCGGGGGCTTGTCGTAGGAGCACATTCAGTGCGGAGCGCATCGAGTCGGGGTTGGCATTGTAAGCGTCGTTGATGAGCACCCATCCACCCGACTGGCGCTGGATATGCATGCGCATTTCGGGGAGCGGAAGGTTTTGGAGCGCTCTGCCTGCCTTCTCGGGAGCGACCCCCAACAGCGCGCTGGCAAGCATGACGGCGCAAGCATTGTATAGGAGATGCTCACCCAGATGGGGGAGATCCAGAACCGCCACGCGTTCGGCGCCGTCGGGGAGCGGGACGCGATCAGCGAAGCGAATAGTGCCTACGGTATGGTCGGGATAGAGTTCCACCGCTTCCAGACGCGCATCGGCTTCCTCGTGGCGTCCGAAGGTATAGACAGGGCACGCGCACCGTGAGCGGAGGAACTCGTAGAATCGGTCGTCACGAGGCAGGATGGCAGTGCCGTCGGTGGGGAGGACATCCAGCAACTCTGCTTTGGCTTCCGCGATGGCTTGACGACTGCCCAGTAGTTCCACATGCGACCAGCCGATTTGGGTAATCATCCCGATTCGGGGCTCCGCGAGCTCTGCAAGGTACGCAATCTGTCCCCGCCCGCGCATCGCCATCTCCTGCACGAGGAACTGATGATGCGGTTCCAGTCCGAATAAGGTGAGTGGCACTCCGATCTCGGTGTTGTAGTTGCCTGCGTTTTTGTGGATGGTGTTGGGATAGCCCGCTTCGAGGGCACAGGCGAGCATCTCTTTGATCGTGGTTTTGCCCGTACTGCCCGTGATACCGATGACGGTGGCGTGCATTTGGCGTCGGTAGTGCTGAGCGAGTTTGCCTAAAGCCTGCACCGTGGAAGGCACCCTTAGGAGGGGCATCTCTTCGGCACCGAGCGGGATATACTCTACAAGGGCGCAGATCGCCCCTTTGGCGAACACCTCCTGGAGGTACTGATGCCCATCGGTGCGCTCCCCCCGTAGCGCCACGAACAGATCTCCCGGTTGAACGAGGCGGCTATCAGTACAGACACCCGTGATGAGCTGTTCTAAGGGGAGGAGTGGCGGTTGAGGCTGTGCGAGGCGCCACTCCCCCACGTTGGGGGGCTTCGCCTGCAAGACGGCGACCACTTCGGCGAGAGGGATCGGTTTCATCTCTGCTTCGCTCCTTCTTCTTGGTGAGAGTTACGGAAAAAGCCCAGAACGACCTCCCTGTCGCTGAAGGGGTATTTGGTGGCTCCGATGATTTGATAGGTTTCGTGTCCTTTACCCGCCAACAGGATGATTTCGCCGGGCTGAGCGGTTGCCAGTGCAGAGTAGATGGCTTGGCGACGATCCGGCTCTACAATCACGGAGGTGCCCGGTTTGCCTGTCAGCCCCGACTGAATATCGCGCAGGATGGTGTTAGGGTCTTCGGTGCGGGGGTTATCAGAGGTCAGAACGATGCGGTCCGCGAGTTGTTCTGCAATGGCTCCCATCCGTGGGCGTTTATGCGGGTCGCGGTCGCCCCCGCACCCGAAGACGATTGTCAAGCGTGTGGGGTTCATCCGACGCGCCGTTTCCAGTACACGCTGGAGCGCATCGGGTGTGTGCGCAAAATCGACGAACACCTCGAAAGGCGCCGGCACTGGGACACGCTCGAAGCGCCCTGGCACGCGCTCCAGTCTGGCAACCCCCTCCTGAACCGCTTCTGGGGCGATTCCTAAGCTGAGCGCAGCAGTGATGGCGCCTAAGGCGTTATGCAGATTGTAGGGTGCAGGAAGTTGCGTTCGCACGCGAAACGGAGCCCCATCCCACCGTACCGTAAATTCGATGCCTGCTGAATGGAAGAGGGCATCGGTTGCCCGAACGCGTGCGTCGGGTATCGTGCCGTAAGTCCAGAGCGTTCCTTCCGCACTCTCGGCGAACCACGCTCCCCATTCTGTATCGATGCAGATGACCGCACGGTAAGGTTTTTCCGATTGGCGCGCGAGGTCAGTGAAAAGGCGTCGCTTCGCTCGCGCATATGCCTCCATCGTGTGATGGTAATCCAAATGATCCTGAGTGAGATTGGTGAAGACGCCCCCATCGAAGGCAATCCCATCGGTGCGTTTCTGGTCTAATGCGTGCGAAGAGACCTCCATCACGACGGCTTTCACGTCGTGCTGTTGTGCCTGCGCTATGAGCTGTTGAAGTTGGTAGATTTCGGGGGTTGTGAAGTCGAGCGGTTCGCCGAAGGGAGTGCGCTCCTCTTCAGGGGTTTCGAGGTATGTCCCCAGCGTACCAATGAGCAAGGTTGGGAGCCCTGCGGTAGCGAGAATCTTCTGCAGATAGTGCGTGGTGGTGGTTTTGCCGTTGGTTCCCGTGACGCCGATGACGGTCAGATACGCGCTGGGATGCCGATAGAGACGCTGTGCTAATTGCCAGAGTGCCTCGCGCGTGTCGGGAACCACGACCCATGCTGAGGCGGTCTGCGGGAGGGCAGAGCGGTCGCTGACTACCACGCCGCACGCGCCGCGTGCCAGGGCATCTGCTACGAACTGATGTCCATCGTGCCGTGTCCCCTTGAGCGCCACGAAAAGCGTGCCGGGTTGAACCTGACGCGAGTCGATCTGGAGGCTGTGAACCTCTGCGTCGCCGTGGAGGTCTATTAAGGTCAACCCTTGCACCAGTTCGCTAAGGCGCATCAGCCGAAACCTCCTGGATGGGGCAGGTTCTCGTAGGCAGGGCGTTTGGAGGCGCGCTCTTCACGCATGGCGCGGTTGGGCGGAACCTTCCAGTACCACATGAGAAATTGGGCGATTTGACGGAAGACAGGTGCGGCGACCTCACCGCCATAATAACCGTTGCGGGGCTCGTCAGCTAATACCATAATAACCGCTCGCGGGCGATCGGCAGGTACAATCCCGATGAAGGAGGCAATATATTTTCCTGAGACATAACCTTTTCCGGGTATCGCTTTCTGGGCCGTGCCCGTTTTTCCTGCGACCCAGTAGCCCTGCAGTCGGGCGTTTTGCCCTGTGCCTTCCTCGACGGCGCGAGTCAGGGCGGCGATGACCGCACGGGCATAGGTTGCCCCTATTACGGGGGTTGCCGTCTCGCCCTGGGCATTCTCGTAGAGAATGTGAGGACGCCGATAGAGCCCCTCATTGGCGAGAATCGTATAGGCGGCGGCGAGCGCGAGGGGCGAGACATACAGTCCCTGCCCGAAGGCAAGGTTCGCCGCGCGCAGATCGCGTCCCCAGCGCACCTTATCAGGAGGGGTGGTCCAACCGACCCATTCTGCGGGGAGTTCTACGCCGGTGCGCTCCAGCAGATGAAGCCGTTGCAAAGCGGAATAGAGCCATTCCAGTCCGACGCGCATGCCGATCTGCGCCATCGCCACATTGCACGAGTTGAGGAGTATCTCCTCAGGGGATTGGATACCGTGCCCGCGTCCTTTACCGTGGACCACGCATCGGATGCGACGCTTGCCCACAGGCAAACTGCCCGTGCAGGTAAAGCGCGAGGTCAAGCGCACTTTGGAGTCGGACAGTGCCATCGCCATAATCAGCGGTTTGAGGGTGGAACCCGGTTCGTAGAGGAAGGTGGTCGCACGGTTGCGCAGGGCTTCCATCGTGGTCAGCCCTTTGCGAGTGGCCAGATCGAAGGCCGGGCGGTTTGCGATTGCCAGAATCTCGCCTGTGCGTGGGTCTAACACTACAGCGAGAGCACCCAGCGGGCGATGTTTCTGCCAGAGGGTCTCCAACGCCTGCTCGGTCGCCTCTTGAATGGCGATGTCTAAGGTTAGGCGTACGGACTTGCCGTCGCGTGGTGCAATCCGATTCTGGACGGTCTCTGGGATGAGGAGCCCGCCAGGAGCCCCCTCGCCCTCTTCGATTCCGTTGACGCCTTGCAGATGATCGTTGAGGCTCGCCTCGACGCCGCCGACAGGAACCAGGCGGCTCCCCTTTTCGGGGTCTTCTTCGAGCTGGACGACTCCCAGTACCTGAGGCGCTAATCGGCTGAACGGATATTCGCGTGCAGGGATAACCTCCTTATTGATGATGGCAGGCTTGTCGCGGAAGGGGAGCGCGCGGTAGGCTTTGAGGAATGGCTCGGCGAGATGGGGTGGGACAGCGATAGCAAAGCGGAGATAGCGTCGTCCCTGCGCGCGCGCTTCACGAATTGCCTGCGCAAGAGGCTCCGGATTCATCTTCAGATAGGTATGCACCATCTCATACAACGCCTCGGGATTGCGCACACTTTGCGGGTCGAGGGCGAGATGGTACTTATAGAGGGTGTGGACTAAGGTGCGGTTCCAACGGTCTAAAATAGCCCCACGGCGTGCGAGCAGGGGGCGTCGGCGCATCCGGCGTTGTTCAGCGAGAGTGCGTAGCTCCTTACCCTGAACCACTTGGAGTTGGAACAATCGAGTCACAGCCAGCATTCCGCCGAGCGCACAGAGCCCGCCTGCAATCTGCAGTCGGGTACGCTCCTCTTTAGAGATTCGGTTTGGGGCGTAGCGTGGCTCGGTGGAGCGCATCGGTACCTCCTATCGCCTCGACTGACGGAGGATAGGGCGGGTGTCCACAGGAGGAACCCCCATGACAATTGGGCTGGGTTGTTCCTCCACGCGTACCATGCCCATCTGTTCTGCCCATCGCCGAATGCTGTGGTCATCTCCTGCAAGGTTGAGCTGGAGGCGCAAAGCCTCGTTCTGTTCGCGTAGGCGTGCGATTTGGGTGTGTAGTGCCTGCTGTTGCGCACTCGTGTAGTTCAGCAAAGCCAGTCCAGTGAAGTGCGCTGCGATGAGCCCGATGATCACGCCAATCGCCCACCGCGTTCCGCCGAAGGTTCTGCATTGGCGCCGAGTTGGGGCGCTCGCTTTTCCATCTGTGTGGATGGTCATCTTCTCCTCCTGTTATTCTATGCGTTGTGCGGCACGTAGTTTGGCACTGCGCGCACGCGGGTTAGCCTCTGTCTCCGCCTCGGAGGGTTCTAAAGGTTTAGGGGTCAAAACTTCAAGTAGGACGGGCGGACGAACCTCTTGCTCTGTGGGTGTAGACAGCACCAGCGCATGGACGGGCACGCTCAGATTGCGGAATGCATGCTTGACAGCCCTATCCTCAAGAGAATGGTATGCCAGCACCACAATTGTGCCCCCGATGCGCAAGCACCCGCAGATCGCCTCCAGTGATTTCTGGAGATCCTCCAGTTCGCGATTGACGGCGATGCGGATGGCTTGGAAGGTGCGTGTGGCAGGGTGGATGCGTCGGTCTTGGAACCGCTTTGGGATGGCTTCCATCACCGCCGCGACCAGATCACCCGTCGTGTTCATGCGTCCTTGATTGCGTCGTGCGATAATGCGCTTGGCAATGGGTCCCGCCCATCGCTCCTCGCCGTATTCACGCAAGATGTGAACCAGCTGCTCATAGCGTATCTTCTGGAGAAGGTGGTACGCGGTGATAGGTTGGGTTCGGTCGAGGCGCATGTCCAGCGGAGCGTCATAGCGGAATGCCAGTCCACGCTCGGGGTCGTCTAACTGATCGGTACAGACTCCCATATCAATCAGGATGCCGTCGACTGCCTCGATTTTCAGGGTCTTCAGCACGATGGGCAGATCGCGGTAATCGGCATGGACGAACTGTTTGGTGCAGGGGAACGGTTCGAGGCGGACTTGAGTGCGTTCGAGCATGCTCTCGTCGCGGTCGAGTGCGATAAGCGTGCCCGTCTCGCCGAGTCGTTCTGCCAGGGCGCATGCGTGCCCTCCCGCCCCTACAGTGGCATCCACAAGGGTCTGCCCCGGTTGCGGGTTCAGCCGTTCCAGCACCTCGCCCAACATCACAGGTTTATGCATCGTCCTCTCAGATATTGAGCGATGCGGCGATCTCCATCAGCTCATCACCCATGTTGAGCTCTTGAAGCATCATCTCGTCGTAGCGCTTGCGCGACCAGACCTCAACCCAGTTGGTACAACCGACGACCACCACTTCCGAGTTCGGTTCAATGCTTGCCCACACGCGAAGTTCCTGCGGGATAGCCACGCGCCCCTGCGAGTCGGGCTGTGCCTCCTGTGCGTGGCTAAACAGGAACCGCTGAAGCTTGACCTTGTTGCGGTCAAACAGGGGCGCCGCATCGAACTTCTGGCTCAACTGGTTCCACAGATCCATCGTGAAGATAAAGATACAGCCATCGAACCCGCGAGTCATCATGAACCGCTCGCCAAGCAAGGAGCGGAAGCGCATGGGGATTACCACACGCCCCTTATCGTCGACCGAATTGTAGCTGCCTCCCTGAAACTTTGGCATTGTTTTCTACCACCGAGTCTCCACCAGAACACCACTGGCTTCCACTCATAATATTTTAGCACATCGATGCGCGTTTGTCAAGTCCTAACGCCCTATTAAGCGCCAGATTTGGGGGAATTTGGGAGGAAATTCCCCAATATACGGTTGGGCAGGAGAGGTGTCAGAGGTCGCTACCGAAGCCCTCTACGGGGGTTCCGCTTGCGCTTGTGCCAAACCGCGAGAAGCTGGGGAACGCCTTGAGGCGTAGGAAGACCTGAATGCCCGAATCGGGGCGGTAGCTGAAGGGGTTGTCAATATAGCGCACCTCCAGCTCGGCGCAGTGGAGGTCGTAAACCCAAAGCAGCTGTCGGCTTTCGATGCGGTTGAGGTAGCCGTTGTATTGTAGAATTGCTGAAAATCGGGAGCGTCCCCACTTGATAGCATCGGCACGGACAAAGACTCGTCCCCAGCGTGCGCGCTCGGTATCGTAGCGGGCCGCTACCGTGAGCAGAGAGGCGCCGAACTGCCAACGCAGATCGCTCTGGATGCTTAGAAGGCGTTCGCGATTGGGGTCGTATGCCAGCTGGTGGCGCCACAAGAGCCAGGTTGCACGCTGGTACTCGGCGACGAGGTTCAGTAAGCTCCAAGCGTCGCGCCCCTGCTTGCGAGCCAACAGGTCATAGGTGGTACGCATTCCCAATTTCCACCCACTTCCCAGGGTGGTGCGCAAATCGCCACTGAGGAGGTTATAGAAGCCTGCGCGATCGACGCTCAGTGGACTGTAGCCGTAAGGTCGGATGTAGTTCCAGCGGAGGCTGAGTTCTGCACGTGTTCCCAATAGCCACCGCTGTTCCCAGTCCGATTGGAGTACATACTGCGCGGTATGATCGCTGTAGAAGGTTTGCTTGAATCCATAGAAGAGGTTTGCGCGTTGGTTCGTGCCTGTGCTCCACCGTCCATGCCAATCGAGAGCGTATCGTTCCCGACGGATTCGCGTAGTGGAGCCCTCAGCAAAACTGCCGATGCCGAAGCGCACCTGCGACTCGCGCGCGAGGGGTGGCGGGCTCTTGATTAGCCATGCGAACGGCGCGTTGAAGCTCAGCTCTGGGAGCCGTTCCAGTCCGCCGAAGACGACGGCGCCAGCCCCAACGGGCAGAACACGCTCGTAGTCTAACTGTAGGCTGGCGGTTCCCAGCCCGTAAAGGAGGCTGGAGCGGGTACTCCACTGGCGCGTGCCTGTACGCGTGGTGCCGAAGCGGCTCTCGTTCTCTTGGTAGGTTCCGCTCAGGTTTGCCTGCAGGTTGCCGAAGGTACGAGTCTCCTGTAGGCTCCAGACCCTGCCGATGTTCTCATAGGTAGCAGTGAGGCTTCTACTCTCGTTGAGAGCGAATCGGGTCTGTCCCGTGCGAGCTGGCAGAAGCCATTCGGTTTGCAGGTTCCATGCAGTGCTGTCGCCGATGAGGTAGCTATTGCGTCGGTAGTCGCCACTCCAGCGGGTCTGCAGGGTGCGAAAGTTTTGAGTGTGTCGGAAGCGTCCAGTAAGGCTTTGAGCCCCCTGTTGGTTGTCGTGCAGCCAATAGAGGTTGAGCTGACCTTGTGCGTAGTCCTGATCGATACTAAGCCCCAGCCCACGCCTTTGCATCAGGTCGACTCGTGCGGTGCCGGGGTGATCTTTTAGCACGAGGTAAGCCAGTGCGTAGCGCAGGTACCAACCTTCGAGGTCGCTGTAGCCGGCATCGGGCAGGGGCGAAGCGTCGCCTGTGTCACGCAAAGGAACGACCACATAGGGCACGCGTAGAAGAGTTCGCCCGAAAACACGCAGGCGCACATCGCGCAACACTGCGCGCCTGTCCTCTTCCGCTGAAAGGGTCCGCGCATCCCATTCAAAGTGGGGATGGGGCAAGTTGCAGGTCGTGGCGTGGAGTTGGGTGCCCTCTACGAGACGCTCTTGCCCGCTGAGCTGCTCGCCTTGCAGGTAGAGCAGTTCCAGTAGGCGATTGTTAGTGAAGGCAGGCTGAAGCGTGGCACGCCCCAAGCGAAGGATCCATCGATAGGTCTCCACATTTAGCAGAAGTTCTGTGCCCTCCGCCAAAACATCTGTGCCCTGCAGGCGAATGCCGTCGAACAGGCGGTAGATCCCAGTGCGGATGTTGCCCTCCATGCGGGTGGCCTCTATTCGGTAGGTTCGCCAGCGTGCCAGAATCTGCTCCGCTTGTACGGTATCGCCCACGCCGGAGAGAGTTTGAACCTTTTCTATCTCGATTGGCTCGCGCTGTTGAGGCATCGCAGAGGGGCATAGAAGCCAGAGTGCCAACGCGATACCTCTCCATAGCTCGTCGCATCCGTGCCGTGATTTGTGTGCGCCGCGTGCCCACACGGCATGAAGTGTACCTTTATCGACAGCACCGAGATCGATAAAGGAAAGGGGGAGTACCATCGGCACTCCCCAGCCTGATGCTCAGTAGAGGGGCAGGGTGGGGTCGACCTCTTGGGCGTAGCCGTTGATACCCCCTGTCATATTTTTGACCTTGCCGAAGCCCATTTGGCGAAGGAGCCGTGTGATTTGGGCACTCCGCCCGCCCGACCGGCACATCACCACAATTTCGTCGGCAGGGTTCAGCGTGTGGATCCGCTCCAGCACTTCATTCATCGGGATATGCAGATGCGGGTGGGGCAGTCGGCTGATCTCCAGTTCGTAGGGCTCGCGCACATCCAGCACCACAATCCGCTCCCCGCGCTCTAGACGCTCCTTCAGCTCGCGTGGGGTGATGCAAGGCAGTTCGTCGGCGCTGGTCGGAGCCGTTTCGCGGCGTATCCCACAGAACTCGTTGTAGTCGATGAGCGTGTGCACGATAGGGTTCTCACCGCACACCGGGCAGTTCGGGTCTTTGCGTAGTTTCAGTTCGCGCCACCGCATCTGGAGAGCGTCCAGCAAAAGGAGCCGTCCAATCAAGGGCTCGCCAATCCCCAAAATCAGCTTGATGGTTTCTGTGGCTTGTACCAGACCCATTAAGCCCGGCAGCATACCCAGCACGCCCCCCTCTGCACAGCTTGGAACCAGCCCAGGGGGTGGGGGCTCTGGATAGAGACAGCGGTAGCACGGACCGTGTTGCGCCCAGAACACCGATGCTTGCCCCTCAAACCGAAAGATACTGCCGTACACATTCGGCTTGCCCAAAAGCACACAAGCATCGTTCACCAGATAGCGCGTGGGGAAGTTGTCTGTGCCGTCCACAATCACATCAAAATCGCGCAGAATCTCCAGCGCATTCTCGGAGGTAAGGTGTGTCTCGAACGGGATCACCGTCACATGGGGGTTGATGGCTCGAATCTTCTCGGTGGCAGAGTGGAGCTTCGGCTTGCCCACATCAGAGGTGAAGTGGAGCACCTGTCGTTGCAGGTTAGAATAGTCCACCACATCGAAGTCGACCAGTCCCAAAGTGCCGACCCCTGCTGCAGCTAAATAGAGCGCAAGGGGGGAGCCTAACCCGCCTGTACCCACCAGCAGGACTCGGGCGGATTTGAGACGCTTCTGCCCCTCCATCGTGACTTCGGGCATAATCAGGTGGCGACTGTAGCGGAGAACCTCTTCCTGCGAGAGTTCGACGGCTTGCAAGCGTTCTGTTTCGACGACGCTTTGCAGGCGCGAGCGCAGCTCGGTGGCGACCCCTCCTGCAACGGAGGGCACAATCATCAGCTCGGCGTCGGAGGCAAGCGGGGTTTCCATCCCCTGGAAGTGGCGCACATCCTCATCGCCCAGATAGAGATTTACGAAACTGCGCAACTGCCCCTGCTCGTTAAACAGATGGGGACGCAGTTTGGGATAGATATCGACCAGCCTTTGGATTGCCTCGCCGACTGTGCGCGCCTCCACTGTCAGAGTGGCTTGCTGGTCGGTAAACACGCGCAACGCCGTTGGAATATAGATGGTTGGCATACTCACTTCCTCCTGTTTTTATATTCTTGGATAAGTGATTGAAACTCGGAATCGTTCTGGATTGATCGAAAATCGGGATCGCGCTCTGCCAGGCGGATTAGGGATGGGCCTAACTCTAAAGCACGCTTGAGGTGGGTGAGTGCCTGCTTGCCTTGACCCGAAAGTGCCAGCATGCAGGCGTAGTTATAGTGGGCGGTTGCATCGTTGGGCATGTCTTTGAGAATCTGTTCGAAGATTCGAGCGGCTTCGCGATATTTTTTCGCTTCGTAGAGGCGGAAGGCACTGTCTTGCCGTCGGAAGGCTAATTGGAGCGTCAGCAGGCGTCTGAGTTCCCCGACAGGGTTGGGATGATCATCCACATGCAGATCGATATAGCGGTCATCGAAGCCAGCATAGCCTCCGCCCTTGCGTACCACGAGGATCGCAGCAGACTGTTTGCCTCGCGAGTCGCCGCCTGCGCGCTCGCCAGCCTCCAAGACCGCCATAAGCTTGAGCGCCAGCTCGCCCGATGTCTTCCGAAAAGCGTCTGCCATCGCCTTCACCACTGCCTCGCCCACAAGGATATTGCCCTGCACAGCAAAGTTTTTGCCTGCAATCCCGCCTGCCCAAGCGATACACTGCTTGCCTGTGTAGGTTGCATAACGCCCCTGTGCGTCGACAATCCCAACTTGTCGCTGATCGCGCCCAGAGTCGTTCGCAATGAGTGCGGATGGAGTTTGCGAGCAAGCAGTTCCAAACCACGCGGTCCGTAAGTCGTATTCCCGAACGCTTGTGTCGCTACCGCACCCACTCCAGCCTTCGCGTAGGGCACTACCGGACCGACTGCGAGAAACTTGGACGCGACGGCAACTCCCACATCTCCTGTTTTGAGGTCTACGCCCACCACTGAGAAGGTTCCGAAAGCCTCGCTCATCGCCACGACTCCAGATATTTAGCGTGGCTAAAGTATACCCGATGCCCCACAGGGTTGACGCTTTCCCGGAATGAATTCCGGGGATTCCTTCTCACTCAGACGCACCCACCCCCCACGCACCGTTTCATCACCACTCCTTCCGCCGCCCGGAAGCCCCCGCCTTCAGGCGTGGGGAGGAAGGGCGGCTTCCATCCTTCCATTATACCCATTGAGCTGTCTGGGGTATAATAGA
>PSLB01000012.1:0-28126 GCA_040289385.1 Armatimonadota bacterium
CCTTGTCCGCGGGCGGGGCCGGCTCAATACGCCAAGAGTTTTACCTGCCAGGCGATTCGCTGGCAGAACCTCCTGGACTCTTGCTTGTCAAGGTTCTGAGGAGATGATACCACACGAGAGGAGGGAAGGCGGCTTATCCCCAAGGCTGAAGCCTGGGGTCTCCGCGCCGCCGTAAATTGATGACCCGTATCGTCGTGGAGGTGTCTGGTGCTAAGGCTGACGTGCGGTTGGGTATGATGGTCGTTGACCATACATTGCCCGTGGTGAACAGTCGGTATGCCTGAGTGTATCGGCTGGTATTGCGCAAAGTGAGAGGGTACTCCACAGGGCGTGGGACTCGCATGACGCGTCTACTGCCACAAGCCCAAACAGATCGGTACCGTTCTGGTGGCTGTAAAAACCCATGTCCAAACGAGATGGCTGGATAGGGGGCTCGGGAAGTGTCTACTGGTGCACCTTCCCCAGAACGCAGGGCAGGGTAGTAAAGCTGCGCGTTGAATATAGGTTGATCAGGACGTCGGACAGACACGATGCGACGACCAGCAGCATGCGGACCCGATAGACCGTAATCGACTTGCATAGACGGTTCCTCGCGAGAGATTGTCCCCATAGTGCTGGGTACACACAGATCGCATTTGTAGTTCGTGCCAGACCTGCAGGCATATGAGATATTTGGGAAAAGTTCGTTGCGGATAGGAGAAGAAAGTGCCAGCATGGGGTATAATCTAATTCGGCAGGTTAGCCTGCCGAAAGGAGGCTTGTATGATGCGTATAACTGTAGTGGGATTGGTACTGGCGCTTGGCGCCATGAGCAGTTCGTTCGCGCAGAAGGGGGTTCCTTCCCCATCGTTTGTGGAGGAATCTCCTAACACCGTGTATGCTCGCCCTGACCAGATTCGCGTGCACCGGATTGACCTCCGAGGCGACTTCCAACCTGCTGATATTGCTAACCCGTATGTTTATGTCCAGAGCATGTTCCTTCGCTGGGCAGACGACGGTACTGCAGGGCTTTCTTACTTCAGTTTCTCAGGTGGTCGCACGATCGGTGACGATGTAGTGGTTTTAGGCGGTCTCCCTGACCCTGGCACCGGAGGCTACGACACCATAACGCCCCAAGCATGCATTACCGAGCTGACCTTCTATCTGTTGAGTGTCGATGCAGGCGGTGGTAATCTCGCGCTAAACATCAACTTCCATCCATGGAATGGACTATTTAGCACTGCCGCTGGGGCTTCGATAAGAATACACTCCGTTAGCCTCACCATTCCTGCAGTGAATGGATTTGGCATTTTCGAGGTCACCGTGCCGATTTCGCCTGCTTTGCCCGTACCTAAAGCGTTTTGGATAGCGTTCACACCGAATGCGACGGGGACGACAATCAATCTTGCGAATATCGGCTTACTGATCGGCAACAGCACTCCCGGCAACACCTCGCTTCTCCCAGGTCGTGGGTACTTTCGTGCTACCTCACCTACTACTCCTGTGTTTACTTCTGTGACTGGAGGTTCTGTTTTCACAGGGCTTCCTCAGGGGAGTTTCGCCTTGTCGCTACGTGGTTCGCACAACTTTGTGGGGCAGGTCGAACTGTCTGCTCTTGCGAATCGCGCAAAGCCGGGCCGTCCACTTTATTTTGAGTTCGATGCCGACAACGATGGAATCGAAGAGGCTCTGCGCCGCAATCTTGTGGATGTGGAGGTGACTAACGACTCGGGAACGCCATTCACCTCGCGCTTCACGACCTACCTGGACGAAAATGGACGCTTCACGATCCCAGTTAGTTCTGCCGTCAGCCAGATCAAAGTGCGTCGGTGGGACAATGGGCTTGTTGCGGCGTACGCGCGCCCCTCTACAGGCTGGAGCGCGGATCCTTGTGGTCCGACCGTCGCCTCTGCCACGATGACCTTTGGTGATGTGACCGGCGACGGCACTATCGATGATAACGATCTGCTTGCAGTGCTGTTCGGGTTTGGAAGCTCCGAGTAGCCTTGTGATTTGAGGCTAACTTGGCAGCCGACCCTCTATGGGAGCAGAGTGCGCTTTGTGCACGCTCTGCTCTCTTGCGTTATGAGGCCGTTGCCGAGAACATAGAAAACTGTTCCTGGCACCTGCCTGCGGGACCGCCGACCCTAAAGCCGGCCTTCCGTCCCGGCCACGGGCGTTTAACGTCTCCGGTCCACTCCCGGCGACGGCAGCCACAAGGGCCACGCGGATAGATTATAGCAACCACCGTTATCTATAGGACCTCCAGCAGCTGCGAACCCTTCCCAGTCGCTCTGCCACAAAAAAGTTTCGGGTATAATCGGGTATAATATGTGCCGACACCGGACCCTTCTGACTCCGATATGGAGTCCCGAAATCGGTCCAGAGGAGGGAAACACATGGATCAAAATCGACTGTATGAGACGATGGTCATCGTGCCGACGAGCATGAGCGAGGATCAGGTCGGCGCACTCATAGAGCGTGCCCGTACGGTTCTGGAGAACCTGTCTGCCACCGTTCAGGAGGCGCGCGTTTGGGATACGTGCAAGCTGGCTTACGAGATCAAGCATCACAAAGAGGGCACCTATCTTCTCTTCCGCTATGTCGGACCGCCTCAGGCGGCAGCGGAACTGAACCGCATTTTGCGGATCAACGAAGATGTGATTCGCTTTCGTACCTTCCGCTTAGAGCCAGAAGAGGTCGCCCAAACTTAGGGGAGGAATGACTATGTACTTTAATCGGATTATTCTTGTGGGGCGGTTGACACGCGACCCCGAACTGCGCACGACCCCTGATGGCATTCCAGTAGTGCGCTTCGGTCTGGCAGTCAATCGCGGTTCGCGCGAAGAGGATACGACCGACTTCTTCGATATCGTCGCCTTTCAATCCACGGCGGAGACAGTTGCCAACTATATGACGAAAGGGCGGTTGGTGCTGGTGGAAGGACGGGCGCAGATACGCACCTATACAGCATCCGATGGCTCTCAGCGCAGGGCATTCGAGGTGATCGCCTCCACAGTTCGCTTTCTGGAACCGCGTTCTGCTGTGGAATCGCCGACACAGCCCGCCACAGCAGGGTCTTCTGCAGATATCCCCGCAGGGTCTCCTGCAGACACCCCCAATTACGAGGCCATTACTTTAGAGCAACCGTCTTCTGTATCGGCGGCTCGGTCGCGAAGGACTGTACGATCGGCTCCTACGCCCCCTCCCACTCCAGAGCCTGAAGAGGAGACCGATTTTGAGCTCGATTTTGACCCAGAAGGGTTGGACGATACCGACGACGATCCATTCCGATAAGATTTTGGAGGGAGACGATGGAACTTGTAAAGCAACTGTTCGATGAGGATACCGATACGAAGCAGCGCATGGTTCGCCGACGGCGACGCCTGTGTGCTTTCTGCTTGGAAAAGCGCCCGATTGACTATAAGAATGTCGCGCGGCTGAGGCGCTATACCTCGCCTGAGCGGGGCAAGATACTGCCCCGTCGACAGACGAACTTGTGTGCGAAGTGCCAGCGTAAGCTGGCTGTAGCGATTAAGCGTGCCCGCGAGTTGGCACTCCTTCCCTATGTCGCTCAGTGATACCGCTATGTCACACCTCCTGGACGACTTGGGGCTTTTAGCGAAGGCGGACCCGAAAGGGATGATGACGCTCACGCTGGACTTTCCTGCTCAGTGTGAGCGTGCCTATCAGTTGGCAACCCAGTTTGAGCTCCCCCCACTGCCCCGTAGGCCGCGCCTGATCGCTGTCTGCGGGATGGGCGGTTCGGCAATTGGGGGCGATTATCTCCGTGCGCTTTTTGAGGCGATGGGCGATCTGCCTGTGCTGGTGGTACGGGATTATCACCTGCCGCAGTGTGTGGACGCGCAGAGCTTGGTGTTTGCAGTCAGCTACTCGGGCAACACGGAGGAAACGCTTGCGTGTTATCGTGAGGCGCATGCGCGCGGGGCGATGCTGATGACCCTCTCCTCCGGGGGGATGCTTCAGCAATATGCGCGTGCGGACGGCTATCCCCACCTTCAGGTGCCGGGCGGACAACCCCCGCGTACCGCTCTGGGATACTTGTTTATCCCGTTGATGCGCCTCTGCGAACGCTGGAGGCTCCTGCCCGATATGCGCCAGGCGTATGCACAAACCCAGCGACGATTGGTTCAGACACGCGAGCGACTGGCTCCTGCACTGCCGTCCTCACAGAACTCTGCAAAGCAAATGGCACAGGCTTTGCACGGGCGAATCCCGATCCTGTACGGCTCTTGCGGACCACGCGCCACTGTCGCTCTACGCTGGAAGGGGCAGTTCAACGAGAACGCAAAACAGCACGCCTTCGCCTATACTTTTCCTGAAATGAACCACAACGAGATTCTGGGCTGGGTGCTGGCGCACCAGCAAGCAACCAACTGGAGCGTGGTTGTGTTGAGCGACCCCGACGACAGCCCAAAAATCCGCACCCGTATCGAAGTCACCCGAAAGCTCGTTGGCGAGTCGGGTCCGTGGCACGAACTGGTCGCCGAAGGGGAGAGTCTTCTCGAACGACTGATGTATCTCACCTACTTCGGCGACTTCGTAAGCCTCTATTTGGCTTATTTGAACGCTGTTGATCCCGAAGCGATCGATTACATCGATACACTCAAAGCCGAACTGGCGAAAATCCCTGATTAGGAGGAGGAACGTATGGCAGCAGCCCATCATGTCTGTGGTGGTCTCTTACTTTCGGAGACCCATACCGAAGCGATGATGTATACCTATCGCGTCAAAAATGTGATGCAAATGGCGAAAACGAAGTTTCAAGATGCTTGGATTGTGGAGTTATACGGCTACGGTAAGGCACTCTTTTTAGACAAAAAGATACAGTCGGCTCTACTGGATGAGTATATGTTCCACGAGCCGATGGTTCAGCCTGGCATGTTCACGCATCCGAACCCCCAGCGCGTGCTGGTCGCAGGCGGCGGAGAGGGCGCCACCCTGCGCGAGGTGTTGCGCCATAACCCTGTTAAAGAGGCGGTGATGGTGGATATCGACGATGAGCTGGTGGCGTTCTGCAAGCAGTGGATGCCCGAGTGGCACCAAGGCGCCTTTGAGGATCCTCGTACCACGCTCATCCACGACGACGCCCGCAAAATCATCGCCCAATATCGCAACCATTTCGACGTGATTGTGTCGGATCTGACCGACCCGCTGGAGGCAGGTCCGTCGCATTTACTGTTTACCAAGGAGTTCTATCAGCTCATTTACGATGCTCTTACAGACGACGGGGTGCTGACGGTTCAGGCGGGTGCGGGCGATCCGCTCTATCCATACCTGTACGGTTGTACCGTGCGCACGCTCCAAGAGGTGTTCCCTGTGGTTCGCCCCTACTGGTGTTTTGTGGCGTCCTTCCTGTTGCCGTGGGGCTTCGTGTTAGCTTCCAAGAAGCACGACCCGTTGGTGCTGAGCGCAGAGACTATCGCCCAACGCATCGAGGAACGCGGGGTGCAGGGCTTGCGCTACTACGATCCGTTCACGCACTTTGGAATGTTCGGGATCCCACCCTATCTGCGTGAGGTGGTTGCGAAAGCCCGCGTGCTTACTGACGCAGAACCGTTCAACTGGGAAGCCTGAGGGAGGTATTCGGTGTGGAGGCACGGAGACGGCGACTTCAAGGCATCGTCTTGTGCCTCCTTTTGTTATCTCTGAACGGGGGCCATGCTTGCGCCGATGTGCTAAGCCACAGTTCGACTGACGAACTGTGGCTTTATGCAGGTCGATATGTGCTGACCCGCACTGCAGACGGCGCAATCCTTGTGGCGCTTAGCGAGGGGGTAGAACTGGTCTATCAGGGGCGTCGTCTGCTCACCCAGAGCCTTACCTTGGACACGGAACGCAAGGAGGTACGCTCCGAGACACCTTTTACGCTGACCGCTCCCGAAGGCACCCTCCGAGGCATGCAACTCGATTACGACTACGGGCGCAACTACGGGCGTTTCAGCGATTTCGAGGCGCATGTGCTTAAGGTAATTATTCGTGGGCAGATGTTGGAGGGGAATCTCAACGAGTTCTCCGCCTCTTGGATTACGGCGACGACCTGCGAGCGTTCTCAACCCGACTACTCAATTGAAGCCGAGCGCGTGCGTCTTACTGAGGGCACTCAGCTCCGTTTACGCAACGCGCGCTTGAAGATTGGCGGGCGCACCGTTCTCCGCTTACCCTACATGACCGTTCGGGTGCGCGAGACCGCTCAGTTGTTAGAGCTTCCCTCGCCTGTTTATCGTCAGCCAGAGGGTTGGGGTCTGCGTTCACAGGTGGAGCTTCCACTGGGTTCGCGCACAGTAGCAGTTTTATCGGGCACAGCCTATCTGAACGCGATGCCTGAGACGCGCATGGTCGTCGCGACCGCGCTCACCGCTGGCATCCCTCAGGCAAGCGAACCTGAGCTGCGCGCTCGTTTCGAGGCAAGCGCACTTTATAACCTGCGAATCGGGCTGGAGCAGGAGGTGGCGCGCTTATCCAACCGAACGCTCACCTTACGCGCAGAGCAGAGTACACATTACCGTCCTCTGCTTGCGCCCACACGCGACACTCGGCTCTCACGAAGTGAGATCGCCATCGATGTGCCTTATCGGTGGGGTAGGGGGCGGGGGGTTCTCACCGCTCGAGTCGGTTCGCAAGCCGAGCGGGTAGGCGCCGTTCACACTCCACGCAAGCGCCGTGCCAGTATCGATGGGGAGTGGTATCAACCGCTCCTATCGCAGGACGCATGGGACTTGTGGCTGAGTGTGTGGGGAAGCTATGCGGTGTACGGTGCGCGCCAGCATTACGGATGGGTTCGCGCCGCGCTATCGGTGCGATGGCGCCCCATGCCGACTTTGGCTTGGACGATCGGCTATGGACGAAGTGGTATTAGCGGTGCGACACGGTTCCGCATAGATCAGTTGGACGCGCGTGATGAGATCAGCACGCGTATCGAGGGAGTCTGGGGCAATCTACGTGGTGGTTTTTTAATGCGGTGGGACATGCACGCCCGTGAACTGTGCGATATGCAGATACAGCTCGGCTGGCGTATCCACTGTGTGGAGCCGACCCTCTTTTGGCGTCGTTCGCCAGCAACCTTACTATTGGGAATCAATCTCACGGCGTTTCTGTAGCCGAGTCCCCTCTAAGTGGGCTTTCGATAATCAGCGTTACGGGTCCCTCGTTTTCTAACGCTATGCACATATGGGCTCCGTAGACTCCCGTTTGCACGGGAACGCCCTCGGCGCGTAGGTAATCGCAAAACCGCTCGTACAGGTCACGCCCCTTGTCATAGGGTGCCGATTCGCTAAAGCTTGGGCGTCGTCCCTTACGGCAATCACCGTACAGCGTAAAGTTCGATACTACCAGAAAGCTGCCACCCACTTCTGCAGTGGAGAGATTGAGTTTGCCAGTTGCATCCTCGAACAGCCGTAGGTTCGCAATTTTTTGGGCTAACCAGCGGGCATCCGCATCGGTATCGTGAAGATGCACACCGACAAGCACCAATACGCCGGTGCCGATTTCAGCGACGCACTGATTGTCTACGACGACGCGTGCGCTTCTTACGCGGTTTACCACTCCTCTCATAGGTTTCGGCTCCTCCGGGCATAAAGCGCATTACAGAGAGTACATCCTCAACGGTGTGCAGGCGTTGTGAAAGCACGCGCAGCTCCTGTGCAGAGCGTACCTGCACCATTAGGTCTAGGGTCGCCACATGGCGAGTTCGATCTTGGCGGACGCTCACATTGGCGATGTTGATATTGGCGCTGGCGATGAGCGTGGAGATTTCCGCGAGTACCCCTGGTTTGTCTAATGCCTCGATTCGGATGGCTACAGGGTAGGTGTGCTCTCCGGAAGCGGTCCACTCGATGACCATGATGCGCGCAGGCTCCTTCTCTTCCAGGTCGCGTAGGAAGGCGCAGGAAGCACGATGCACCACGATTCCGCGTCCACGCGATACATAGCCCCGCAACTCGTCGCCTGGAAGCGGATAACAGCAGGTCGCCCGACGCGTGAGATAGCCGTCTGCATCCTCGATCTGCATCGCGCGGATCTCGCGCGTGGGGGTGGAAGGCACCTCCGAAGCGGGAGCAAGGGCAAGAAAGCTTCGGAGCCTCTGGACAACCGACTGCACGCTGGTGATTCCCTCGCCGAGGCTGGCGAAGAGATCCTCTTCGGTACGGAAGTTCATAACCTGTAGGACTTCGTGGAGATGCTCGCGGAACGAGGCGAACGGAACACGCAGACGCGCCAGCTCCTGCTCCAGCCGATCGCGCCCCAGCGTAACGAACTCTGATCGGCGTTGTTCGCGGAAGTAGGCGCGCAGTTTGGAGCGCGCACTGGAGGTGCGCACCAGATTCAGCCACTCGTAGCCGGGCTGGGGAGTGTTGCGGGTGAGAATCTCCACCACATCGCCTGTGCGCAGTTTGTATTCGTTGGGGACAATGCGCCCGTTGACGCGCGCCCCGCTATAGCGCAAGCCCACCTCCGTGTGAATCCGAAAGGCGAAATCGAGCGGAACCGCGCCCTCTGGCAGATCGATAATCTGTCCTTTAGGCGTGAAGACGAAGACTTGATCTGCGGTCAAGTCGCGGAAGAGGCTGGTCAGAAACTCTAGGTGGCTTTTGCGGTCGGTGAGATCGCGTAGCTGGTCCTGGAGCTCAGGTAGCGCCATCGGCTTCTGGTCAGTGCGCAAATCTGCCCCTTCTTTGTAGCGCCAGTGCGCGGCGATACCGTACTCGGCGATTTGGTGCATCTTCCAAGTGCGAATCTGGATCTCCAACGTGCGTTCGTTCGGCCCGATGACCTTTGTATGGAGCGATTGATACCCGTTCGGCTTGGGGGCTGCGATATAGTCATAGAAGAGGGCAGGGATGGGAGTCCACATCTCATGCACCACGCCCAGTGCCAGATAGCATTCCTCCACGGTTTCGGTAATAATTCGCAGGGCGGTGAGGTCGTAGATCTGGTTGAAGTCGATTTTTTGATGGATCATCTTGTTGTAGATGCTCCAGAGGTGCTTCGGGCGCCCCATGACTTCGGCGCGGATTCCGCGCTCCCAAAGCCGATCTTTAAGTAAGCGAACCAGCTCTTGAACCTCTTGCTGGCGTTCTGCACGGGTCCGCGCCACTTTTTGGCTAATCTCTTTATATTCCTGTGGGTAGAGGTATTTGAAGGCGAGGTCGTCCAGTTGAGACTTGAGTTGCCAAATTCCGAGTCGGTGAGCAAGCGGGGCATAGACTTGGAGAGTCTCTGTGGCGATACGCACCTGTTTTTCTGGGGGTAGGGCGTCGAGCGTTTGCATGTTATGCAAGCGATCGGCGAGTTTGATTATCATCACCCGCAGGTCATCCGCAACTGCCAATAATAGTTTGCGTAGGTTCTCGGCGGTTTTGGTGATTTCGAATCGGCGTCGGCGTGCTTCTGTGAAGATGCCCACTTTATTCTCGGAGTGGCGCAGTTTTGAGACCCCTTCCACCAGTTGGCGCACCATGGAACCAAAGGACGCTTCCAGCTCTTCGGGTGTTGTCTGGGTGTCCTCCAGCACATCGTGCAGGAGCCCCGCGATAAGGGTGTTCAGCCCCATCTGGAGATCTGCCAGAATGTGTGCGACCGCTAAGGGGTGCGTAATGTAGGGTTGACCGTCGGCTCGGTGCTGGCCATGGTGGCGCTCCTCAGCGAACAGGTAAGCCTGTACCAGTTGTGAAGTATCCACTGCGGGCAGGTAGTCGCGCACCTTCTCGATGAGGGCATCGACCGGCTCTGGAAGTTCAAACTGCAACAATTCACTGTTCGTCTTGCCCATAACCTAATCAAGATATACCAATTTAGAGTGCTTTTGGGTTCCAAGCCCCGCGCGCAACTGCAGGCACAAAGTTTTCGAGTTCGGGGCAGGGGAGGTCCACCGTTTGGCGACGCTCTGCGCTGAGGTAGCCAGCCATCAACAGTTCGGTAATGCGCACACCGTACTCCAAAGTGCAGAACGGCGGGGTGCTTGTCAGAAAGCACTCGGTGAAGTAGCGGTTTTCGGCGATATAGCCGTAGCTGTGTGCCTCATCAGCGAGGTAGGGCATCAGACCCTGTTCCGCGTTCTGTTTCTCCACAATGTCCTCGCCCGCAGAGCCGTGTACATTCCGACTGAAGAAGACCGTGCCTTCACCTGCAAGCGTGTTAATGGCGAGCATGTATTCAGGACCTAACACTTCGAAGGTCAAGCGCAGTCCGGGTCCGACGAAGCACCACGAGGTGGTCGCCTCAACAAGGGCAAGGTTGCCGTTAGGGGTTTCAAAAACGACTTTGGCTGAGGCGTAGTCCTCTGCGGGGTGTTCAAGGTAGTTGACTTCCATCTCGTGTGCGTAGGCTGTGCGCAGTTTGTGAGCATACTCAGGGCGTGCCCATTTGAGGCAGGCAATTTGGGCAGAGACAGAGCGCGGCTTAAGAGCGGTCAGGGGCAGGGAAGGGGGGGTCAACACGAACCAGCCCGCGGCGACGCTATGGCACATCATATCGTTGAGCACGCCTCCACCTTGCAGATCGCCCCGCCAGAACCATGCGCGGTGGGGACCGCTATGCTCCTCAGCGCATCGAGCAAGGTAAGGTTCCCCCGCGATAGAGGCACCGCGTCGCCACACCAGCTCTTTCCCCCGCACGAGTGCTGGTGCAAAGAGCTGGTTCTCCAGATAGCCGTGGGGGATACCTGCCTGTTGCACGGCTTGTAGCACTTGCTGGGCTTCTGCGAGGTTGCGTGCCATGGGTTTCTCCACTGCCAAGCCTTTGAGGGTGGCACGTCCCGTGTAAACCTCGTCTGCGATGGCTTCTATCAGCTCGCCCCGTGTATAGTTCGGCGCAAGAAACCAGACCGCGTCCACCGATTCGTCGCGCACTAACGCGCGGACATCGGTGTAGACCAGAGGGGAACCTACTCTTAGCGATTGGCACATCTGCGCGAGCTCGTGGGCAGATGCCTCGTTCCGACTGGCAATCGCCGTGATCTCCGCATCACGCACACTGGCGAAGGCTTGCGCATGAAAGCGCGCCACAAATCCGCTTCCAACAATCCCGATTCGCAACCGTCCTGACATAGAAATCACAGTACGGTGAAGACGCTCTAACTCCTACCACTCAGCGGAACAACCCTATCCAATCTCCGTCGAGTAAAATATTGCAGGAGCCCCCACAATTGTGGGGAATCTAAACCAAACGGAGGTAGCCTATGCGGAGACTATTGCTTATGACGACCGTTTTGCTCGCCAGTCTGCTGGTGAGCTTTTCGCAGATGCTGTTTTACGCCATTCAGGGCACTACAGCGGATCCAAATGACGATGACACCCTGCAATTGCGGGCTGTCAGATCAGGACCAAACGCTCAACTTCGGATTAATGTGATGTTTATCAATATTCCAGGTCGTACCCAGCAACCCATTCGGAGTGTGCTGTTCCAATTCACGCCTGCCGCCCCGATTACTGTACCAAACGGACAGTTGCTTGCGGCGGATGCGGACCCTGCACAAGCCTCTAACCAGCTACAAATGCAGGTGCGGATGGATGGTCCTGTAAGAGTGGGGCAAGCCGTGTTTCCAGGGCGCTTTCGAATACGGGACACGAATGGGAATGTACAGGAACAGCAGGGCTCCATTACTATTACGGTCCGCGATACGGAGCCTTACGCGTTCCAGCGGCCGAACCCGAATGCACCGCGTGACCGAATTACAATCCAGTTTGTCATCAACAATGTCCGCGTGAATTATACGGGTGAGATTTCGACTCCGCGCGGTACCGCGAACCTGTTCGTGGGCGGTCGCGCCATATAAGGAGGTTGTATGATGAAAAGATATCTGCTGTTTGGGCTTTTGACTGGTATTGTGCTGTGGCAGTCTGCCAGCGGGCAGTATGTGTTGCGGGCACTCCCTCCCGAAGAGCTGTCTAGCATGCCTATTTATGGTGCGAATCAGCGACTGAGCCATACCAGCCCCTATGAGGGTCCCACGATCCCCCAAGTACGTTGGGTTGCGTCAGGGGGTGCGATCAACGAGCCAACCCATCTCTCTGGTCGCGTGATTGCCCCTCAGATGTCTATCTTCGGGAGGGTACGCTTCCCCCGCTATGTTCTTTTCGATGTACAGAGTGGTTTGTTTAGAGGCTCTTTAGGTCCTTTCTGGGGTCAGCTCTCTCCGCTTACCATCTTCAACACGGCGGTCTATGTGTTCGATCGTAACGATGTGCTGGTTCAGGTAGTTCCCGATTGGCCAGTGTTCATTATGGCGGGCGGACAGTATGAGGCGCGTGTCATCAGCCCCAGCCCAGTGTTTGGCGTTCCTCCCTTAGATGTCACTCTACGAGGCGTCCCAGCCTATCGGAGCGGCTTCGGTGTCTACACCGATGGCTTGATGGGCAACGCAGTGCTGGGTGACAATTTCGGGAATCTGTTCGGTGTTGCGGTATACTGGGTTCTCAGTAATCGCTACACCGGACCTTATATCGGTGTCGACTTTAGTTTTACCCCATGGCCTCCCATTTCGTCTGCTGTGTTGAGCAGTGCGGTTTTCAACGAACATAACGATTCGGGGCTTGCAGGTTATCATAACGGTATCATCATTGGGTACAATACTTTCAATATCCCTCAACCGGGTCCCAGTTTTATGACATCTGTCATGGAGCTGAGTCAGGATGATCGGATAGATCCCAATGACCCCAGCAGTGCTCCCGACCCCCTTCCCAGCGATGATTCGGTGGATCGTCCTATAGTGTTCAATGCGGATAATACCATTGCCTATGTCTGCGCCTCGAACTATGGGCGGATCTATGCGCTTGGCGCTTTGGGTGGTAGTAGGCTCTGGGGTGTGAAACTGGATCCGAGCCGCCCGATTCCCATTATGGGGGGACCGTCTCTGGGCAGGGATAGCTTGGGCAACGAGGTTCTCTATGTGATTGGGCGCTCCGGCAGCAATCAGAGTACGCTTTACGCGCTTAATGCCCAAACAGGCGACTTGCTATGGTCGCGTGCGCTGCCTAATGTAAGCCGATGTACGCCGACTGTGGATGTTCGAGGGCGGCTCTACTTCGGGGATGAGCGCGGATTCCTCTATTGCTACGACTCGGACGGCAACCAAATCTGGCGACTCGCTTTTGGGGCGCCTATTAACGTCTCCCCTGTGCTTATGTCGATTCCCAATGGTCCCCCCGTGCTGGTGGTCGCGGTTTCGAATCGGTACCTGATCTGTATCCAACAGCAACAGCGTGTTCCGCCATCACCTGGCCCTATCGGGGCAGGGCAGGTGGGTGGCGGGGCTCAGTAATCTATGCGTGCATTCACGCTGATTGAGCTACTGGTTATTCTGGCGATTATAGGCATTCTCATGGCTATTCTCATGCCCGTACTGGCGCAAGGGCGTGAGCGGGCGCGACAAAGCTTTTGCTCGCAAAACTTGCGCCAGTTAGCCCTCGCCAATCAGCTCTACGCCAATGACTGGGATGGCTTCTTCGTGCCAGCCGCTCCAGAGTTCCTCCGTGACCAGCGACGCTGGTTTGGCACTCGGAACAGGGCAGGGCAGTTTGAGCCACAAAACGGGCCGTTAACGCCCTACCTAAAAGATGGAGGCATGCTTCGGCGATGCCCTTCGTTTGAGACAAGTGTCGGCTTCGATAAAGGCACAGGGGGCTATGTGTATAACGAGGTCGGGGTTGGGTCTCGGCTTTGGTTTATCGGCTACACCCCGGGGCTTCCCGCCTTCGACGGCTCATTAGCCGAGTGGGAAATTCGCAAGCCAGCCGAAACCGCTATGTTTGCCGATGGGGCGCTTGACATCGGCAGTGGACTTGCAGAATACACTTTTCTGATTGCCCCCCCCGATGTGCTACGCCGAATCCCCAATAGCTACTTCCCGTTGGATCCTTCCGTCCACTTCCGCCACCATGAAAACGCCAATGTCGTATTTGTAGACGGGCACTTGAAAGCCCTGAAAATGGCAGAGTCTGTTGATCAAAGTGGGGCTTACCCCGATGCCAATCCCCGACGTCACCGAATCGGCTGGTTCGCCCCAACTCAAGGAGATACCTACTATGACCCAGAGTAGGGAGGCAACACGAACTTGCATTCGCCCGAAAAATGGGGTATAATATAGCCGATATGTGTCCCCTTTGGAGCAAGCGTGTGCCCATGCCCACTTGCCTAACGAAAACAACATCTAACGGATGGGACCAACAATGAGAAAGCGAACACACACAGTAACTCTGGAAGAACAGTCGGAGACGACCCTCACGGAATCGCCGAACAACGCCAGCGTATCTGACGGCCCGAACGACTTCGATAAGAGTGGACTGGCTGTAGAGATGCGTCCAGCACGGGTTATGGAGGTCGTCGATTTCCAATCGCTCATCCAAATGCCCCTTAGCGACCTCAAGCGTCGTGCCAAGCGCAGCGGTGTGGAGGAGACCGACGACAAAGCCGAGCTGGTCTATCGCTTGATGCGCACTCTCAACATAGAGCCCAACACCGAATACACTTGGGGCGTGCTGGAGATCCTCCCCGATGGTTGGGGATTCTTGCGACGCCACCCGAACTTCCAGAACACCAGCGAGGATGTCTATGTCTCGCAGTCGCAGGTCAAGCGGTTCGGACTTCGCACGGGCGACTTGGTGTTCGGTGTCGCGCGTCCCCCTAAAGAGGGCGAAAAGTATTACGGGCTTCTGCGGGTCGAAGCGATTAACGGCGTCGCTGCCGACGAAGCACGGCGACGCAAGGATTTCGAACAGCTCACGCCCCTCTATCCCAACGAACGACTGATCATGGAAACCACTGCCGAGAATATCTCAGGGCGTATCATCGACCTGATTGCGCCCATCGGCAAGGGACAGCGCGCCCTTATTGTCGCACCCCCTAAAGCAGGGAAGACCACACTGCTGAAAAATATTGCTAACAGTATTACAACCAATCACCCCGAAGTGATTTTGCTGGTCCTGTTGGTGGACGAACGCCCTGAAGAGGTCACGGATATGCGCCGCTCGGTCAAAGGACAAGTGGTTAGCTCGACCTTCGACGAGCCTCCCGAAAACCACATGCGCGTGGCGGATTTAGTCCTTGAGCGCGCCAAGCGACTTGTAGAGCAAGGCAAGGATGTGGTGGTCCTGCTCGATAGCCTAACTCGCTTTGGGCGTGCCTCGAACCTGACCACCAGTCCCAGTGGACGAACCCTGTCTGGGGGGCTAGATCCTGCTGCCTTGTACCGTCCTAAGCGATTTTTCGGAGCCGCCCGTAACATCGAAGAGGGGGGGAGCCTCACCGTGATTGCAACCTGTCTCATCGAGACGGGCTCGCGCATGGATGAGGTCATCTTCGAGGAGTTCAAGGGCACGGGCAATATGGAGTTAGTGCTGTCGCGAGAGCTGGCAGAGCGACGAATCTTTCCAGCAATTGATGTCAAGCGGTCAGGCACGCGCCACGAAGAGCTACTATACCCGCGCGAGGAACTGATGGCCATTTGGCAACTGCGACGGCTATTGGCTAATCAGGAAGATCTCGTGGAAGCTGCCGAACAGCTGATCCGATTGCTCCAGCGAACCCGCTCCAATCGTGAGTTCTTGCAGGAAGTGGTTGTTCGGACACGAACCACATCATAAGGAGGGCTCCTATGCGAGATGATGAACGACGCAAACGCCGCGATGACGACCCAGACGAGCCAGAAGGCCTCTTCGACTTCGAAGATGAAAACGCGGAAGACATCTCTGAATTGAAACGGCTTTTTGGCAGTGAGGCTTCTGATGAAGAGTTGGGGCCGCCAATCCGATTCGAGCAGGGGCGCGAGCTGGAGGTACGTATCGCAGGACTTTATGAGCGCTATGAAGACGGTCAGCCTCAAGCCCTGTTGGTACAGCTACGCGATAATTTCGGGCGCAATGTGCCAATCGTCATCGGTCCTTTTGAAGCCCATGCAATTGCGATGGCGCTCAGCGGTGAGATACCACAGCGTCCGATGACTCATGACCTTCTGCGCAATATTCTGATGCGGTTGGACATCACAGTGGATCGGGTGGTGATTGACGACTTGTGGCATGGCACATTCTATGCCAAGATCTATCTGAGGCGTGGTGAGGAGGAGATAGAGATGGATGCCCGTCCAAGCGACGCCATTGCGCTCGCCTTGCGCTTTCGTGCCCCAATCTACATGGCGGAGTCGGTGTTAGAGGCAGAGGGGCGTTACGAGGATCTTGGTTAACATAATCCCACTTATCGGACTCTATGCGCAAGGCTCTCTACTGGCTTGTCTTCTACCTCGCCTACGCGTTGTGCAAAGTTTTCTTCGGGCTGGCTCTGCGCTGCCTCTTTGGGGTGTGGCTTCGGATTGAGAATCGTCATCGCATGCCGCGTCGTGGCGGGCTGATTATGATCGCCAACCATCGGTCGCTTTCCGACCCGTTGGTGCTGTGGTACGCCTCGCCTCGCCACTTATGCTTTATGGGACGCGCCGACATTCTGCAGATTCCCCTAATCGGTTCTATAGCGCGCCTGGCGCGTATGATTCCAGTTCGCCAGCGTACCGCTGATCGGCGCGCTTTGATGGAAGCTATTGCGGCGGTTAAGCGGGGCGAGGCGTTGGGCATCTTTCCTGAAGGCAAACTGAGCGAAACGGGCGAACTGATGCCGTTTCTGCCCGGAATCTTGCTGATTTTGCGTCAGACCAAAGCGCCGATCTTGCCAGTCGGGCTCACCCATACTGAAAAGCTGGTTCCTTATGGAAAACTTTTTCCAAGACCAGCATTTACTGTAATTATTGTGTGTTTCGGAGAATGGATTCCTGCTGAACGAATTCTGGATATACCGAGTTCTGAAGCCCAGCTGGCATTTCTACGAGAGCGGGTGCATCAGCTTATCCGATAGGGTATTCTTCTGTTATGCGCTCCCAAAAGAAACACACCGAGTCTACGGTTTTTGCGTCAGCAAGTTCACTCGCTGGGGGGCGATATGTGAGGGGCGCCCCTTAGCTGACCCCTACCCTCTCTTTGCGCTCGGTGGCTGTTGGGGTATCCCAGTCGGCGATAAGTTTCCCGACTCCGCCGGGTATGGCGCGGGCACGGCGCACCACCGCCAGTAAACCGCCCAGCAAGGTAAGGGGCGGTCCCAGCCAAACCAGAATTGTGAACGGCTTGTAGTGAACCTCTAACGGGATAACCCAGCGGGGTACTGTCTCGGGCTTGCCTGGCACCATAATCAGTTGGAACTCGACCAAGCGGCGGCTAACATCCATTTGCCCCACCAGAATCTGGGCTCCATCAGGTAGGGGCTGGGGGATCGGTACGATCCCGCCTTGTGTCATCAGGCGGAATGGCGTGCACTCTACAGGTTCCTTCCAACTGGGATGGCTAACGCGTGCCCGCGCGATCGCCCGAAAGCCCTCTTGTCCCATCGCTCCTGCAGTTTCAAACCCCAGAAACTCCACTGTGTAATCCCCCGCCCTGCCCTTCTCTTTCTCGTGCAGGCGCACGGAGAGCGGGTCTGCATTCACTTGTGGGGGAGCGAAGAAGGAGACATATAGGTCATGGTTCCACCAGCGCACGATATGGGGCCCGACCACATTGCTGACTTCTCCGCCGCGCTGGAACTGGTAGAAGCGAGGCTCCACGATGAAACGGCTGCCATGCGAGGCGACCTCCAGACGCACGCGATTGAACTTATCGCGCATCGGATCGCCAGGAAACTTTTCGTTGCCCGTCATGCCCAGATACCGCCAGCGGTAGCCGAACGCAATGGTGTCCCTCCCCTGCTCCACGACCACACGCCGTTTGACTTCGTAAGCGTACGAAAGGATCAGCCCAATCAACCCCACTGCCAGCCCGAAATGGGTCAAAAATCCGCCCATAGAGTAGCGCGCTCCCCATAGACCTGCAAGCGCATGGCGATAGATCTCAATACGCCCCAGTGCCCGTAGACCGCCGTTGCGCTTCCCTACCTGTGCACGGCGCCAGATCGCCCCCAGATTCGCAAAGCCAACAAATGCCAACAGAACCACCACAAACAGGGTAAGCGGTTCCCGAAAGCCGTACCAAAATGCGATAAAGCCTGTTAGCACCGCCAGCACCCAGCTCTTGGTCAGCCGTTCAAGGATCTGATCCAGTGTCATACCGCGCCAACTGAGCATCGGCGCAAACGCCACAACAATCGCCGTGAGAATAATCCACGGAATGTGCACCCGATTGTAGAACTCAGGCTGGAGCGAGACGGTTTGCCCCTGCACCGCTTTAGTGATCAGGGGCCACGAGGTGCCCACGAGACTGATTAAAGCAGAGAGCGTAAGCAGTGCAACCCCCCACCGAATCGCACTCTCACGCGAGAAGCCCTGAGTCATGTTCGGCGCAGGGAATGGCATCTGCCGATAGCGATAGAGCCACAGTCCCAGAGTCAGCAGAAACCCGCCCGCCATCATCCCGATCAGGATGCCCAGGGCACTCTTCGCTAACGCATCGAACGAGTGAACCGATACCTCTGCCAAAACCCCACTACGCGTCAGAAAAGTGCCGTACACGAACAAGAGAAACGGAATTGCCAGCAACAGTGGGTTCCAGCGTACCATGCGCCCCCGATTGATCTGGAGCATCAGTGCGTGTACGCCTCCAGCCATAAAGAGCCATGGGAAGTACGAGGTGTTCTCTACGGGGTCCCAAGCCCAGAAGCCACCCCAGCCCAGCGTCTCGTAAGCCCAGTATCCGCCCAGCACAAGCCCGAAGCCCAGCATGGTTGTCGCATAAATTGCCCAAGGACGCACCCGAATCGCCCATTCATAATATTCACTGCGCCAGAGGGAAGCCAGTGCATAGGCGAACGGCACCGCCAGCGCTGAGAAGCCTGCAAAGATAATCGGCGGATGGATGGTCATCCAGATATTCTCCAGCGACGGGTTCAACCCGAACCCATCCTGGGGCGGCCACACGGGCGGTGCGGGGTCGGGTTTCGGTAAGGGCGCAAAGGGGCTCTGGTACGCCAGGATGCCAAGCAGAACGAGCATTAATGCCGAGTAGATTGTCATCACCCAGCGCTCATAGCTCCCTGCTGTGCGCATCAGAACCAGGCCGTAGACGCCTGTCCAGATAGCCCACAGCAGGAAGCTCCCCTCCTGCCCTGCCCACGCCCCTGCAATCTTGTACCACAGATGCAGGTTTCGCTCGCTGAAGCTGAATACATACTGGAGATCATAACGCCCAGTAATCAGAGCATACTGCAGAACCGCTTCGGTGGCTAATGTCATTACAAACGCGCCCCAGAACAGTCCCCTGCCCCATTTTAGAAAGCGCCCATTCTTCCCGCTCAGTGCATAGAGGAGGGTTGCTCCCAGCGCAAAAGCCACCCCTAACCATACGACTCCATAGCCCATCAGCACAGCTTACCTCCTCTGTGCTGTCTCGGTTCCCTGATACTTGCTTGGGCACTTCACAAGCATCTCTTCGGCGTGGAAGACCCCATCCCGATAGTTGCCCATAACAACCACCTGAGACGCCATCTCAAAGTTGTTTGGCTTGCCCTTGGGGTAGACCACCTTGATCTTGCCCGTATCGTCTTCGCCCTCAAAGGTCAACATCATCGTTTTGACATCAAACTGGATGGTCTCTTTGAGGGGTTTAAGAGCGACATGCACCTTCTCGGAGCGTTGGGTAAGCTGCTGCACTTTCACATAGGGGCTGGTGTTTTGAATAAAGGCGGTCACGGTGAAAGCCAACCCCGCCAAGAGTAATACGCCCATAATAACCGAGTTCAGTTTCATACCGAGCCTCCATTTTATTATACCCTATGCGCTCATGACCCACAGCATGCGCTCACGACCCACAGCACCAGGGTCGACACCAGATTGTTGAGTGCATGGAGCACGATAGAGGGCGTCAGAGAGCGCGTGTGGGCGTATAGTAAAGCCAATACAGTGCCGATTGCGGTCAGCGGGATGAGACCTGCCAAAAATTGGGGGTGGATAATGGCAAAAAGGAACCCGCTCACAAAAGCGCTCAGCCACACGCGCCCGGTGCGCTGCCAAAGCACCTGAAAAAGCACGCCTCTAAAGAGGAACTCTTCTACAACAGGTGCCAGCACCACCGCTTGGACAAAAATCATTGCCCAGTGGAGCCAACCCTCCGCACTCTGCGCACTCTCCACTATCGGATTCTGTTGACTGGAGAGGGTGGGCGCGAACAGAATCACGAAGATCAGCCCTGCTACTGCAATCGGAACATAGACCACCCCGCCGACCGTCGTCCAAAGCAGGTGCTTAGCGAAGCCTTGGCGTGCGAACCAGTTGAGGGCTATTCCCTGCCCCAGCCGATCGCGCACGGTGTAGAGGAATGCCAAACTGATGGCGCTGGCAAAAAGTTGGTTCAGAAGCAGAGGGGAATGGGCTTCAATTCCCAGACCTTTGAGAAAGCTTGCCAAGCACTCGGCAGGCGAGATCAGGATGGTTAGCAGAAAAAGCACCATCGCCCACAGAGTGGCATCCAGTACAAAGGGTGAGCTGTTAGCTATGGGGCGTTCTGCAAATCGTGGAGGGTTCAGCGCCAGCCACGCTAAAATGCCCAGCCCTCCCACTCCTCCGATAGCAATCGCGCCCAAAACAACAAGCACGATGGTCATACTGATCAGCCCCTGAAGTCGAAGCTGTTGACGAATCGACTCTGCTTTTTGAGCTTGCCCCAACTGCTGATAGAACACCGCCTCCGCCAGACGAAGGTAAGGAGGTGGAACCGTTGGGCGTAGCGCGTCGATGAGTATCGGCACTGATTCCGCACGCAGCGTGCTACGGAGTGCCCATCGCCAGAGGCTGGCATACCAACGCCGTTGTGCAGGGGTGAGGTCTCCCGCAGGCATTGTTTCCGCTTTTTGCAAGGTTTCGGCATAGCGGTCGAGCCCTGCATATGCTTCCAGCACCGCCTTTCGCAAGAGAGCCTCGAAAGAAGGCTGATCCAGTTCGGTGAGGGTTGGGTTGAGCAAGGGATTCTCTGTGGGGCGCGTGCCAAACGCAAGCACCACCTTGAGCGTGCGGTCGACCTCGGCGGGGGTGTTCTGTTCGGCGCGTTCGTTTGCGCGGAGCTCCCGAGCGAGGAGCGCAAAGTTGAGGCTGATGAGAAGGGAGAACAGCAGAGTCAGGAGCCACCAGGCGTACCGTGTTGAATCTCTCATGGGTAGTCAGCTGGCGGAGGGTCTGGGATTCGAACCCAGGGTAGGGAGCTTAACCTCCCTACAACCGCTTAGCAGGCGGCCCCTTTCGACCACTCAGGCAACCCTCCGCCTTACGAGTCTATTATACCAGATGGGCACGATTTTGTCAAGGGGTGTCGAGGGTGTTCGGAAAATAGGGGGTTTTGGGGGATAGCCTCAGGATTTTTTTCAACACCCTCGCAATTGCTTGCAATTAGGGGCTTGGGTAGGGTATAATGAGGGGCGTGGGGCGGTAGCTCAGCTGGGAGAGCGCTTGCATGGCATGCAAGAGGTCGGCGGTTCGAATCCGCTCCGCTCCACCAAGCCCCTACTTTTCTATCAGCCGCTTGAGGATATGGTGTCCCTCCTCTGCTAAGTGGCGTGCCGAATCGGGAGCGCGTGCCTCTGCATAGATACGCACCACTGGTTCCGTGCCTGAGGCGCGTAGCAAAAGCCAAGTGCCGTCCTCCAAAATGTGCTTGATTCCGTCCAAAGTGTCGCGCGTGGCAACGGAGACATCCAAAACTTTCTCGAGGGTGAGCTCTTTGAGCCGTTCACGCAGTTCGGGCATCTGGTCGCGTTCAAAGTGGGCGTCGATTCGATGGTAGAAGTAGGGACCCGTAATTTGGAACACCGACTCCACTAACTCTGAGAGCGATTTCCCGGAGGTTGCCATCGCCTCCAGCAAGAGCATGCCCATCATCACGCCGTCGCGTTCCACCATGTAGCGCGTAATGCCAATGCCCCCACTCTCTTCGCCTCCCATCAAAATGTCGTCTTCAAGCATCTTCTCTACGATGAACTTGAACCCGATTGGGGTTACGGACAATGGGAGGTTGTAATGCTCACAGAGTTTATCGATCATTTGGCTGACGGAGAAGGTCTTCACTACTCCCCCGCGCCAGCCTCGATGCTCCACCAGATGGCGGAGCGTGATCGCAAAGATACGATGGCTGTCTACAAAGTTGCCATGCTCGTCCACAGCGCCGATGCGGTCGCCATCCCCGTCAATCGCGATTCCGATGTGTGCTTTCAGATGCCGAACTGCATGGATCAGCTCCTTCAGGTTCTCAGCAATCGGTTCGGGGTTCGTCCCACCGAAATAGGGGTTGCGTTCCTCGCGCAGGGCATGCACCTCAATACCCAGTCGTGAGATCAGCGATTTGAGATAGCCCGCTCCGGAACCGTGCATCGCATCGGTAACGACTTTGTAGGGGATTTCGTACAGCTCGTCTACGCGAACGAACTGATGTACATGCGCTAAATAGTCAGGTACAGGGTCGTGGGGTCGGATGGGGGCTTGAGCCGCTACGGGTTCGGTGTAGCGGGTGTAGTCAGCCATTAGCTCACCAAGATGTTTCTCGATGTTGGCGGTAATGTCGGTCAAGGCGGCGCCACCGTAGTGCGGCTTGAACTTGATTCCGTGAAAGCTAGGGGGGTTATGGCTGGCAGTGAACATCACAGCGCCCTGAAGGCGGTTTTTGAGGACCGCATGAGCGGCTGCTGGTGAGGAGATCGGCGTCTGTACGAGCCAGACAGGTAGTCCGTAGTGGCTCAGTACTTCGGCGGACGCTTGTGCGAACAGCTCCGACTGAGCGCGACAATCGTAGGCAATCAATACGCCCTCGCCTGGAGGACACACCTCCTGAAGGTGGCGTGCAATGGCATGCGTAACAAGACGCACATTCGCAACGGTAAAATCGTCGGCAATTACGCCACGCCAGCCTTCGGTCCCGAACTTAATCTGTGGAACGCCCATAGCGCTAAGAGTCTACCTGATTGGCGGCACGCTCCAGACGGTCGCGCAGGGCGCGCCCTAACCCTTCAGGCGGCGGCAAGGGACACACAATCGCATGCACTTGCTGGGCTTCCAGCCAACGCAGTCCCTCAAACAGTCTATGCGCCAGTGTCTCCCAGTCGCTCCAGGGACCCCAGTTGAACCGAACCAAGTGCGTGTCGCTCGGAATCAGCCAACCTTCGGGAACCATCGCGCCAACGAGTGCATATTGGGTGAGCGCATCCTTTGTGGCGCCGAAGAGTGCATTCGGGTCGGGAGGGACCAGCAGAACGGGCACGCTGGGCGCATAGTGGCGCGGTGCGGTGCCGGGCGAGGGTAAGGGCGTGCCCTCCGCTGGGTGGTCGGTGAAGGTGCGCACCGTGCCTATGACCGCCTCCATACTCTCTAATGGCACCCCACCAGGGCGCAGGAGTGTGGGCGGCTCCGTGGTGAGGTCTACAATGGTCGACTCCACTCCGACGGGGGTCTCGCCCGCATCCAGCACCATCTCAATTGCGCCTGCCAGATCGTTCAGCACATGGTCGGCTGTGGTGGGGCTGGGGCGTCCGAAGCGGTTGGCGCTCGGCGCCGCGATGGGGGTTTGGCTATACTCTATCAAAGCGCGGGCAACAGGGTGCACTGGCATGCGGACCGCCACAGTGTCGCGCCCTGCAGTGATGATGTCGGACACTAAATTCGAGCGGGGTAAGATGAGCGTCAGGGGGCCGGGCATAAAGGCGTCGATGAGCGCATCGGCGGCTGGAGGGATATCGCACACCAACAGACGCATCTGTTTCCTGTCTCCTACATGCACAATCAACGGATCCCAATCGGGTCGTTGCTTCGCCTCGTAGATTCGGCGTACGGCTACAGGGTTGAGCGCATCGGCGCCCAGCCCGTACACCGTCTCAGTGGGGAATGCCACCAGACCGCCCGCTCGAATCACAGCGGACGCCTGACGAATCAATGCCTCATCGTGGCGGGGCTCCCCCGTGAGTATGAACCGTTGCGTTAGCATCGGTGCGCTCCCGTACGATTCGAACTCCAGCACTTTCTAAGATCGCTCCTGCGGGCGGTAGTCGCTTCCGCAGAGTCAGCTCGATGCGCGTCACCTGCGGAAATGCCAGAAAAATCTCTGCACATATCCGTTCTGCCAGAGCCTCCATCAGACGATACTGCGTGCTTGTGCCTATAGCCATCACACGCTGGACGACCCCTGCGTAGTCCACCGTATGCGCCAGCGCATCGGTACGCCCCGCTTCGCGCAAATCCAACTCCAACACGAGATCGACCCGATAGCGGTGTCCAATCGCCTGCTCGGCATTTGGAACCCCATGATAGGCGTAAAACTCCACACCCTCCAGCACAATTTGGTCTAACATGCGTAAAGAGTATACCAGCCTGCTACTGTAGAACCCCTTGCGGATAGAGCTTTTTGAGGATGATCTCAATCGGGTCATCGCGGTTGGACACTGTCAGCGAGACCGCTCCGATGCGTCGGCAGGCTTGATGAAGTGCTTCCATGTGAGCGTTGAGCCGACGCCGATACTCTGTCAACACACCCGTGGTTGCGGTTATTTCAACAGCCTCGCCCGTTTCAGCATCAACCAGTTTGAGGTCGCCTTCCAGATCGGGATCAAGCTCCACTTCGGAGAGGATTTGGAGACAGACCACTTCGTGTTTGCGTCCTCCAAGTGCGCGCAAGGCTTGGGGCATCGCCTCATCCAGCCCGTCGGTTAGGAGCAGAACCAATCCAGGGGGCAGGTTGGCATGGGCAAACCGTTGGATGCTTTGGCTCAGTGCGCGTCCGTCGGGGGTGCGCGTGCGAAGCCATTCCACCAGGCGCGCATAGGCGGGGCGCCCTCTCAGCGGGCGCGTCTCTGACGCCTGCGGATGGAGCGCTACAGGGTAGAGGGCGTCTCCACTTACGAGGGCGATATATCCTAAGCAAGCACCCAGCAAACGAGCCATATCGAACTTGTTGGGTTCGCCGAACGCCATCGACGCCGAGCAATCCAGCAAGAGGTAGATGGGAAGCTCCTGCTCGTCCTGATAGGTGCGAAGGTAGGCGCGATCCAGTCGGGCTAAGATGTTCCAGTCTAAGTGTCGCAGGTCATCGCCAGGCGCGTAGTGTCGGTAGTCTGCGAACTCGATAGAAATGCCTTTGCGTTTGGAAAGGCGCTCCCCTCGAATCGCGCCCACATGGCTCTTCTGGGGCTGGAAGCGATAGCGCTCCAATCGTGCCAGTATCGCTTCTGGAACTCCCGACCACTCTGCCATAATGGCGCTACTCCGCCAGTTGTTTGAGGATTTGCTCGAGAGCCTTCATCTTGGCGCCATAAGTAGCCCAATCGCCCGTCTTGAGAGCCTCATGCGCCTCGCGATAGAGCTGGTTCGCTTGGCTTGCCAATCCGCGCAGGTCGGTAGAGGGAGGGGCTGAGGGTGGCGATTCGGAGGGGCGAGTGCTGGAAGCAACCTGCGGGGGGCGCATATTCATCAGCTGAGCTAATCCCTGCTCCACTGTCTCAGCCATCACCACGCGATCGCCAGTCGCTAAAATAACGCGTTTCAGCTCAGGGATTGCACCCTCTGCCACCGCACGCAGATAGATGGGACGGAAGTAGAGCATCGCATTCCCCAGCGGGATCACCAGCAGATGCCCACGGAACACTTGCGTGCCCTGCTGATTCCAGAGATTGATTTGCTGGACGATTTCGGGAACCTGATTGATACGCGTCTCGATCTGGCTGGGTCCGTACACGGTGCGTTCTTTGGGGAATCGGTACAGCACCAGGTCACCGTAACGGTCAGGATCGCAGTGCCCGATTAACCAACCTACCAGATTCGGGCGGTTGAGGGGGGTGAAGGGGAGGGTCAGGATATAGCGGGGGCGATCCTCCCCTGGGGGTTGCATAATCACATAGTAGGGGACCATCGGGACCTCTTCGTTGGCGGTGGGACGCTCCCGCCCGATTTGCCACACATCTTCCTTGTTGAAAAAGATTCGGGCGTCGGTAGTGTGGTACACCTCCAGCAGGCGCGCCTGAATTTGGAACATGTCGATGGGGTAGCGGATGTGGGCGCGGAGGCTCGCCGGCATCGAGCCCAGCGGCTTGAAGGTGTTGGGAAAGGCAGATGCGTAAGCGCGTATGATGGGATCGCCGGTGTCGGCGATGTAAGCGTTCACCTCGCCTGTATACGCGTGGATGGTGATTTTGACCGAGTTGCGCAGATAGTTGAATTGGCGTAGGAGCCGATCACGGGTCAGAAACGGCTTGCTGTAGGGATAGTTTTTGGAGTAGGTGTAGGCGTCATACATCCAGATAATCTCACCGTCCGCAACCACAGGGTAGGCATCCTCATCGAAAAGCAGGAACGGGAACATAGCGCGGACACGCTCCTGAATCGAACGGCGCCATAGGAGGCGCGATTCGGCGTTCAGGTCGCGCGTGAGCAGAATGTTGGTATCTTTAAGGCGCAAGGCGAACAACAAGCGTGTCAAAAGCCCCCCAATCGGGATGCCCCCATCCCCCGAGTAAGTGGTGTAGACATTCTCTTCGCTACTGCCTTCCCCTGTGAGCATGGGATAATCCAGCTCCTTCAGATTCGAGCGCACGATTGCATAGTCGGTGGTGTTCTCGCCAAAATAGATCGCTGGGTTTTTCAAGGGGATCTCAGGAGGCATTACGGGGGGAAGGTCGCGCATCCATAACACAGGTTGGCCTTCTGGAGTGGCTTCATTCACTGGGTTGAGAACCATTCCGTAGCCATGAGTGTAGAGTAGGTGTAGGTTCTGCCAGCGCTGCGCTTGGGCGGGTAGTCCCGCTAAGTTCAGCTCCCGTACCGAAAGTAAGACCTGACGCGGTGTGCCATTAATCATGTAGCGATCTACATCGATATCGACGAACTGATAGTAGGGCTTAAGTGCCTGCAGGCTGTTGTAGACCTGTCTGAGGGGACGATAGTCCCAAAGGCTCAGGTTAGCTAAGGTGCCCTCAGCCCGCTTGAGGTCTTCGGCGGTCAGGTTTTGCTGAACATTCATCACACGCACGACAATCTTGTCGAGTCCATAGGCGCGACGCGTGGCTTCCAGATGATAACGGATATATTCACTTTCGCGCTCCAGTTGGTTCGGCACAACCACAAAACGCTGAACCAGACCCGGATACACTAAACTCGCCCCAATCCAGAACAACATGACTACCGCCAGTGCGCCTATCGGCAACAGAACCCCTGCTCCACGACGCATACTCACCAAACACAGTATCGCAACCCCAACCAAACCAAACACGGTAATGTTCAGTATCGGCAGAGTCGCATGGACGTCGGTGTAGCCCGCCCCAAAAAACTGGTCATGCCCCGAAAAGACCAAATCGTAGCGTGCCAACCACAGATACCACGCCAACCACACCAAAAAGAGTCCAGAAAGGAGCAGGAGGTGGGGTTTCACCGAAGGGAGGAAGGTCGGCATCCCGCCTAACCACCCCAGCGCACGGTTGAAGTAGTAAAATACCCCCACGCCGACCAGTACGACCAGCGTGCAAAATGCCAACAGTCCAGAAACAAACGACAGAAACGGCAGGCGAAACACATAAAAACCTACATCCTGTTGAAATAAAGGATCCTGCACACCAAATGGCTGAGCATGCAGGAACAGCAAAAGGTCGTTCCAGTATGCTGTAGTAGATGCGCCCACAAAAAGCGAGAAGATGAGTGTGCCTAACGCCAGCAAGTAAAAGGTGCCGCGACGCACTGCACGCGTAATCCGTACAATCCGTCCGCCCCGCAGAATGAGCTCTGGCTCCTCAACCGAACCCGCCACTTTATTGGCAATCCATAGGTTCACCAGCGCAAACACAAAAAAGCCGACACCCACCAACCCAAACAGGAGCCATTTGAGGCTCATCTGCTTGCTGAACAGCTGGGGGTAACCTACATCATGCACAAACCAGAGGTAGTTTGCATAGATATTGACCAGTGTGGCCCCGAACATCAGCAAAAGCAGGACCACAACCCCGAAAGCAATCGTGAGCTTCTGGCGAGTCGCTATCATAGACATGAGTGTACCCTTTCACCATCGCCGCCGCCCGGAAGCCCCCGCCTTCAGGCGCGGAGAGGAAGGGCGGCTTCCATCCCTCCATTGCACCCACTGAGCTGTCTGGGGTATACTAAAAACATGAACCGGACGCTGATGGTCAAGCTCATGCCGAACGAGGA